>NZ_CEEDCZ010000009.1:0-135856 GCF_979253475.1 Sphingomonas sp. AC449 | reverse complement strand
AATTTCACTTTTATGGCAATTTTTCCAAACTCACACGTTTCGACGCTCCCGTGCCCTACCGGGTGACCCTGAGGGGCTGAGCGAGGGCACCGGTCGCAGCGAGACGGCTTTGGTCCAGGTAGCTGACCAACACGACCAGCCACCATAGTCTGATCATTAAGCGAGCAGCCGTGGATCGTAACGCGATGACGAGCTGCGGTCAGCGTTGGCGACCGACTGGCTTTAACGTGCGATCGCGGCAGTTTCAGCAGGATCCTGCAACGGCCGAAGCAATTCGTTGACGCGCGCGGCAAGATCGACCTGGCGGAACGGCTTGGCGAGGCGCGTCACGTCACCCGGCACGTCCTCGCCCGTGGCGGCATAGCCGGTGACCAGCAATGTCGGAATACGAACCCCGGTCGCGCGCAATTCGTTGATCAGTTGGCCTCCCGTCATTCCGGGCATCACATAATCGCTGACGAGGATATCGGCATCGATTCCCGAACGTATCGCCGACAGGGCCTGCGACGCGGACGCGAGCTCGATGACGCTGTAGCCGATGTCACGCAACATCTCCGCGGTGGCCGATCGGACCAGCTCCTCGTCATCGACAAGAAGCACCGTCGCCGCCCGCTCGGCGACTACCGGCTCGGCCGCCGGCTTGTCCGGCTCGACACCCGTCTCGGCAGACGCGGGAAGCCACAGCTCGATCGTCGTCCCGGTGCCGGGCACGCTTTCGAGCTTGAGCGTCCCCCCGGATTGCGCCGCGAGCCCGTGCACCATCGAGAGGCCCAGCCCCGTCCCCTTGCCAACGCCCTTGGTCGAAAAGAACGGCTCGGTCGCGCGTGCGAGCGTGGCCTGGTCCATCCCGCTGCCCGTATCGGCGACGACGAGCCGTACATAGCCGCCGCCCTTGAGCCCCAGCGCATTGCGGCCATCGACGCTCGCCTCGCTTACGCCCAGCGTCAGCCGGCCGCCGCCCGGCATGGCGTCGCGGGCATTGATCGCGAGATTGAGCAGCGCGAGCTCGAGCTGGTTGGGATCGACGCGGGCGGACGACAGATGCGCCGGGATATCCAGAACCACTGTTATCGATGGCCCGAGCGAACGGCGGATTAGATCGACGATGCCGTCGATGAGCTTGCCGATATCGACCGCACGCGGTTGCAGCGCCTGCCGCCGCGCGAACGACAGCAGCCGCTGCGTCAGCGTCGCCGCGCGCTCTGCTGCCTGCAACGCGCCGCCGATCATGCGCTGCGTCTTCTCGTCGTCCTTGTGTCGCCGTCGGATGAGATCGAGGCTGCCGACGATCGGCGTCAGCAGGTTGTTGAAGTCATGCGCGACGCCGCCGGTGAGCTGACCGATGGCATCCATCTTCTGCGCCTGCGCGAGCTGCATGTCGGCGTCGCGGCGATCGGTGATGTCGGACACGACGCCGGTCATCCGAATCGCGTTGCCGTCGGCGCCGTACCGCACGCGCCCCTTTGCCACGATGCACCGGCTGCGACCGTCTGCCGTCGTGATCGCGCATTCGATGTCGAGCGAGCCGCTCACTAGCGCCTCGCTGAACGCCGCCTGTGTCGCATCGCGCTGCGACGGATCGACATGCGCGAGGAAGCTCTCCACGTCCCAATGGTCGAGCTTGGTCGCATAGCCGAAGATCTCATCGTGGCGCAGCGTCCGTCGGGTCAGTCCGGTGACGATATCGATGTCCCAGCTTCCCATGCCCGCGGCCTCGAGCGCGACTTCCAGACCATCGCGCGTTGCCTCGAGATCGGCCGTCCGGTCCACGACGGCCTGTTCGAGCGTCGCGGCCGCATCGCGAACCTCGTACTGACGTGCGCGCGCCTTGAGCGCCGAGCGCACGGCGCCGAGCATGGCATCCGCGTGCAACGGACGCTCGAGCAGGACGACGTTGCCGAGATCGCCCAACCGGCTGGTCGCGAGCAATGTGCGCGGTGTCCGCGACCCGTTGGCTAGCACCACGAACGGAATATCGGACCAAGCGGGCTGGCCCGCGACCCAATCGATCAGGTCCGACGCGCTCGGCGCCAGCGCCTCTTCGGTGAGCATGACGGCACCCGCGCCTTGGCGCAGCGCTTCGACGAGGTCGCGCTGGCTGTCGCACACATGCGTCTCGATCGCGCCACGCGCGAGAAGCTCCGCCGCGATCGCCGCATCGCGTCCGCGCGGCGCCAGGATCAGAACGCGCGCGTTCATGCTAACCGTGTGAATCCAGCGTCCCCATCTGGCTGGCCATCAGCGTCTTTCCTTCACCCGAAAATGTCGGGACCCCGGTCAAAACGCCCTGGAACTGCCGGAGCGGTTCACCAAGCCGGAGCCCATGACTGCCGATCTGAAACTCGCGGATCGTCCGTTCGTGCCGCGCGGTACGCGTCTTGATCACCGAAATCGCCTGGCGGACTTCGCCATGCGCCTCGAAATAGCGCAGCTGGACCACCGTATCCGACAGATAGCTGAGATCCACGTCCGACCGGATGTCGCCCATCACGCCGTGAAGCCCGAGGATCAGCAGGCTGACCACGCCCTTCTGCCCGAGATATGTCAGCATCTCGTGCATCTGAAGGACGAGGAACTGCTCGTTCGGCATCGCCTGGAGATACGCGTTGAGGCTGTCGACGACGACGAGCGTCGCACTGTGATCCTCGACCGTCCTGCGGATCGCATCGGCAAACTCCCCCGGCGACATCTCCGCCGGATCGATCGCGCGCAATTCGAGCTGACCGTTCTGGAGATACGGCTCGAGGTCCATGCCGAGCGACGCGCTGCGCGTGAGCAATGTCGGCATCCGCTCGTCGAACAGGAAATAGGCGGCGTTTTCGCCCCGCTTGAGCGCGGCGACCATGCATTGCACCGACGCCGTCGTCTTGCCGACCCCCGCCGGGCCCGTGAGCAACGTCGCGGTTCCGGGCACGAGCCCGCCTCCGAGCAGCGCGTCGAGCTCGAGCGAGCCGGTCGAAACCGCGGCGCCAGCCTCCGCCGTCTCATGCTCCGATGCGACCAGCCGCGGATAGACGCGCAGGCCGCCGCGCTCGATCTCGAAGTCGTGATAGCCGCCGCGATACTTGACCCCGCGCATCTTGACGACATGCAGCCGCCGCCGTTGCGCACCAAAGCCCGACAGGATCTGATCGAGCGACACGACGCCGTGCGCGATGCTGTGCAATTGCAGGTCGCTCCCCGTCCCGCTTTTGTCGTCGAGAAACAGCACGGTGCAGTTCCGCGTCGAGAAGAAGTGCTTCAGCGCGAGGATCTGTCGACGATAGCGGATCGGGCTCTGCGCGAGCAGCCTGAGTTCGGACAGGCTGTCGAGTACGACGCGCGTCGGCCGGACCTCGTCGACCTTTGCCATGATATCGCGGACGGTTTCACCGAGTTCGACCTCGCTCGGATGCAGCAGCGTCTGTTCCTGGTCTTCGCCCAGCCCATCGGCGGGGACCATCTCGAACAATGTCAGACTGTCCAGCGACCAGCCATGCGTCTGCGCGACGGCCCGCAGTTCCACCTCGGTCTCGGCGAGCGTGATATAGAGCCCGGTCTCCCCGGTCGCCGCACCCGTCAGGAGGAAGCCAAGCCCGAGGGTCGTCTTGCCGGTACCGGGCGTACCTTCGACGAGATACATCCGGTCCGGCGTCAGGCCGCCGTTCAGGATATCATCGAGGCCGCTGATACCCGTCAGAGCCAGGGCTGGCATTTTTTCCATCGACGGCAACCACAGTTCCTTAATTCAAGGGCTTCGACATGCTGGCGAACACCCGGCGTTCGGCGGGCTTCGGATATGATCTGCCTACCGCCCGGGGCGCGCCGCGACCAGCCGAATCCCATGAGTAACCAAAAGCGAAGCTGGCACGGAGTTAAACGTTCGAAAGGAACCATTGGCTGCGCAAGGCCATACATTCCCGAGCGATCCTACCGCATCAACCCTATCTTACGACGCTCGACGAGCCGGCGCATAGCAGGTCGGCATCACGGCAGCGCTTCGAGTGTCCGATGATGTCGACGACCCCCACGGCAGGTCCTTCCGACTTTGACATCCCGGCTGATCGATGTCTTCGATGCTGTGACAAGCGCGACTTCCCCGCTACTAGCAGCCTCATCATCAGGGACTCTCGAAACGCACATGGCCCGTAAACATTCGAAACACGGCCCCTACGAGGACGCGCAGGCCGAGGACGAGACGCCCGTCGAGGTGGTGGCGTGCTGGCTCTGCGGTCGCCCGACGGGAAAGACCATCATCTGGCACCATCCGGTCCCCAAGAGCCGCGGTGGCCGCGACGTGGTTCCGATGCATCCGATCTGCCAGCAGAACCTGACCGCCAACTTCACCAATTCCGAATTGCAGCGCCACGGGATGGATGTTGAAGCGCTGCTGGCGAACCCCGCCGTGCGCAAGTTCGTCGACTGGGTCGCGAACAAGGATCCGGACTTCACCGCGACGCTGACCAAGAAACAGCGTTAGGCGCGCGGTCAGAAGAAGCGGAGCCACGCAATGTCGCGGCGTCGCTGCTTCAGTCGCGAGAACCACGCGGTCGGATAATAAAGCGGCATGATCAACGCGACGTACCAGCCGATCACCCAGCCATAACCGTCGACCATGAAGACCGATCCGCTGGTCGGCCCCCACCAGGCGAGCGCGCTATGATAGAGAAGGCGCAGGACGGTGAGGTGGAAGAGATAGAAGAACATCGGCGCCGCGCCGAACACGGCGAGCTTTTCGATCAGCCACGCCCCGCCGCGCATCTCGAGCAACGCGAGCATCAGCGCGCCGCCGCCGAGCGTCGGTAGCAGAAAGAGCAGCGACGGCGGATATTTCGTCATCGACAGGAAGCTGATCACGGTCCGCACGCCGCTGCCCTCGACGACATACCACGGCGCGTCGCCATAGACGTTGAGAAGGCGCAGCACGACGAAGCCGCCGATCATCCCGACGCCGAGACGCACAAGCCGCCTCACCCGCACGGTGGGCGCGACGTCGTGCCCGAACCATGGACCGATCGCGTGCCCGAGCAGCATGACGCCGAGCCATGGCAGGATCGGATAGGTCGTCTTGGCGATGAACCCGAACGGCAACGCGATCGCGTCGCGCTGATGCACCAGCGCCCAGAGCGGGAAAAGGGTGTCCCCCTGCTGCAATCGTATCGGGTCGAGCAGGTTGTGCCCGCAGACGAGAAACAGCCCGAGCGCGATATGCGCAGGTCGCGGCAGCCGGATCAGCGCCGCCAGCAGGATCATGCACAGGCCAAGGCACCAGATCACCTGGAGCCAGAATGTCGGCTGCGGCACCACCCCCCAATAGAGCGGCGACAAATACACGACGTCGATCGCCATCAACAGGAGCCCGCGCTTGACGAGAAAACCCGCGGTCTCGCCCGGTGTATGGCTCCTGGCGAAGAGATAGGCGGCGAGTCCCGTCAGCGCGACGAAGACGGGCGCGCAGAAGCTTGCCGCAAAGCGCGCGATCGCGAGCGCGGGCATTACGGTACGCGCGTCCACCGGATCGGGCATCGGGACGAGGACGATCCACGTCTCGCGCAGATGGTCGAGCAGCATCAGCACCATCACCAGCCCGCGCAGCGCGTCGATACTCGCGAGGCGCCTGCCCGGGCTTTTGCGCGCGGTCTGCGTATCGCCGGCCCTTGCCGGTGTGTGGGACTGGGTCATGACATCCCTCTAGAATTCCGCACGCAGCGAGGCGCGCAGCGTTCGCGGCGCGCCGGGATAGATCCAGAACGAATTGTACGAGCTTTGCGCATAGCGCGCGTTCAACAGGTTATCGACTTCCCCCCGCAGCGTCAGCGTCGTCGACAGCGGGATCTCGGCGGATGCCTTGACCTTCACATAGTCGGGCAGGACGAGGCCGCTGGCGTCGGTCGCGCCGGAGCGCTTGCCGACATAGGCGAGGCCCCCGCTGACCAGCCAGTCCCGGCCCGTACCGGGATCGAAGCGATGCACGACGAAGACCGTACCCGAATGATCCGGCACGTTGAGAGCCAAAGGCGTCGCGAAGGACCGGTCGTCGTTGCGCGCCCTGGTCCACGCGTAATTCACGACCGCCTGCCAGCGACGCGCAAGCCGCAGCGACGCGTCGACCTCGATCCCGCGGCTCGTCAGCGATCCGACGGGCGCCAGGAAATTGGCGTCGTTGGGGTCCGTGGTCAGGACGTTGCTCTTGCGGATGTCGAACCAGGTGACGCCGAGGTCCAGACCGCTCAGGCGGGCCGCCGCGCCGATCTCGAAACCGTGTCCCCGCTCGGGCGCGAACGCCACGCCGCCGATCCCGCTCCCCGAATTGAGCTGGACCGACTCACCCCAATTGGCATGCACCGAGATCGCCTCGTCCACGGCATAACGCGCACCGAGCCGGAAGTTGACGGGCTCCGCCTTCGAAACGGTGGTCGCGTTGACAAGGTTGCGCTCGAGTTGCTGGCGATAGGCGTCGAACCGCACGCCCCCGACGAGGTCGAGCTTCGTGGTCACGGCCCATGCATCCTGCGCGTAGAGCGACAGCACCTGCCGCGTTTCGCGCTGATCGATGCTGGGAAGGAGCGGCAGCGCCTGCGCCACCCCGTAGACCGGGTTGAATATGTCGATCGCATAGGGATCCGCTGCGGTCGGGTTTCTCCGGTTCAGCAGCTCGAGATAGTCGAGCGTATACCCCTTGATGCCGAAGCTGGGTCGATGGACACCCAGCGCGTGGACCTCGCCACGCAGTTCGAGCCGCGCCGAAAGGTCTTCGACCTCATAGCCGCGCTCGCGTCGTTGCCGCCACAGCGTCCGCCCGTCCACCAGCCGCGACTGGTCCGCCGAGATGCCGCGGAGCGAACCGGTGCGATACGCGATCCCGCCGACCAGCGACCATGCCCCGCCCAGCCGCGCCTCCCCGGTCAGCTGGTGCCGCGTATCGCGCGCGCGCGTCGCGCCGTTCGACGGCTCGCCGAGGAACCGCGACGCAGGCAGCGCCAGCGGATCGCCCGCGATCGCGCTCACGCCGCGATCGAACGGGGCATCATATGCGATATGCTGCGCCAGATAGGTCAACTGGACCGCGTCGGAGGGTCGAAACGTCAGCGACGGCGATACCACCCGGCGCTTCAACGTCACGAAGTCGCGATAGCCGTCGCTATCCTTGGTCGCGACGACGATCCGCGCGGCCAGCGTGTCGGTCAGCGGCCCCGTGGCATCGAGCTCGATCCGGCGGGTGTCGAACGAGCCATATTGCAGCGTCGCGGACGCGTGCGCGGCAAAGCGCGGCGTCTTGCTCACCATGTTGACGCGTCCGGCGGGATCGATGTCGCCGAACACCGCGCCGGCGGGCCCTTTCAGGATCTCGATACGCTCGATCGTCGCCGGATCGCGCGCGGGTGCGCTCCCCCGGTTGGCGATGAAGCCGTCCGTATAATATTCGCCCCCGCCATCGGCGGTGCTGAGGAAGCCGCGAATGGCGAAATTGTCGGCAAAGCCGCCGCGGTTGTTCTGCTGGCTGCTTCCGCTGACCAGCTCCAGCGCATCGCTCAGCCGATAGGTGCCCGCCGCGCGCAGGAGATCCTGTTCCAGCGACCGGCTCGACTGTGACATCAGCTCGGTCGCGCGATCGGACGAGAGCGTTGCATCCCGCGACGTCCGCGTTCCCAGCACGACGATGTCGTCGCGCTCGGTCGCGTCATCTGCCTCCTGCGCCTGGACCGACGATCCTGCCATCAACCCGATCACGCCGACGACGCGCGACAGCCTTCGCGGCATTCGCGCGATCGCCCCGCTTGCCCCCCTTCGCTTCAACGCTCTCGCCACCAAGTCTTCCCGCACACAACCGATATGATATTATGTCTCATAACGATCTTGTCGCAATCGGCAACCATGCTGCGGCAGGTCGTCTGCCAGACGGCGCCGGGCGGTCGGGGCGTGCGTGTTCTAGCCGGCCGGAAACTGCGCGCCGGGCCGGTCTGCTCTGCGGCCATGGGTCCAAGGCACCATCGACAGGCCATCGCCCGTCGGATGCGGCAGCGCGCTAGGGAATGCGCGCGCCGTCCTGGTCGAACAGCTCGGGATTTGCGGCCTGGTCGGCCTTTGCGGCGGCCAGGCCGGCGCGCATCCGCCGCCACATCGCGATGTTCAGCGACACCATCACGATCACCGCGAGCGCGATGATCACGACGGCCTTGGTCGGTCCGGTCATGCGCGCGCTTCGGCGACTCCGCCCGAATTGTGCCGCAGCGCCTTCAACACCGTCTCGACGAGCGCGGCCGAATCGAGCCCCGCATCGGCATATTGCACATCGGGCTTGTCCTGGTCCTGGAACAGGTCGGGCAGCCGCAGCGTCCTCAGCTTGAGCCCGCCATCGATCAGCCCCTCGTCGCTCGCCAGCGTCAGGACATGCGCACCGAAACCGCCGACCGCGCCCTCCTCGATCGTCACCGCGACCTCGTGCGTCGTCAGCAGCTTGCGGATCATCTCGATGTCGAGCGGCTTGGCAAAGCGCAGATCCGCGACCGTCGTCGACAGCCCCTTCGCCTCGAGCACCTCGGCTGCCTTCAGCGCCTCCTCGAGTCGCGTGCCGAGCGACAGGATCGCGACGGTCTTGCCCTCGCGGACGATCCGGCCCTTGCCGATCTCGAGCAGCTCCGGCGTGCTGGGAAGCGCCACCCCCGTGCCGTTGCCGCGCGGATAGCGCACCGCGATCGGGCCGGTGTCATAGTGCGCGGCGGTGTGCGTCATGTGGACGAGCTCGGCCTCGTCCGCCGCCGCCATCACGACGAAGTTCGGCAGCGTCGCGAGATAGGTGACGTCGAACGAGCCGGCATGCGTCGCGCCATCCGCGCCGACCAGCCCCGCACGGTCGATCGCGAACCGCACAGGCAGGTTCTGGATCGCGACGTCATGTACCACCTGGTCATAGGCGCGCTGCAGGAACGTCGAATAGATCGCGCAGAACGGCCGCATGCCCTGCGCCGCCAACCCTGCCGCGAACGTCACGCCGTGCTGTTCGGCGATTCCGACGTCGAAGAACCGGTCGGGATAGGCCTTGGCGAACGCGTCAAGCCCGGTCCCCGACGGCATCGCCGCGGTGATCGCGCAGATCCGGTCGTCCTTGGCCGCTTCGGCTACGAGCTGCGCACCGAACACGTTCTGATATTGCGGCGGTCCCGGTGGCGCCTTGGTCTGCACGCCCGAGATCACGTCGAACTTCTGGACGCCGTGATATTTGTCCGCGGCCGCCTCGGCGGGGGCATAGCCCTTGCCCTTCTTCGTGACGACATGGACGAGGATCGGGCCCTCCTCCGCATCGCGGACATTCTCGAGCACGGGGATCAGGTGATCGAGATTGTGCCCGTCGATCGGCCCGACATAATAGAAGCCGAGCTCCTCGAACAGCGTGCCGCCCATCGTCATCCCGCGCGCGAACTCGTCGGTCTTGCGCGCGGCGTTGTGGAACGGTCGCGGCAGGCGGCGGGCGAGCCTCTTGGCGAGCTCGCGGATGCCGAGAAACTCGCGACTCGACACGATTCGCGACAGATAGGCCGACAGCCCGCCGACCGGCGGCGCGATCGACATGTCGTTGTCGTTGAGGATCACGACCAGACGGTTGCCCGCCTGCTCGGCATTGTTCATCGCCTCATAGGCCATGCCCGCCGACATCGCGCCGTCGCCGATCACGGCGATTCCCTTGCCCGGCTTGCCCGCGATCTTGTTCGCAACGGCGAAACCCAGTGCGGCCGAGATCGAGGTCGACGAATGCGCCGCGCCGAACGGGTCGTATTCGCTCTCGCTGCGCTTGGTGAAGCCGCTCAGCCCCCCGCCCTGCCGAAGCGTGCGGATACGGTCACGGCGACCGGTCAGGATCTTGTGCGGATAGCATTGATGCCCGACGTCCCAGACCAGCCGGTCGCGCGGCGTATCGAACACATAATGGATCGCGGTCGTCAGCTCGACGACGCCAAGCCCCGATCCGAGGTGCCCGCCGGTCGTCCCGACCGCGGAAATCGTCTCGGTGCGCAGCTCGTCGGCGAGCTGGCGAAGCTGCTCGGGCTTCAGCTTGCGGAGATCGTCTGGGGTCGAAACCGTGTCGAGCAACGGGGTTACAGGAGTATCAGCCATCGGACGGGCTTATCGCAGCACAGGTTTGGTGTCGATTGCTACCGAACGAAACCCCGCGCCCCGCATCAGATTATCTGCGCGTGGCGCATCCTTCAGCGTTGCGCCTCGCACGCGGCGCATCGACCGCGCACCTCGATCACCGGCCGCACCGGGGTAAATCCGGCAAGTTCTGCTGCATGGCGCACGCCGCGCGTGACCGGATCGTCGTCGATATGCGTCGTCTGTCCGCAGGAGTCGCACACGAGGAAGATACAGTCGTGCAGGCATTCCGGGTGCGCGTTCGCGACATAGGCGTTGGCGCTTTCGACACGCCGCGCCAGGTTCGCGCCGACGAACAGGTCCAGGATCCGGTACACGCTGTTCGCGGCGACCCGCCTGCCCTCGGTCTTCGACACCGACTCGGCGATGTCATAGGCGCTGGCAGGCTTGTCGAACCCCGCCAGTGCGGCGAAGACGCTCGCACGCATGCTCGTCCACTGCTCGCCGGATTTCTCCAGCGCCGCCTGCGCCGCGACGGTGAGGTCGATACCCTGCGGCTCGTGATGCTTGTGCGCGTGTGCTGCCATTATCCGGTCAAGCTAGGGTGCCGCAGCGCCTGCCGCAAGCACGCCGCGGACGCGGCGCATGGACTGCGTCTCAGTGCGCCGCCCGGCGATTGAGTTCGTGCCCGAGCGCGAGCAACGCGACGCCCGCGACCGTCCAGACCGTCTCGAGCCCGCTTGCGTCATGCGGCAGCGTCATCGCGCCGCCCATGATCCCGAGCCCGAACGCCCCCATCGCAGCAGGCAGCGCATGGCCGTGATGCAGCACGCCGCGCCCCAGTGCGACCGCGCCCAGCATGATCGCGATCGTCAGCCCGACCTCGTGGAAGATCGGATCGAGCAGCACGCCGCCCGCGGTCGACATCAGCGCGAGCAGAACCGACGTCGCCAGGCAATGCACCATGCACAGCCCCGACAGTCCGATCGCATAGCGGTCGAGCCCGGCAAGCCAGGGCCGGTGCGCATGTGCGGACGCGTGCGTGTGGGTGGTGGTCGACATCGTTTCCGTCAGATAGGCGATTCGAGGACAGGATACAACATCACATCGGTAAATTTTGCGCATCATCCCGCCGGCTTGCGCGAACCCGCCGCGACGCCGCTCGTCCGGTGCACGCTCGGTTGTCAGATCGGAAATCCGGCCTGCGGTAACTCCTGATACTCGACGCCCCCGGCGCAGGGGCGTAGGGCTGTCGCATGCTTCAGCCCAGTGCCGCCTTCCTCTCCACAGCGCGCCCGCGAGCGGTCGCGATCTGGCTCCTCGTCGTCGCCGCGATGATCGTCGGCATCGTCGTCGTCGGCGGGATCACGCGGCTCACCAATTCGGGGCTGTCGATCACCGAATGGAAGCCGATCACGGGAATCATCCCGCCGCTGACACTGGCGCAGTGGCAGGCCGAGTTCGCCAACTACAAGCAGATCCCCGAATACAGCCAGCTCAACAGCGGCATGACGCTCGACGGGTTCAAGGAGATCTTCTTCTGGGAGTATCTCCACCGCGTGCTCGCGCGCACCATCGGAGCCGCCTTCGCGCTTCCGCTGATCTGGTTCGCGGTCCGTCGGCAGATCCCCGCCGGCTATGGCTGGCGTCTCGGCGCGCTGCTCGCGCTCGGCGCGTTGCAGGGTGCAATTGGCTGGTGGATGGTGAAGTCGGGGCTGTCGGTGCGCACCGATGTCAGCCATATCCGGCTCGCGGTCCATCTGATGACCGCGCTCGTCACGCTCGCCGGGATCGTCTGGACCGCGCTCGATCTGCTTGCGCTCGACAAGTCGCGTCTCGCCGCCCCTGCCCGCCTCGCACCGATCGCGATTGCCGCGTTCGCCTTGCTCTTCATCCAGCTCGTCTATGGCGCGTTCACCGCCGGGCTCGATGCAGGATACGCGTTCGCCAGCTGGCCGTTGATGGGCGACAGCCTGTTCCCCGCAGGCGTGCCGATGCTCACACCCGGCTGGACCAACGCGGTCGACAACCCGATCATGGTGCAGTTCATCCACCGCTGGCTGGCCTTTGCGACCGCCGCCGGGCTCGTCTGGCTCGCGGTCCGCACGACGCGACTCGGCGCGCGCGCGGGTTTCTGGGTCGTGGGGCTCGTCACGCTTCAGGTGTTTCTCGGCATCGCCACGCTGATGACGGGTGTCGATATCCATGTCGCGGTCGCGCACCAGGCCAACGCCGCGCTGCTGCTGATCGCCACGGTTTTCGCCGCGCATCGGGTCGGCAGCCCTGCCCGGGTATCATGATACCCGTCAGCAAACCGGCGGAAAGCTTGACTTGAAGACCCCCTTTCAGCATTAGGCGGGCATTCGCGCTGCGGGGGAAACCCTGCGGCGTGCTTGCATTCAATCTGGAAGGTCCAACGCCCATGAAGGCGCTCATGAAGACCACCAAGTCGGCCAAGCCGCACGAGGTGGAGAAGCAGTGGCATATCGTCGACGCGGAAGGTCTCGTCGTCGGTCGTGCCGCATCGATCATCGCCAACGTCCTGCGCGGCAAGCACAAGACGTCGTTCACCCCGCATGTCGATTGCGGTGACAACGTCGTCGTGATCAACGCCGACAAGATCCGCTTCACCGGCAACAAGGCCGCGAAGAAGATCTATTACAAGCACACTGGTTATGCCGGCGGCATCAAGGGCATCACTGCCGCCAAGGTCCTCGACGGCCGCTTCCCGGAGCGCGTTCTCGAAAAGGCTGTCGAGCGCATGATCCCGCGCGGCCCGCTGGGTCGTGAGCAGATGCGCAACCTGCGTATCTTCAAGGGCACCGAGCATCCGCACGAGGCACAGAACCCTGCCGTGCTCGACATCGGCAGCATGAACCGCAAGAACAAGGTGGGCGCATAATGTCCGACAACCGCCAGTCGCTCGCCGATCTCGCGAGCCTGACCAACCAGCCCGCGCCGGCTGCCCCTGCCGCACAGACGCTGCCGACCAGCGAAGGCGATATCGAAGCACCGGTTTCGAACGAGCCCGTCCGCGAGCCGATGCCGCTGCGCGAGCAGATCCTCGACAAGCAGGGCCGCGCCTATGCGACCGGCCGTCGCAAGGACGCCGTCGCACGCGTCTGGGTCAAGCCCGGCACCGGCAAGATCACGATCAACGGTCGTGACCAGGAAGTATATTTCGCACGTCCGACGCTGCGTCTCGTCATCAACCAGGTGTTCGGGATCACCGAGCGCGAAGGTCAGTATGACGTCGTCTGCACCGTCAAGGGTGGTGGTCTTTCGGGCCAGGCCGGCGCGGTCAAGCACGGCATCAGCCAGGCGCTGACCCGCTTCGAGCCGGTGCTGCGTGCATCGGTCAAGGCTGCAGGCTTCCTGACCCGCGACAGCCGCGTCGTCGAGCGCAAGAAGTACGGCAAGGCGAAGGCCCGTCGTAGCTTCCAGTTCTCGAAGCGCTAAACGCGTCAGCGAGCTACGAAAGAGGCGGTCCGGGTTTTCCCGGGCCGCCTTTTTCATGTCCGGGCTACATCCGCACGACGCGTGTGCCGATCCGCTCCGCCTCGTCGGGATCGTGAGTCACCATCAGGATCGGCAGCCGCATCACGTCGCGCAGATGCTCGATCGCACGCAGGATCTCCTCGCGCCGCGCGCGATCGAGCGACGCCAGCGGCTCGTCGAGCAGCAGGAAACGCGGGTTGCTGAGCACCGCGCGGCCGATCGCGACACGCTGCGCCTCGCCACCCGACAGCGTACGGGGCCAGCGGTCGAGCAGGTGCCCGATCCCCAGGAACCCGATCCGGTCCTCGAACGCGCCGGTATCGCGGCCCGCACCGTAGAGCAGGTTCGCGCGCACCCTCAGATGCGGAAACAGCCGCGCTTCCTGGAAGACATAGCCTGCGCGACGCGCCTCGGGCGGTACGTCGATCCCGTCGTCGAACAGCGTCTCGCCATCGACGAGAATCCGCCCGCTATCGGGGCGCAGCAACCCCGCGACCATATTGAGCACGCTCGTCTTGCCGACGCCCGAAGGGCCGAACAGCACCGTCGCGCCGTCGCCCGCCGCCAGCGTCAGCGCGACCTCGGCCTCCCCCAGTCGCTTGCGCACGTCGATCTCAAAGGACATGAAGACCCCGCCCTGCGCGCCGCGTGAGCAGCTCGGACGCGACCAGCGCGACCAGCGACAGCGACACCGAAATCGCGGACAGCCGCCACACCATCGCCTCCGCGCCGGGTTGTTGCAGCGCGGAGTAGATCGCGAGCGGGAGCGTCTGCGTCTGCCCGGGCACGTTCGAGACGAAGGTGATCGTCGCGCCGAACTCGCCGATCGATCGCGCGAACCCCAGCACCGCCCCCGCGAGCACGCCGGGCACGCTGAGCGGGAGCGTCAGCGTCCAGAACACGCGCCACGGGCCGGCGCCGAGCGTCCGGGCGGCGCTTTCCAGCCGCCGGTCGACCGCCTCGATCGACAGCCGCATCGCCCGCACCATCAGCGGCAGGGCCATCACCCCCGCCGCGATCGCGGCGCCGGTCCAGCGAAACAAGACGCTCACGCCGAACCAGTCCTGCAGCCAGCCGCCGATCGGGCCATTGGGGGCGAACGCGATCAGCAGCAGCCATCCCGTCACGACCGGCGGCACGACGAGCGGCAGATGAACGAGCGCATCGACGAGCACGCGCCCCGGAAACCGGACCCGCGCGAGGATCCACGCGATCGCAAAGGCAATCGGCAGCGTGACGAGCATCGCGACCCCGCCGACCTTCAGCGACAGGCCCACCACGGCCCATTCCGCCGACGTCAACAGGAGGTCACCCGCCATTCAGCGGGCCGAGAAACCATAGCGCACGAAGATCGCCTTGCCCCCGCGCGAGACGAGGAACCGCCGGAAGGCTTCGGCTTCGGGGTTGCGCGACGTGCTGAGCCGCGCGACCGGATAGGTGATCGCGGGGTGAGTCGAGGCGGGGAACACGCCCGCGATCCGCACCTGCGCCGAGGCCTTAGCGTCGGTCGCATAGACGATCCCCAGCGGCGCGGCGCCGCGTTCGACCAGCGCGAGCGTCGCGCGGACGTTCTCGGCGCGGACGACGCGCGGCGCGACCTGCGCCCATACCCCCAGACGCTCGAGCGCCTCCTGCCCGTATTTGCCCGCGGGGACCGGCGTGTCCGCCATCGCGAGCGGGCCCGCGGTCAGCACGCGGACCAGCGCTGCCGGCGGACGCACCGGGATCCGCGTCTTCGATCCCTCCGGCGCCGCGACGACGAGACGATTGCCGAGGAACGTCACCCGCGTGTTCGCGACGATCAGCTTGCGCGCCGCCAGCGCGTCCATCCAGTCCTCGTCCGCGGATATGAAGAGATCGGCGGTCGCCCCCGCCTGCACCTGACGCGCGAGCGCCGACGACGCCGCAAACGAGATCACCGGCTTCACATGCCCCTTGGCCGCCCACGCATTTGCCGCCGCCGTCAGCGACTCCTGCAGGCTCGCCGCGGCCAACACCAGCGGTGGCGTCGGATCGGCAGCCGCCGGCGTCGCGGCAAGCGTCGCGGCCGCACTCGCGGCCACCAGCGCGGTAAATCCCAGATACGTCATCATGTCCCTTCGGGCAGGCCCTACGACGCCTGTCCGTATACGCCGCACGCGGTTGAACGCCAGACCATGGGTCCGGTTCAATCGCCTGCAGCCCGGCCCGTCAGGGCGCGGCGACACGCCCCGTCCGCGCCAGCTTGCCCCACCCGACCATCGGACCGCGCAACGCCTGCGCGATCGCCTTGAGCACGACATAATACATGACCTGCCGATAGCCGATCCGCTGCGGGATCAGCAGCCAGAGCAGCCGCCACCGCTCGCGCCGTTCGAGCGCGAAGGCGATCGTCGCCGCGAGCAGGTCGATCGCCGTGAACACCAGCCAATAGGTCAGCATCGTGTAGAGATCATGGCTCGTCTGCGCCCAGCCGTGTGCCGAGACCGCGACATAGGTCGTCGCGAAACTGACGACGAGCGCGAGGTCGATGATCGGCGAGATCGCGGCGAGCAGGATCTGGAAAACGATCGCCTGCGGCAAACCGACCCACCCCAGCCCCCTCGGCTGGCTGCGGCCGATCGCGCTGCGGTGCTTCCACAGGCATTGCAGCGTCCCGAACGCCCAGCGGAACCGCTGCTTGGCGAGCGCGCGCATCGTCTCGGGGGCTTCGGTCCACGCGATCGCGAACTGGTCGTACTGCACCGCCCACCCTGCGCGCTGGATCGCGATTGTCAGGTCCTGATCCTCGGCAAGCGTATCGTCGGGATACCCCCCGACCGCACGGATCGCCGCGAGTCGCCAGGCACCGACCGCGCCCGGAACGACCGTGATCGCGTTGAGCCGGGCGAGCGCGCGCCGCTCGAGATTCTGCGCGGTGATGTACTCGAGCGCCTGCCAGCGCGTGATCAGGTTCACGCGGTTGCCGACCTTGGCATTGCCCGCGACCGCCCCCAGCGTCGGATCGACGAACCACCGCGCGAGCCGCGCGATCGTCGTCGGTTCGAACTGCGTGTCGGCATCGAGCGCGATGACGATCTCGCCGCGCGCGAGCTCGAGCCCGTGATTGAGCGCTCGCGCCTTGCCGCCGTTCGCCAGCGTCAGCAGCCGGACGCGGTCGTCGCCGGCGAACGCCTGCGCGACGACCGCCGACGTCGCGTCGCTCGACCCGTCGTCGATGACGATGACCTCGATCGCGACCTCGGTCGAGGCGAGCACGCCCTGCACCGCTCGGACGATCACGCGCTCTTCGTTGAACGCCGGGATCATCACCGTCACGAACCGCTCGGGATCGATCGCCGGGAACACCGTCTTCAATTCGCGTCGTGCCTGGATCAGCGCGAGCGCGGACAGCGCCAGCGCGCGCAGGATGCCGATCGTGATCGCGATCCCGAAGATCCAGCGCAGTGCGATCACCATGCCACCGAGCGCGCTGAACAACGCGAGATCGGCCACTGCGGCCGCACGGTCGCTCGACGATATGACGGGCATCGCCGCATCGCGCGACAGGCCGGCGAGCGTCGAGACGGGGACAAACTCATACCCCATCGCACGCAGCCGATCGATGATCACGGGCAGCGCGGCGACGGTCTGTGCGCGGTTGCCGCCCGCGTCGTGGAGCAGGACGATGTTGCCGCTGCGCTCCGGATTGCCGTCCTCGACCTGTGCGATCGTCCGGTCGATGATCGCCTGAACGCCCGGCCGCTTCCAGTCGTCGGGATCGACGTGCAGCCCGACCGAGACATAGCCGCGGCGCTGCGCCTCGAGCGCCGGCAGGATCTCGTCCGCGGTGCTCGGTTCCGCATCGCCGAAGTAGGGCGCGCGGAACAGCCGCAGCGAGCGTCCGGTAAAGGCCTGGAACAGCCGCTGCGTCGTGTTCAGCTCGAACCTGGCCTGCCGGTCGGACACCGTGGCCAGATTGGGATGCGTATAGGTGTGACTGCCGATCTCGTGACCCTCGGCGACCATCCGCTCGAGCAGGCCACGCTGCGTCAGCGCGTTCTCGCCGACGATGAAGAACGTGCCCGGCACATGCTTGCGCTTGAGGATGTCGAGGATCTGCGGCGTCCATTCCGGATCGGGACCGTCGTCGAACGTCAGCGCGAGCTGGCGCGGGCGATAGCCGGTCCGCTCGACGACATAGGGTGACGGCAGCCGCGTGAACCGGACATCCGCGACCGTCCCGTCCCGCGCCGCGATCGCGGTTCGCTGACCCGAGACCGGCGACGCCGCGATCTTCAGGATCTCGCCATTGCCCTCGATATCGACGTTCGTCCCCGCCGGGATCGCATCGATCGCGCCCGGCGCCGGCAGGCGGCGATGGTTGCGGCCGAAGATCGACCAGAGCGCGGGATCCTCGGACCCCAGCCGCCACAAGGCGACGCTGCCGACGCCCGCCTTCTGCAGGAACGCCATCTGGTTGTACGCGCTCGCGGCATCGAGCAGCCAGACCTGGTGCCGGACGCCGCCATCGGCATAGGCAAAGCTGCTGTTCCCGCTGCCCGCGTCGAAGCTCGGCCGCGCGTCCGAATCGGCGGCGGCCTGCCACGCCTCCTCGACGCCGAGCGCATCACCGCGTCCGCTCTCGGCATCGCCGTGCCAGTCATAGGCATAGGACCCGATCGCGACGACCAGCTTCGACGGCGGGATCCCCCGCGACGCGTCGGCGACGGACCGCACGAACCAGCGCTGCGACGCGATCGGTCCCGCCGGGCCGCTCGTCTCGTGCTCGTCATACGCCATCAGGAAAATCTTGTCGGTTACCCGCGCATACGCCGCCATGCTCCAGTCGGGGTTGCCGACCGGCGCCGCGATCGCGACGACCCAGCCGCGCGGTGCGAAGCGCGCCTTCGCCTCGCTCAGGAACAGCCGGTAATTCGCCTGCGCGCCCTGCGGCAAATTCTCGAAATCGAAAAAGGCGCCGCCCGCGTGATTCGCCGCGAGGAACGGGACCAGCCTGTCGAGCAATGCACGGCGTGCGCGCGCGTCCGCGAACAGCGCCGCGCTGCCCGCGCCATCCCAGTCGCCGTCCTTCGCATTCTGGACCATCGGCAGGATCACCGGACGATGCACCGCGCGGTTGAGGACGGCACGTCCGGCGGTATCGCGAAACACCGTGATCGCATGATCGGGACCGGTGACCGACACCCATCCCGGGATCACCCAGTCGAGCTGCTCGACATGCCGCGCGAGGCTCGCCGTGCTCGATTCGTCCCACGGCGTATGGAATGCGATCGCCAGCCGCGGATTGGTCGCGCGCGGGGCCTGGCCGACGCCACCCTTCGGCCCCGCCTTCCCGGCCCCCGCTGCCGCCCCCCCGAACAGCCCCTTCGCGTAATAATCGAGGCTGCGCCTCGTCCGGCCGATCAGCCCGCTATGCGGTGCCGGCAGGCTGTGGAGACCCGGATGCTCGGGCTCGAACGGCAACAGCGGTGCCGCGGGGACCACGCCGACCGAGACGACGAGCACCGCCACCGACAGCAGGAGCAGCGCGACGAACGCGACGACGCCCAGCGTGAACCGCCGCCGACGGCGGCCGCTGGCGTCATAGAAAACGGGGTGCAGTGTCATGACCTCAAGCTATCCGGGCGTTGGCGCGGACGCCATGCACGAACGCGCGTGCAACCTCGCCCTCGCCATCCTGTCAAATTCGTCATGTTTGCAGGCGATGCGCACCCGCGAATCCTCCCCCGCAAGGGGGAGGTGGCAGGCGGTAGCCTGACGGAGGGGGAGGACAGGAAAACCGCTATTCCGTATCCTCCCCCTCCGACGCCTGCGGCGCCACCTCCCCCGCAGGGGAGGATACGTCAGATCTACGCGTCGTCGCCCATTCGTAGCGCGGCGATGAACGCCTCCTGCGGGATGCTGACCGAGCCATACTCGCGCATCTTCGCCTTCCCCTTCTTCTGCTTTTCGAGGAGCTTCTTCTTGCGGCTCGCATCGCCGCCATAGCATTTGGCGGTCACGTCCTTGCGCATCGCGCTGATCGTCTCGCGCGCGATCACCTTGCCACCGATCGCCGCCTGGATCGGGATCTTGAACAGATGGCGCGGGATCAGGTCCTTCAGCCGCTCGACCATCCCGCGACCACGCACTTCGGCGGTACCGCGATGGACGATCATCGACAGCGCATCGACCGGCTCCTCGTTGACGAGGATGCCCATCTTCACGAGGTCGCCCTCCCGGTACCCGATCTGATGATAATCGAAGCTGGCATAGCCCTTCGACATCGACTTCAGCCGATCGTAAAAATCGAACACCACTTCGTTGAGCGGCAGCTCATAGGTCGCCTGCGCGCGGCCGCCGACATAGGTCAGATTCTTCTGGATGCCGCGGCGATCCTGGCACAGCTTGAGGACGCTACCGAGATATTCGTCGGGGACGTAGATCGTCGCCTCGATCCACGGCTCGCTGATCGTCGCGATCTTGTTCGGCTCGGGCATGTCGGCGGGATTGTGCAGCTCGATATGCGTCGTGCCCGCCGGATCGGGGTGGTTCAGCTCGATCTCGTACACCACCGACGGCGCGGTCGTGATGAGGTCGAGGTCATATTCGCGCGTCAGTCGCTCCTGGATGATCTCCAGATGCAGCAGCCCGAGGAACCCGCAACGGAAGCCGAAGCCCAGCGCCGCCGACGTCTCCATCTCGAACGAGAAGGACGCATCGTTGAGGCGCAGTTTGGAGATCGACTCGCGCAGCTTCTCGAACTCGGCAGCGTCGACCGGGAACATCCCGCAGAACACCACCGGCTGGACTTCCTTGAAGCCCGCCAGTGCCTCGAGCGCAGGTCGCTTCGCATCGGTGATTGTGTCGCCGACGCGCGTCTGCGCGACCTCTTTGATCTGCGCGGTGATGAAGCCCATCTCGCCCGTGCCAAGTTCGGTCAGCTGCTCGATCTTGGGGCGGAAACAGCCGACCCGGTCGACCAGATGCATCGTGCCGGTCTGCATGAACTTGATCTGCTGGCCCTTCTTCAGGACCCCGTCGATCACGCGGACGAGGATGACGACGCCGAGATACGGATCATACCAGCTGTCGACCAGCATCGCCTTCAGCGGTGCCTCGGGGTCACCCTTGGGCGGCGGGATCTTCGTGACGATTGCTTCGAGGATATCCTCGATGCCGATCCCCGACTTCGCCGACGCAAGCACTGCGCCGGACGCGTCGATGCCGATCACGTCCTCGATCTCCTTGCGGACCTTTTCGGGCTCGGCGGCGGGAAGGTCGATCTTGTTGATGACGGGCACGATCTCGTGGTCATGCTCGATCGACTGGTAGACGTTGGCCAGCGTCTGCGCCTCGACGCCCTGCGCCGCGTCGACCACCAGCAGCGCGCCCTCGCACGCGGCGAGGCTGCGGCTCACCTCATAGGCGAAGTCGACATGCCCCGGCGTGTCCATCAGGTTGAGGACGTAATCCTCGCCGTCCTTCGCGCGGTAGGCCAGGCGCACGGTCTGCGCCTTGATCGTGATCCCGCGCTCCTTCTCGATGTCCATGTTGTCGAGCACCTGCTCGGACATTTCGCGCGCGGTCAGCCCGCCGGTTTGCTGGATCAGCCGATCGGCGAGCGTCGACTTGCCATGGTCGATATGCGCGATGATGGAGAAGTTGCGGATGTGGGACAATGCGGTCGTCATGCGCGCGCCGTTAGCACCTCGCCGGGCTTATGCCAAAGCTTCCGCGACATCCGTGGCAACGGGGATCACAATCAGCGTCGCTTTCCCTGATGCCGGATGTTCGCCGGACGCCCGCGCCGCTTGATCTCGCGGCCCGGCTTGCGCGCGCGTGCCGGTCCCGCGGCCCCCTTCCCCTCGGGCATTTCGAAGCGCAGCGCGCCCGACACCGGGTTCGCCTCGGCCAGCTTGAGGTCGAGCATCTGCCCCTGCGCATAGACGTCGCCGCTATCCTCGCCGACCAGCGTCCGCGCCGCCTCGTCGAAGCGGAAATATTCGCCGCCAAGGTCGCGCACGGGCATCAGTCCGTCGCCGCCGATTCCCTCGACCGTCGCGAAGAACCCGAAATTGGTGACACCGGTGATCCGCACCTCCATGATCTGGCCGACGCGTTCGGAGAGGAACGAGGCGACATAGCGATCGATCGTGTCGCGCTCCGCCTCCATCGCGCGGCGTTCGAGCCGGCTGATCGTCTCGCCGATCGCCTCCATCCCGGCCGCATCCTCGGCAGGCAACCCGCCTGCCCCAAGCCCGTACGCCGCGACCAGCGACCGGTGCACGATCAGATCGGCATAACGACGGATCGGCGAGGTGAAGTGCGCATAGCTGCCAAGGCCCAGCCCGAAATGCCCGTGATTGGCGGGGCTGTAATAGGCCTGCGTCTGCGTGCGCAGCACCTGCTCCATCACCTGCGGCCGGAAATCGGCATCGCCGATCCGCTCGAGCACATGGTTGAACGTCGCCGGCCGGATGACCTGCCCCAGCGCGAACGGCACGCCGAACGTCTCGAGATACTCCTTCAGCGCCGCCAGCTTCTCGCGGCTCGGCGGCTCGTGGTCGCGGTACATCACCGGCGCCTTCTTGCCCTCGAGCGCCTTTGCCGCGGCGACATTCGCCGCGATCATGTAATCCTCGATCAGCCGGTGCGCATCGAGCCGCTCGCGCGGCGCGACCGACATGATCCGCCCCTTCTCGTCGAGCACCACCCGCCGCTCGGGCAGGTCGAGGTCGAGCGGCGCGCGCGCGTCGCGTGCCTTGGCGAGCGATGCCCAGCAGCCCCAGAGCGGCTTCAGCACCGTCTCGGTCATGTCGAGCGCCAGCGTCCCGTCGATCGCCGCCTGCGCCTCCTCATAAGCGAGGTTCGCCGCGATCCGAACGACGGCGCGCGTGAAACGCCACGACTTGAGCGACCCGTCGCGACTGATCACGAGGTGACAGGCGAGCGCGGCGCGATCCTCGCCCTCCTTCAGCGAACAGACGTCCGCCGACAGGATCTCTGGCAGCATCGGCACCACGCGGTCGGGGAAATACACCGAATTCCCGCGCCGCCGCGCCTCGCGGTCGATCTCCGACTTCGGACGCACGTAGAAGCTGACATCGGCGATCGCGACGATCGCCTTCCAGCCGCCGGCATTGGCCGGATCCTCGTCCGCCTGCGCCCAGACCGCATCGTCATGATCGCGCGCATCCTCGGGGTCGATCGCGACGATCGGCAGGTGGCGCAGATCCTCGCGGTCGTCGCCGAGCGGGAGCTGCGCGACGCGCTTCGCCTCGTCGATCGCCTCGACCGCAAAGACGTCGGGGATACCATGCTTGTGGATCGCAATCAGCGAGAAGCTCCGCGCGGCGAACGGGTCGCCCAGCTTGTTGACGACCCGCGCGGCGATCCGCGGCGGCTTGCCCGCCAGTTCGGCAAGCACCAGATCGCCCGGCGCGGCGCCGCCCGCATCGGCGACCGCGAATTCGCGCCGCTCGCGCTTGTCGACGCCGGTCAGCCACAGCCGCCCCGCCTCCTCGCGTAGCACGCCGAGCACCTGTTCGGACGCGGGCGCGAGCACCTTCATCGGATGCGCAGTCCAGCCATTGCCCGCTTCCTCGGTCCGCGCGAGGATCCGCTCGCCGATCCCCAGCGCGCCGCGCTTGCGTTCGCGTACGCGCAGCCGCGGCGGCGGCACGCCCTCGGCCTCCCAGCGTTCGGGCACCGCCCAGACATTGCCCGCATCGTCGACATCGGCGATCCGCAGCACGGTGACCTTGGGCACGCCGCCCATCTTGTGGAACGCGCGGCCGGGGGCGCTGTCGATCAGCCCCTCGTCCGCCATGTCCTTCAGCAACGCCTTCAGTCCGATCTTGTCCTGCGCACTCAGGCCGAAACCCTTGGCGATCTCGCGCTTGCCCGCGGGGACGTCCGACGACGCGATGAAGTCCAGGATCTGCTGGCGGGTCGGAAGACCGGCTTTTGGTTTGTACATCGCTCCCAGATAGGGTGCGTTGCGCCACGCGTCACCCGTTACCGGCAACACGCTGCAGGACCGTGAAAATCAGCCCTTGCGTGCGCACGGCATAGGCATATCATCCGCGTATAAATATAAGGAGAGAGACAGTGACGACGCCGCTACGGCTCGAAGCCGATCCCGAGGACAAGAACCTCGTCATCCTGCAGAGCCTGATTTGCCTGCTGCGCGAAAAGAACATCCTGTCGCGAGCCGATATCGAGGATCTCTGCGCAACCGTCCAGCGACGCGCCGCCGACCCGACCACCGATCCGATGCCATGCCAGGCAAAGGCCGCACGCGAAGCCGCGGCGGAAGTCGCGCAGATCGGCGATTATATCGGCCGTCGCTATGGCGGAAAGCATCGCCGCGCGATCTGAACGCCGCTTGCAGGCCTAGCCCTCGCGGATATTGTCGAGAATCTCCGCGATCGACGCATTGCGCACGCCGAGACGGTCGAGATGGTCGAGCATCGCGGTCCACCAGTCGTGAAAGCGCTGCAGATCGGCGTGATCGCGGACATAGGGCGTGTGCCCGGGCGCGAGCGACGGCGAATGAAACGAGAAGTTGAGGAACGCGGCGCCCTCTCCGATCGCTATCGTCACCGCCTCGATCGCGGCCGCGATCGGCATGTCCTCGGGCGTCATCGCGACGCGCGACATTAGACCCAGACGCGAGAAGACTCCGCGCGCACGGGGAACCCGCGACAGCGCCCGGTACAACGCGCTCCCGCCGCCGCGCAGCCTGCCGGTATGCACCGTCGTCAACGGCAGTTCGATCAGCGATCCTGCATGATAGGGCTCCGACCCGATGCCCGAGAAGTCGGGCCCGCCCTGCCCGCTGTAATCATAGCCCGACCGGACCGAGCTATCGATCCGGTATCCCATCGCCGCGAGGATCGCGAAGCTATCGGGCCCGATCCCGTACCGTCCCGCGCGATAGACCCTAGGCCGCATTCCGAAGGCTGCGGTGATTGCGTCGGTCAGCACCGCGATCTTGGCGGCTTCGACGCCCGCGGGCAGGTTCGCGGCATAACTCGTCACCGCGCTGATCTGCTCGACGATCGGCGGATTGACCCAGCCATGCAGTTGCGCACCGATCTCCGACCGGCCGTCGGCGACGACCGCGTGGAGGATGTCGACCGACCGCGGATCGCTGACGATCGGCAGGTCGACGACGCAGGCGAGCGCAACGCCGCGATCGGCGAAGCGGCGATGTGCCGCGGGAAATGCCGCCATCGCCCTAGTCGAATAGGGCGCGGTGCCGAGCGGACGACGCCAGTCGAACTCCTCCTCGACGTCGACGAACAGCGTGAAGCACGGGCCAAAGCGGCTTTTCCACCTGACATGGTGTTCCGGTGCGGGCCGTTCGGGCCGATAGCGCGCGATCACCGCAGGCCGTCGAGCACCCGTTCGCTCCGCTCGGTCGCCACGGCGGGCAGGCGCAGCGTGAGGCGGTCCGGCCCGAATGACAGATGCCCGCCGAGCTCGACCGCAAAATTCTGTGCAAGCCGAAGCGCGAAGCCGGTGCCGAGCAGCGGCGCACCCTCGCGCTCATGCTCGCGCTCGGTATCGATGCTCAGCAGGATGTTGGCGGCGTGCACCGCGAGCGAGCGCGGCCGGTCGAACCCGATGCAGACTTCGCCGGCGGTCGCCTCGACCCCGACCATCAGCATCTCGTCCTTGCTGCTCGCCGATACCAGCGTTGACAGCAGCCGGCTCACCAGCCGCTCGACCGCACGGTCGTCGCCGGCGATCTCGCAGGGGCCCGCGGACGGATCGACCATCACATGCGCGCCGCGCAACGCCGCGAGCGGGGTCAAATCGTGCACGACCGCGTTCAGCAGCGGCAGCACGGGGACGACGGTCGGACGCAGGTCGAGCGCGCGCCCCTCGATCCGCGCGGCGATGTCGAGATCGTCGATCGCAGCCAGCAGGTCCGAGGCCTGGCGACGGATCGTCGTCGCGCGGTCGCGGTAGGTCGGTGCGACGGGGCCCAGCAATTCGGTCTCGATCAGCTCGGCAAACCCAGCGATCGCATTGGTCGGCGTGCGCAGTTCGTGGACCAGCTGCCGCAGCGAATCGGATACCGGCGAATTCGCCTTTTCGGGGGCCACCGCGAGTTCGGCCATCTCGTCGCGGCGCGGCCGGCGCGCGCTGCCGCGAAAGCCGATGAACCGGCCCGATCCCTCGTCGAACACGGGAACGCCCGACACGCGCCACGATCCCGCCGCGTTCGAGAGCCCGCCGACCTGAAGCCGTGCCGCCTCGAACGGCGACCTGCGACGATACCCGCCGACCGCGACGCCATCGATCTGGACCTCGCCCTGTCGCGCCGCATGCGCGACCGAGACGCCGATCAGCGCGGCGCGCGACACGCCGTCGACCCAGCGGATCACGCCGGCCGCATCGGTCTCGTACCGGAACGCCTCCGGCGGCGCCGCCGCCGTCTCCGGCGCGACCTCGGGAACGACCCGATCGCGGTTGAACGCGTCGATCCGCTTGACGAGGTCGGAAATCTCGAACCGCTCGGGCGCAGGCGACGCGGTCGAGACGGGCTCCGGCATCGCGGTGTCGCTGACCTGGGACGCCGGCTCGCCGGGTTCGGCGGCATGACGCAGAGCCTCGGCAACGAACGGCAGCCCGCGCGCAATCATCCCCAGCGTCATGAACGGCGACGCGCTCAGCGGGGTGTCGGGCGACGGCGCCGACGGCGCGGCTGCCGGTGGCGATGCGACCGGATCCTCACCCACCGCGACGGCATCCACGGGGACGGCCACGACAGCGTCGGAGCTCATCGCAGGTTCGGGATGCCCGAGCACGAAATCGGTCGATCCGAAGCTCTCGAGACCCCGCCCGACCGCGGGCGGCAGGTCGCGGCGGTGGCGAAGCACCGACCGTCCCGCTGGGGTCAGCCGCGGGAGCAATGCGAGCCAGTCGTCCGCATCGAGCGTCGCCGTCCGCAGCACGGGCGCTGCGATCGCGAGGCTGTCTTCGGCGAAAAATGCGACCAGCGCGGCGTCAGGCGCGGCAAAGGCGAGCGCGCGTGCGCTGCTCGCCCTGATCGGTTCGGGAATATCGGGACGCAGCGCACGAAGACATGCCAGCGCCTCGCCATTCGAGGGACCACGGCCCCTGCCCATCAGGTCGACGAGCTGCCGCCATGTCGATTGCGCGCCGAAGCCCGTCGACATGTCGGCAGATAACACTGTCTTCAGGCTATCATCGAAGCGCACGTCGTTCCCCGGATCGACGCTGCACGGCAAACGTCATAACTGTGTCATACCCCCGCGGCGCCTGTGAGGAAACCGCAGAATTGCCGCGTTCCCGTGCTGCGTCGCAATGTGGGACAATTGCGTTCTCCGGTAATTATCTTATAGCTAGCCCATCCGAACCGCATGGTTCGAAACGTTTGATGGGAGTTGCGCGTAATGAGTTTTGACCGGATCGATCGTCAGATCCTGTCGCTTCTGCAAGCCGATGGTCGCATGACCAATGTCGACCTTGCAGACCAGGTCGGATTGACCGCTCCACCCTGCCTGCGTCGCGTCCGTGCGCTCGAGGAAGCTGGCGCGATCCGTGGCTATCACGCCGACCTCGACGCCAGCCGCCTCGGATTTCCGATCACCGTGTTCGCGATGGTCAGCCTGCGCAGCCAGGCGGAGCACGACCTGACCGCGTTCGAGACGCATATCGCGGACATTCCCGAAATCCGCGAATGCCACATGCTCAACGGCGAGATCGACTTCATCCTGAAGATCGTCGCCGCCGATCTCAAGAGCTTCCAGGAAATCCTCACCACGCACCTCACCCCGGCGCCCAATGTCGCCAGCGTGAAGACCTCGCTGACGATCCGCACGGCGAAGGCGCTATCGGGAATCCCCGTCACCGTCGACTGATCGACCGGTCCGGCTGCGGCTAGGGGGGTCGCGTCGTTCTCCAACGAACCGGACGCGACACGAAAAAGGGGCGGCATCGCTGCCGCCCCTTCCCGTAACCGACGTCCGATGATCAGGCGGTCGGTGCGTTCATCCATGCGGTCCAGAGCTGGGCCTGCTCCATCCGCGGGGTCGTCTTGACCGCCGCGAAGGATGCCGCCGCGCCCGCCTTGTCGCCCGACTTCGCCTGCGCGATCCCGAGGTGGAGGTTGACGTCATCGGCGTTGACGCCGCCCTTGCTCAGCGCGACCTTGTACAGCTCGATCGCCTTGGCATAATTGTCCTGCCCGAGATACGCATCCGCCGTACCCGCGGCGAGCTTGCCGTCGGCGTTCGTCGTCGCCTTCTTCTCGAGGCCCGCCAGCGGACCGTCGTTGCGGATCGCGGTCGCGGTATCGGTCAGCAGCGTCTTCGCCATCGTGTTCGACGCCGGGATCTTGCCCGAAGCCATGCCTTCCTTCAGCACGGCCTGCGCTTCGCTCGGAAGCCCGCGACGGTTCACGCTGTCAGCATATTCCAGATAGTCGTTCTGGTCGGCCAGCGACTTGGTCTGGCGCATCAGGCGGAACATGTCGATCTTCTGCGTTTCGTCGAGCGTCACGACGCCGTTCTGCTGCAGGCCGAACGTCACGATCACGTCACGCCACGTCTTTGGCGACGGATAGGCGACCGCGTATTTCTGCAGCCAGGCAAAGGTTTCGGGCTTCAGCTTGGCACCGTTCGCCTTGCTGATCGCGTAGCGATAATAATCCTCGGGCGCCTTCTTGCCCGCGGCTGTCGATGCGGTCACCGACGCGTCGAGATCGGCGAGGCCGTTCTTGACGTCGCCGCTCTCCATCTTCGCCTTGACGATCTGGAGATCCAGATCCTCGTTCGTGTAGCCGAGCGCCTTGGCCTTCTGGAAATACTGGACGGCGACCGGATACTGCTTGCCGTTGAACGCGAGCGCACCACGACGATAGGTATAGCGGCCACGCATGTCCGCGGGCGTGCTCGGGTTGGCGATCAGCACGTCGAGCGGGCCGGCAAGCACCGTCTCGTTCAGCGGCGCGTTCGGATTGGCAGCCTGCTGCGCCGCGAGCTTCTGCTGCTCGAGGTCATAGCGCAGCGCGGCGCCGATATACTTGTCGTCGTCGGTCTTGGCGGCCGCGTCGATCTGCGCCAGCGCGGGCTCGGCGGTGGCGAAATCCTTCGCCGCGATCGCGGGCTGTGCGACCTGCGCCGCCTTTAGCACGTCTGGGCTGAGCTTGAGGCCGGGCTTGGCCTCTTCCTTCTTCGCCATCGCGGTGGCGGGGGCGATCAGCGCCATGCCGCTTACGCCGGTGGCGAGCACCGCGGCCAGTGCGAGCTTCGAAATGGTCTTCATGCGGGGACTCTCCTCGTGCGTATGTGCGCCTTGGCGCGACGCTATATGGGTGTGGCGGCCGGCGTTCAAGCGAACAGCCGAAGATGGATGATGACGACGCGTCTTATCCCTCCTGCGCACTGAACGCCAATTGAACGGCGCGGGTTGCACCGCTACGTGTTCGCGATGATTGCCGTCCTATCGCCCGCCAAGACGCTCGACTACGAGACGGCGCTACCCCCGCTTGATCCCACCACGCCGCGCTTCGCCGCCGAGGCGACGACGCTCGCGCATGCCGCTGCGAACCTCACCCAGAAGAAGCTCGCCGCGCTGATGCATATCTCGCCCGCGCTCGCCAAGCTGAACGCGGACCGGTTTCGCGACTTCGACACGCTCCCCGAACGCCCCGCGCTGTTCGCCTTTGCCGGCGACGTCTATACCGGGCTCGATGCCGGGACGCTCGACGAGCCGGCGATCGACTATGCGCAGGATCACCTCCGGATGCTGTCGGGACTGTACGGGCTGCTCCGTCCACTCGATGCGATGCGTCCATACCGGCTCGAAATGGGCACACGCTGGGCACCGCGGCACAAGAAGCTGACCGACTGGTGGCGCGACCGGATCGCCACGCTGCTCGCTAAGGACGTCGAGGCCGAGGGCTCGGGGACGATCCTCAATCTCGCCAGCCAGGAATATTGGGCCGCCGCCGACGGCCAGCTGCCATCGTCGATCCGCGTCGTCGCGTTCGACTTCCGCGAGGGTGCCGCGCAGAAATTCGTCAGCTTCCACGCCAAGAAGGCCCGCGGCATGGCGGCGCGCTGGATGGTCGAGCACCGCATCGACGATATCGAGGGGATGAAGGGCTTCGACACCGACGGCTATGCGTATGACGCGGCCGGGAGCACCGACGCACAGTGGCGGTTCGTCCGCGCATGAGCAGCGCGGTCGTCATCGGCGCCTCGGGTGGAATCGGCAAAGCGCTCGAGGAGGCGCTTCTCGACGAGGGGGCATTCGACACCGTCCACGGCTTCTCGCGCTCGGACAGCGGCGAGCGTCATCTCGACCTCGAGGACGAGGCGAGCATCGCTGCCGCCGCCCAGCGCGTGGGATCGCCGACGCTGGTGATCGTCGCGACGGGACTGCTCCACGACGGCGACAAGGGGCCTGAAAAGGCGATGCGCGATCTCGATCCGGCATGGATGGCGCGCAACTTCGCGATCAACGCGATCGGCCCCGCGCTGGTCGCCAAGCATTTCCTCCCGACGATGCCCAAGGCGGGGCGGATCGTCTTCGCCGTGCTCTCCGCGCGCGTGGGGAGCATCGGCGACAACAAGCTCGGCGGCTGGTACGGCTATCGCGCGTCGAAGGCCGCGCTCAACCAGCTTGTCCGGACGATCGCGATCGAGGACAAGCGCCGCAACTCGAGCGGGATCGTCGTCGGCCTGCATCCCGGCACCGTCGACACCGCGCTGTCGCAACCGTTCCAGGGCAACGTCACGCCCGGCACGCTGTTCAAGCCCGATCGCGCCGCGGTCCAGCTGCTCGACGTGATCGACGGGCTCCGCGCGCCCGACAGCGGCAAGCTGTTCGCATGGGACGGCGCCGAGATCACGCCGTAACCCCGTGCAATCCTCCCCGGCAATTCGTCACCCCAGCGAAAGCTGGGGCCTCTCCCCGCATCCGGCGACGCTCGTCCCATAATGAGATCCCAGCGTCCGCCGGGATGACGGATAGGGGCGGCCGCGCTCCCGCCAAGCCGCAACCACCCGTAAAATACCCATGAAACCCATATCGCTCGCGTGCGTACGCGTGCGCGGGGGTAGTAAGGCGCCTGCCCCTCGGCTAAGGTGTGTCATCGTACCGAAACAAGCCGAAAGCCTTCAGATTTGACCGACGAGACCATGCTCGCCGAACCCAACGGCGGCGAGCCAGCCGGCATTGCCACCATCTCGATCGTCGACGAGATGAAGTCGAGCTATCTCGACTATGCGATGAGCGTGATTGTCGCCCGCGCGCTGCCCGACGTCCGCGACGGCCTGAAGCCCGTCCATCGCCGCATCCTGTACGGCGCGCACGAGAGCGGCTTCGTCGCCGGCAAGCCGTATCGCAAGTCCGCGCGCATCGTCGGTGACGTGATGGGTAAATATCACCCGCACGGCGACAGCTCGATCTACGACGCGTTGGCCCGCATGACTCAGGACTGGTCGATGCGCGTGCCGCTGATCGACGGTCAGGGCAATTTCGGCTCGATGGATCCCGATCCGCCCGCGGCAATGCGCTACACCGAGGCCCGCCTCGGCAAGGTCGCCAACGCGCTGCTCGGCGATCTCGACAAGGACACCGTTGATTTTACGCCGAACTATGACGGGTCGGAGCGCGAGCCGTCGGTGCTGCCGGCGCGCTTCCCCAATCTGCTCGTCAACGGCGCGGGCGGCATCGCGGTCGGCATGGCGACCAACATCCCGCCGCACAATCTCGGCGAAGTCATCGCCGCGTGCCTCGCCTATATGGACAATGGCGCGATCACGACCGAGGAGCTGTTCGAGATCGTCCCCGGTCCCGACTTCCCGACCGGCGCGATCATCCTCGGCCGCGCCGGCGCCAAGTCCGCCTATGAGACCGGCCGCGGCTCGATCATCGTCCGCTCGCGCCACGTCGTCGAGGAGGGCAAGGGCGACCGCCGCTCGATCGTCCTCACCGAAATCCCGTTCCAGACCGGCAAGAACGGCCTGGTCGAGAAGATCGCCGAAGCCGCCAAGGACAAGCGCATCGAAGGCGTCAGCGACATTCGCGACGAATCGAGCCGCATGGGCGTCCGCATCGTCATCGACCTGAAGCGCGACGCGACCCCCGACGTGGTGCTCAACCAGCTCTGGCGCCACACGCCCGCGCAGTCGAGCTTCCCCGCCAACATGCTCGCGATCCGCGGGGGCCGCCCCGAGCTGCTCAACCTGCGCGACATCATCGGCGCGTTCATCACGTTCCGCGAGCAGGTCATCACGCGCCGATCGAAGTTCGAGCTCGCCAAGGCCCGCGAGCGCGCGCATCTGTTGCTCGGCCTCGTCATCGCGGTCACCAACCTCGACGAAGTCGTCCGCATCATCCGCGGGTCGTCGAGCCCCGCCGAAGCCCGCGGCAAATTGCTCGCACGCGAATGGCCGGTCGCGGAGATCGCGCCGTACATCGCACTCGTCGAGGCGGTCGAGGACAAGCAGCAGGAGGGCATCTACAAGCTGTCCGAGCCGCAGGTCCGCGCGATCCTCGATCTTCGTCTGCACCGCCTCACCGCGCTCGGCCGCGACGAGATCGGCGATGAGCTGAAGGTGCTGGCGGCCTCGATCGCCGAGCTGCTCCACATCCTCGGTGATCGGGCAAAACTCTATGAAGTCATGCGCGGCGAGCTGATCGCGATCCGCGACGAATTCGCCACGCCGCGCCGGTCCGAGATCGCCGCCGCCGCCAACGGCATCGACGACGAGGACCTGATCGAGCGCGAGGACATGGTCGTCACCGTGACCATGCAGGGCTATATCAAGCGCACCAGCCTCGACACGTTCCGCGCGCAGGCACGCGGCGGCAAGGGCCGCGCGGGCATGTCGACCAAGGACGAGGACGTCGTCACCGAGCTGTTCGTCACCTCGACGCACACGCCGGTGCTGTTCTTCTCGAACCTCGGCAAGGTCTATCGCTACAAGGTCTGGCGCCTGCCCGAGGGTGGCCCCGCCACGCGCGGCCGGCCGATGATCAACCTGCTGCCGCTGGCGCCGGGCGAGACGATCTCGACCGTGCTCCCGCTGCCCGAGGATCTCAGCGAGTGGAGCCGCCTCCACGTGATGTTCGCGACGCAGCGCGGGCTCGTCCGCCGCAACGCGATGGATGCGTTCACCAACGTGCCGTCAAACGGCAAGATCGCGATGCGCTTCGAAGAGGGTTCGGAGGACAAGCTGATCGGCGTTGCGCTGCTCACCGAGCATGACGACGTGCTGCTCGCGACGCGTCTCGGCAAGGCGATCCGCTTTGCCGGCGACGACGTCCGCGAGTTCCAGAGCCGCACCTCGACCGGTGTCCGCGGCGTGACGCTGAAGGGCGATGACGAGGTCATCTCGCTGTCGGTCCTCCACCGTGTCGGCGCGACTCCCGAAGAGCGCGAGACGTACCTCAAATTCGCCCCGTGGAAGGGCGAGCGCGAGGGCGATCACGGGATGGGCGACGAGCGCTACAACGATCTCAAGGACCGCGAGCAGTTCATCCTGACGGTCTGCGAGAACGGCTATGGCAAGCTGTCGAGCGCCTATGATTACCGCCGCACGGGTCGCGGTGGTCAGGGCATCACCAACATCGACAACATTGCGCGCAACGGTCAGGTCGTGGCGAGCTTTGCCGCGGCCAAGGGCCATCAGCTGATGCTGGTGACCAACCAGGCCAAGCTGATCCGCACGACGCTCGCGTCGCTGCGCGTCATCAGCCGCAACTCGGCGGGCGTGAAGCTGTTCGACGTCGCGAAGGGCGAGCATGTCGTCTCGGCCGCACGGATCGAGGAAACCGAGGAAGACGCCGAAGTGAACCTGGCCGACGCAACGCCGGAGCTCGCGCCCGACACCGGCGCGACGATCGGCGAGGACACGGCAGCGGGTGATCCCACCGAAGGCCAGGGGGATAGCGAATGAGCCGCGATCCTATCGCCTACAAGGTGCTGACGGGCGAGCAGCTCGCGTCGCTGGAAAGCGGCAGCTTCGCCGGCGCGCCAGTCGATCTGGCCGATGGCTATATCCACCTGTCGACCGCGGAGCAGCTGACCGAGACGGTCGACAAGCACTTCGCCGGCCAGTCCGACCTCCACGTCGCCGCGGTCGATCTCGAAGCGATCGGTGACGACGTGACCTGGGAGGAATCGCGCGGCGGGCAGCTCTTTCCGCACATTTATAACGGCCCGCTGCTGCTCGAGACGGTGCTGTCCTACGGCCCGCTCGAACGCGACGATGCCGGCCGAGTCAAACTCCCCGTAGCCGGCTGAACCCCTGACCAATCCTCCCCCGCCAGGGGGAGGTGGCAGGCAGAGCCTGACGGAGGGGGCGGCAGGCGACGATCGTCGCTAGGACCGCCCCCCGCCGCTACCCGATCACCCCGCCAGATCGCGCATCAAAGGCGCATGCCGGTCGACCAGCATCTCGCTGGCCCGATTGAGCCCGACGACCTCGACCGCCACGCCATGCCGCCGCAGCTTGCCGACCACGTCGTCGAGCACGCCGACCGCGGTCACATCCCACAGATGCGCGCCCGTCAGGTCGACCCGCACGTGCTTCGCCTCCTCGCGCAGGTCGAACGTGTCGGCGAAGATATCCGCGCTGGCGAAGAACACCTGCCCCGTCACGCGGTAGATCCGCGTGTCGCTGGCGGCGTCGTAGTCGACAGCCACATCCATCAACCGCGTGACCTTCCACGCGAAGAACACGCCGCTCAGCAGCACGCCGACGCCGACGCCGAGCGACAGGTCGTGCGTTGCGACGGTCACGACGACGGTCGCCAGCATGACGACGCTCGACATCTTCGGGTGCCGCGCGAGGTCGCGCAGCGAGCCCCAGGAGAAGGTGCTGATCGACACCATGATCATGATCGCGACCAGCGCCGCGACCGGCACCTGCGCGACCCATGGCCGCAGTGGCACCATGACCACGAGCAGGAACACGCCCGCGACCATCGTCGAGAGCCGTCCGGTACCGCCATAGCGGACATTGCCGACGGTCTGCCCGATCATCCCGCACCCGGCGATCCCGCCGAACGCGCCCGCGGCGACATTGGCGAGCCCGAGCCCGGTGCATTCGCGCGCCTTCGAGCTGCGCGTCTCGGTCAGCTCGTCGACGACATTGGCGGTCATCATCGATTCGAGCAGGCCAACTGCCGCCATCGCAAACGCATAGGGCGCCACGATCCGCAGCGTATCCCAGCCGAACGGCACGTCGGGCAGCCCGAACGACGGCAGCGAATCGGGCAAGCGCCCGAGATCGCCGACCGTCTTCAGCGGCATGGGGAACCACATCGCGATCGCGGTCAGCACGACGATGCAGATCAGCGGCGACGGGATCGCACTCGAGATCCGCGGCGCGAGATAGATGATCGCCAGCCCGGCCGCGATCATCGCATAGGCCTGCCAGCTGACGCCGACCATCTGCGGCACCTGCGCCGAAAAGATGAGGATCGCGAGTGCGTTGACGAAGCCCGCATGCACCGAACGCGACACGAACCGCATCAGCACGTCGAGCTTGGCGAGCCCGAACGCGATCTGGAGCACGCCTGCGAGCATCGTCGCGACGAGCAGATATTGCAGCCCGTGCGCGTGGACGAGCGCGGCCGCAACCAGCGCGACCGAACCCGCCGCACCCGAGATCATCGCGGGACGCCCGCCGGCAAAGGCGATGACGATGCCGATCACGAACGAGGCGAACAGGCCGACCTCGGGATCGATCCCGGCAACGAAGGAGAAGGCGATGACCTCGGGGATCAGCGCAAAGGTACCGACCATCCCCGCAAGGATGTCGCGGCGCGCGGCGGCGGGGCCGCTGAACCATTCGGCTCGGTAACGAGAAAACGATAAGGATGTCATGGATGTATCCGCATAGGACGCACGATGCTGCGGCGCGCTGGCCGGCAGTCGATGGAAAGGCGTCGTTGCGTTGTCCGGCGGATCGGCGGCCGGAATAGCCACCCGGAATTTCACCGGGTCCTTGTGAATGTCCGCCCCCTACCTCCCTCGATGCTGCATTGCAACAGGGGAAGAACCAAATCTATTGATAATGGGTCGCAATAGCTTGCTAGGCGCTGCTCGTTGCGATAGCGCTCGCGCGTGACCACCCCGCCCCCCAAAGCTGCACCGACACCGCAACAGCGCAAGCGCCGCTGGCGGGGCTGGTGGCTGAAACAGCTCCACAGCTGGCACTGGATCAGCGCCGCGCTGTCGTTGGTCGGCATGCTGCTGTTCGCGGTCACCGGGCTCACGCTCAACCATGCCGCGACGATCGGCGCGACGCCCGTGGTCACCGAGCAGGCGGCGATCCTGCCCGCACCGCTCCGGCCCTTGCTCTCGCGTTCTCAGGCGCCGGACGCGCGCCTGCCATCGCCGGTCGCCAGCGCCGTTGCCGCGGCGACCGGGCTCGATCCTGCCGGCCGGGCGGTCGAATGGTCGGATACCGACGCCTATGTCGCGCTCCCCCGTCCCGGTGGTGACGCCTGGGTCAGCATCGACCGCGCGACCGGCCGCATCACCGCAGAGACGACTGATCGCGGCTGGATTTCGTATCTCAACGACCTGCACAAGGGCCGCAACGCCGGAACCGCATGGTTCTGGTTCATCGACGTCTTCGCGGTCGCATGTATCGTCTTCACGCTGACGGGGCTGCTGCTGCTCCAGCTGCACGCGCGGCATCGTCCGTCGACCTGGCCGATCGTCGGCGCCGGGCTCGCCATTCCCGTCATCCTTGCCATCCTGTTCCTGCATTGAGGGGTTCTGCCATGCGTCTGTCCGCGTTTGTCCTGATCGGGGGTGCCGTCGCGGCGCCCGCGGCCGCCGGAACCGTGACCGTCACGATTCCGCGCCTGAGCGTCGCCGAATATCACCGGCCCTATGTCGCGGTCTGGCTCGACCCGGTCGGTGGCGGTGCACCGCGGACGCTCGCCCTGTGGTACGACGTCAAGAAGGCGGGCAACGAACCCGGCACCAAATGGCTCTCGGAACTGCGGGCATGGTGGCGCAAGGGTGGCCGCGGGCTCGAAATGCCCGCGGACGGCATCAGCGGCGCGACGCGCGCACCCGGCCGGTACAGCATCCCCCTCCCCGCCACGCTCAAGCCCGGCAACTATGTGCTGAACGTCGAGGCCGCGCGCGAGACGGGCGGCCGCGAACTCGTCAGCATCCCGCTCGTCGTCCCGGTGCGCGCCGCCGCGCAGGGCGCGGGCAAGACCGAACTCGGCGCGATCGCGCTGTCGCCGCGCTGACGCGCCCGCCCCTCCCGCCTCTCCCCGTTAGGAACAGCCTCATGACACCCCTGGTCGCACGCCTGATCGCCGCCGCCGCACTCGTGTCGGTCCCCGCCGCGCTGTCCGCGCATCGCATGTGGATGCTGCCGTCGGGCACGGTGTTCTCCGACACGAGCGGCTGGGTGACGGTCGACGCCGCGGTGTCCAACGACCTCTTCTTCTTCGATCACCAGCCGCTCCGCCTCGACGGCGTCAAGGTCTGGCAGCCCGACGGCAGCGAGGGCGTCCTCCAGAACGGCGCGACCGGACGCTATCGGTCGGTATTCGACGTCAGGCTCGACAAGCCGGGGACGTGGAAGATCGGGACGCAGATGACCGCCGTCATGGGCAGCTTCAAGGTCGACGGCGTCGAGAAGCGCCTCGGCCGGCGCGGCCCGCCGCAGCGGGGTGCCCCGGCCCCGCTCACCGTCGCGGACATTCCCGCGAACGCCACCGACGTGAAGCTCGCCGAGACGTCGACGCGCAACGAGATCTTCGTCACCGCGGGCGCGCCCACCACGACGGTCTTCAGGCCGACGGGCAAGGGGCTCGAATTCGCGCCCGTCACGCATCCCGACGAGCTGGTCGCGGGCGAGACCGCGACGTTCCGCTTCCTCGTCGACGGCAAACCCGCGCCGGGGCTCAAGGTGACGATCATCCCCGGTGGCAAGCGCTATCGCAACGACGAGGGCGCGCGCGAGCTGTCCACGGGCGCCGACGGCGTGCTCAGCGTCACCTGGCCCGCGGCAGGGATGTACTGGCTCAACGCGACGTTGACCGATGCGAAGGCGACCACGCCGCGCGCGACCGAACGGCGGATGAGCTATGTCACGACGCTCGAGGTGCTGACGCCGTGACGTCGTGCGGATAGCGCTGCCGCCATCGATCGACCCCGCGGCGTTCCGCGACCGCGATCCCGCCGCCGCGCTCGTCGACCTTCGCGGCGAGACGATGGGCACGAGCTGGTGCATACGCTTCGCGGCCCGCAGCGGAGTCGACGTGGCGGCGCTCGACCGCGCGATCATCGCGCGACTGGCGGGGCTGGTCGCCGAGATGAGCCACTGGGCGCCGCAGTCGCTGCTGTCCCGCTTCAACCGTGCGGCCGCGGGGACGTGGTTCGCGCTTCCCCCCGATTTCGCGCGGTGCATGACGCAGGGGCTGTCGATCGCCCGCACGACGGACGGCGCGTTCGATCCGGCGATCGGCCGGATCGTCGACGCCTGGGGGTTCGGCGCGAGCGGGCAGCCCCGCCGCCCCGACGACGCGGCGATCGCACACGCGCGCGCGCTGTCCGGCTGGCAGCGGCTCACATTGGCGACGCAGGCAATCGCGACGCAGGGCGCGATGCTCCACCAGCCGGGCGGCGTCGCGCTCGATCTGTCGGGCATCGCGAAGGGCCATGCGGTCGATGCGGTCGCGGATCTGCTCCGGACGCACGGCATCGCGCATGCGCTGGTCGAGATCGGCGGGGAATTGGTGGGGCGGGGCGTCAAGCCCGATGGCGACCCGTGGTGGGTCGATCTCGAAAGTCCGCCGGGCGTGGTGCTGCCACCGCTGCGGATCGCGCTGCACGGACTCGCGGTGGCGACGTCGGGCGACTACCGCCGGGGCGCGCACACGCTCGACCCGCGCACGGGCCGGCCGATCGCGACCGGCGTCGTCTCCGCCAGCGTCATCCACGCCACCGCCGCCGCCGCCGATGGCTTCGCCACCGCGCTGAGCGTGCTGGGCCCCGCCGACGGCCTCGCGCTCGCATCGGATCTGGGGATCGCGGCACGGCTGGTGACGGTGATCGACGGCAGGGAAGCCGAGCATCTTTCGCCAGCGTTGCACGCGATGCTCGACGACTGACCCGCCCGCCCGGCTCGGCTCAGACGTCCGCCCAGCGCCGCAGCAGATTGTGATACACCCCGGTCAGCTGCACGACGCTCGGGTCCGCCAGCCCCTTGTCGACCGAGACCGCCTGTACCGCCTGATCGAGATCGAACAGGATCCGCCGCGACTCCCCGTCGCGGACCATCGACTGCAGCCAGAAGAACGACGCCGTACGCGTGCCCCGCGTGACCGGCATCACGCGGTGAAGGCTGGACGCGGGATAGAGCACCATGTGTCCGGCGGGCAGCTTCACCGATTGCGGCCCGAACTGCCCCTCGATCATCAATTCCCCGCCGTCATACTCCGCGGGATCCTCGAGAAACAGCGTCGCCGACAGGTCGCTGCGGATCCGGAAGTCGCTGCCGCGTTTGACGCGGACTGCGGTATCGACATGAAGCCCGAAATCCTGTCCGCCGGCATAGCGATTGAACAATGGCGGAAACACCTTCAGCGGCAATGCGGCGGCAACGAACAGCGCGCTTCGCCCCAGCGCGTCGAGCACGATCCCGCCCGCCTCGCGCGCCGCCGCGCTGTCCTCGGGCAGTTGCGCATTCCGCTTGGCGAGCGCGCTCTGCTGCCCCGATGTCGCGTTGCCGTCGACCCAGGATGCCGCGTCGATGATCGTGCGCACGTGCGCGACCCCCGCCGGGCTCAGCACATCGGGGATCGCGATCAGCATGCAGCACCCAGGCGGAGCGCGGCGACGCCCTCGCTTCGAAACGCGGCGACATCGCTTTTCGCAAGCCAGGCCTCCGCCTTGGCGACGAACGACGCGTTGCCCCATTCGCCCGCTCGCGTCAGCCAGCGCAGCGCGGCCGCGATCTCGCCCGCCGCACCCAGCATCCGCGCGTGGTTGAAGCAGCCGCGAAAATCGCCGCCTTCCGCGGACTGCGCATAGCATGCCGCCGCATCCGTCATGCTGCGCGGCGTCGCCCAGCCGTCCTCGTGGAAGCTGCCGATGACGTTGACCGCCTTGGCGCGTGCGAGCCCCGCGCCGTCCCGTTCCGCGCGCCGCAGCCAGCCGAGCGCCGCCACCCGGTCCTCGGGGACGCCATCGCCCAGCGTCAGCAACGTCGCATAATTGTACATCGCCCAGTCGAGCCCGCGTTCGGCAGCGATGCGGTAGCACGCCGCCGCCTTCGCCTTGTCCGGCGCCGTCCCCCAGCCAAGATCGTAGCAGCGCCCGACCATGTTGAGTGCCATCAGGTGGTGCTGCGCCGCCGCCCGCACGAACCATCCGAGCGCGGCGGCGGGGTCGCAGGGCACCCCCGCGCCGTCGAGCAGCATCTGGCCATAGACCGCCTGCGCCTCGGCGAGCGCAGCTTCGGCACCCTCGCGGATCAACGCCGTCCGCTCTTCGAGCGCACCCGACAGTCGCGCCGCGATCGCCTCGGGGGTCAGCGCATCGATCGTCGTCACCACCGGTCTCCTCAGAACTTCAGGTTGATCGTGCCGAAGATCGTCCGCCCCGGCGCGATCCCCGCATAATGCGTCGTGAATACCTGGTTGAAATAGGTCTTGTCGGTCAGGTTCTGCGCATTGACCGCGAGTTCGATGCTCGGCGTCAGCGCGAAGCTCGCGCGCGCATCGAACCGCCAATAGCTCGGCACGTCGCGCACGATCAGCTTGGTCGCCGGGTTGACCGTGACCACCCCCGCGGCGGTCTGGGTCGCGGTGCGATTGTCCTGATAGCCGCCGATGACGTTGTCCATGTAGATCGCGGTGCCGCCGAGCTGGAGCCGCTTGAACAGCGTGACGTTGGTCGTCGCGGTGAAACTGTTCTTCGCGGTCTGCTGCAGCTGGCGCCCGGTATTGACCGAGGGTACCGCGACGATCCGGGCCGGCTGCGCCCCGACCGCGGGCGCGGTCAGCGCGGTGAAGCCGCCATCGACGATCTCGGGATCGAGATAGCTGTAGCCGCCGAACACCGTCCAGCCCGGCACGATCGTCCCCGTCGCCGACAGCTCGATGCCGCGGATCCGCGTCTCGCCGACAAAGGCGACGGTGGCGTCGTCGCCCGTCACGCGCGCGTTGCTGATCTCGGTCTGGAACGCCGCAACGCTCAGCGCGAGCCGCTCGCCAAGCACGTTCGCCTTCGCGCCGACCTCGTAACTTTTGGTCTTCTGCGGTTTCAGGCTGTCGAGCAGCGCCGCGTTCGCGCCGGTTGCGCTGGCGGGTATCGCATTGTCCTCGCGCCCCTCGCCGAGCAGGCTGTTGGGCGGTGTCGCCGCCGTCGCATAGCTCGCATACACGCTGGTCTCCGGGGTCGGCTTGAAGACGAGCCCCGCCTGCCAGTTGAACAGATCGTCCGCACGCGTCACGCGGACCTGCGTCGCGCCCGCCGCGATCGCGACCGAGCGGAAGTGATCGTACCGCGCGCCGAGATTGAGGACGAGCTGCGGCATCAGCGTGATCGAGTCGTACGCATAGACCCCCTTGCTCGTCGCACTGTTCTGAACGCGCGTCGTCTGCGCGCTCGGGACGATCGGCGTCGCCGTCGCGTCGGTGCCGCTCACCGAATTGACCCAGGTGTCATAGGGGTTGGGCGCGAACAGGCTGGTGCAATTGTACCGCGCCACCCCCTCGGCGGTGCACCGCGGGTCTGTCGTGACCAGCAACGTGCCACGTCGCGCGCGTTCTGCCGACAGTTCGGCGCCGACCGAGATGCTGTGCTCGATCCCGCCCGTATGGAACACGCCGTACAGGTCGGTCTGGTTGACGATGCTCTCGTAATGGCTGTCCCGCGTGTTCGCGCGCCGCCAGACGCGGCCGGTCGCAAACACGTTGCCCTGACTGTCATCGGGCTGCGTGTAGATATAGCGCTGGACGCTGTCGCTGAACCGCGACGTGTTGCGCAGCGTCAGCGCACCGAAGTCATGCTCGACCCGCAGCATCGCCTGATGGTTGGTCGTGTCACGAAAATCGCGGTTCGCCAGACCGTAGAAGGTCGCGCGATCGACCCGCCCCGTGCTGCCGTCGGCGAGCGTGACCGTGCCGATCGCGGGACGGACCCGGATCGTTCCCGTTCCCGTTCCCGGCGCATTGGCGAGCGTGTTCAGATACGGGATCCCGCTGTCGGGAAGGTCGTGGCTTTCGAGATAATAATAGCTCGCGGTCAGCCGGGTCGGCGTGCCGAGCCCGATCGTCACGCTCGGCGCGACGCCCCAGCGCCGCGCGTAGAGCGCGTCGCGACCCGCAATGTCCTGATCGTGCCACAGTCCCGCGATCCGCACCGCGACCGAGTCCGCGACCTTGACGTTCACGTCCGCGGTCGTCCGCTTGTACGACGCCTCGCCATAGCTCGCGCTTGCGCGCACGAACGTGTCGAGCTGCGGCAGTTTCGACACGACGTTGATCGAGCCGCCTGCCGATCCCCGCCCGCCCAGCGTCGAGTCCGACCCGCGGACGATCTGGACATTGTCGACCGCGAAGACCTCGCGGCTCTGCGCGCCCAGGTCGCGGACGCCATCCAGATAGAGGCTCCCCTGGCTGTCGAAGCCGCGGATGAACGGCCGGTCGCCGACCGGATTGCCCCCCTCCGCCGCGCCGAAGGTGATCCCCGGCACGGTGCGAAGGGCATCCTGGAGACTGTTCGACCCGGTCTGCTCGATGATCTCGCTCGGCAGGACGAGGATCGATCGCGGCGTATCGAGCAACGGCGCGACGCGCTTGGGTTCGTCGTCGGTCGGTCGCTGACCCTTGACGAGGATATCACCGACCTGCGGCGTATCGGCATCGACCGGCCGGGTCCGTGGCGCGTCCGCCGCATGCCCCGGCGCGCTGGCGAGAAACCCGACGCAGGAGAGCGCGAGGAAGCGACCGGCCGTGACCGGCCGTGACAAAATGTTGGACATGATGGAACCCCTTTACGGGCTCCTCGCTATTGCGACTGATTATCAGAGTCAATAGCATGGCGCATCACATCAGGTGAAAAGGTCGACCACCTCCGCGCCATCGCCCACCGCGTCGAGCAGCAGCGTGCGGTGACAGTGACACGGATCGCGTTCGTAGCAGAGCAGCGCGCTTGGCTTCTCCGCCGCCAGCCCGAGCATGATCGCCGCCTGCGCCTGCGCCTCGGGCAGCTCGAGCTGCGCTTCGTACACCGCGGTCAGCGTCGCGACGTCGCCCTTCTTCGCGGCGTCGCGCCCGGCCTTGGGCGTGCCCAGCGCCTTGAGGTGGACATAGCCGATCCCCGCCTCGCCGAGCGACGCGGCGAGCGATGTCTTCGAAAACCCCGGCCGGCGCGACAGCGGCAGCGCGCGGACGTCGATGACGCGCTCGACCCCCGCCGCGGCAAGCGTTCCGATAAAGTCCGGCATCGTCGTGGCTTCGTACCCGATCGTGAAGATTTTCATGCCGTCGAAATGGGATTGCGGACCTGACACGGCAAGCGTCCGGCGCTATCTGACGGGGATGACCCACGACATTCACGTTATCGGCGGCGGCCTTGCCGGATCCGAGGCCGCCTGGCAGCTCGCTGAAGCCGGCCTCAAGGTGCGCCTGTCCGAAATGCGCGGCAGCGGCGAAGCGACGCCCGCGCACCAGACCGACGGCCTAGCCGAACTGGTATGCTCCAACAGCTTCCGCTCGGACGACGCCGAAAGCAACGCGGTCGGCCTGCTCCACCAGGAACTGCGCACGCTCGGCTCGCTGATCATGCGGCAGGCGGATCTGCACCGCGTCCCCGCAGGCTCCGCGCTCGCGGTCGACCGCGACAATTTCTCGAACAGCGTGACCGAGGCGATCGACCAGCACCCGAACATCACGCTGGTCCGCGAACGGATCGACGCGCTGCCCGACGGCCCGACGATCGTCGCCACCGGCCCGCTGACCGCCGCCTCGCTCGCCGCCGGGATCGGGGCCGAGACCGGCCGCGAGGCGCTTGCCTTTTTCGACGCGCTCGCACCGATCGTCCACCGCGATTCGATCGACATGGACACCGCGTGGTTCGCCTCGCGCTGGGACAAGGGAGAGGGCAAGGATTACATCAACTGTCCGATGGACAAGGACCAGTATCTCGCCTTCCACCGGGGTCTGGTCGATGGCGAGAAGACCCCGTTCAAGGACTGGGAGAAGGACACCCCCTATTTCGACGGCTGCATGCCGATCGAGGTCATGGCCGAGCGCGGCGTCGACACATTGCGCTATGGTCCGATGAAGCCCGTCGGTCTCGACAATCCCAAGACGGGCCGCTGGCCCTACGCCGTGGTCCAGCTCCGCCAGGACAATGCGCAGGGCACGCTGTGGAACATCGTCGGCTTCCAGACCAAGCTCAAGCACGCCGACCAGGTCCGGCTGTTCCGCACGATCCCGGGGCTCGAAAACGCCGAATTCGCGCGGCTCGGCGGCCTCCACCGCAACACCTTCATCCGGTCGCCCGAACTGCTCGACCAGACGTTGCGCCTGAAATCGCGCCCCAACATCCGCTTCGCAGGCCAGATCACGGGCTGCGAGGGGTATATCGAGAGCTGTGGCATCGGGTTGCTCGCCGGGCGGTTCGCCGCGGCCGAGCTGACCGGCCAGACGCTGACGCCGCCGCCCTTCGCGACCGCGCTCGGCGCGCTGCTCGGGCACATCACCGGCGGCGCGGAGGCCGAAACCTATCAGCCGATGAACGTCAATTTCGGCCTCTTCCCGCCGATCCCCGGCCGGACGAAGAAGACCGGTCGCAAGCGCATGTACACCGACCGGGGCCGCGCGGCGCTGGCGGCGTGGCTCAACTCTCCTCCGACGGCGCCGGAACCGGCGGACAGGCAGCCCGAGACGACGGCTTCCGCTTGAACGCGGTGGCGGCGAATTCGGGCGGGGTCATCGCGCCCGACCGGTCCTTGTCCGCGGCGGCGAACTTCGTCGTCGCCTTGAGCGCCCATTCGTCGAACGACAGCCGCCCGTCGCCGTCAACGTCGAGCTTCGCATAGGTCTTGCGGCGCGCGACGAGATATTCGTCGCGCGTCACCGCGCCGTCGCGGTCCTTGTCGTAGCGGTCGAAGCGCTTCTGCTCGCGCGTCAGCTCCGTCGCCTCGGGCGCGGCATCGGGTAATGCGCCCGGCGCCATGCCCGCGCCCCCCGCGACCCGGCCCGCGGGCTGCGGCTTCAGCACCGCGGCCGATGGCGCCTTCCCTCCCAGGAAGAGGACCGCCGCGCCGGCGAACGCGATCAGCGCCGCCCCACCCGTCAGGTATCGCCACATCGCCGCTCTCCCCGCAGGCGGACATCGCCCCGGTCGCCACGCTAGCGCCTCCCACCGCCGCGCCCAATCCGATCGGTCAGTATCCGACCAATCGGTGCAGCAGCAGCCGCCCGACCCGCGCCGGACTCCCCGCCGGCCGGCGCGCCGGATCGACGTCCGCCCGCGCGAGCAGCGCGAGCGCCCCCAGTGCCCGCGCGCGGCGTGGCCAGCGTCCCGTCAGCGCGCGGTCCAGCCGCTCACGCGCGCGCGTCGCGACCGCCGCCGCCCGCGCGTCGTCCGACAGCCGCAGCGCCAGATCCGCCAGCGCCCAGCCCTGCCCAGCGAGCGCGATCCGCGCGTCCTCGACGTCCGAAAGCTTCGCTGCCGCCGCGAACACCAACCCGCCGCGCCCCTGCGCAAACCGCTCGACCGCATCGTCCTCGAGCGGCGTCTCGAGCAGCGCCTCCCAGCCCTCGGCGATCGCGGCGAGCGCAGCCCCGGACACGCGCGGCACGACATGCGCCGCAAGCGCCTGGAGGACCGGCTCGGCGGGCGGCGGCGCGCTGTCCAGCCTCACCAGCGCCTCATACCACCAGGTCAGCCGCATCTGCCCCACCATCGGCTCGCGCGTCGTCTTCAGGATCGCCCCCAGCGTCGTATCGAGCGCGAACAGCGCCTCGAGCCTGGGCCGTACGGCCGAAGGCGCGTAGCCGATCGCCAGACCATGTTCGCGCTCGGCGAGCGTCGGGACGCCATGTCCCTCCCCGGCACCATCATCGCCGCGCCCGTTAACCATATCGCTTGTGCTCCGCTTATGAACTCCCGGCGTAAGGCACGGGCGAATGCCCCCCTTACGTTGGCCCGCCATGCGATTGCGCAAGACTAGAGCATCATCGTCCGCACGAGGTTTCCTGGGTTCGCTCGCGCGCGACACGCGTGGCAACGTCCTGGCGATCGTCGCCGCCGCGATCCTGCCGATGACCGCGTTCGTCGGCGCGGGCCTTGATCTCAGCCGCGCCTATCTCGTCCGCACGCGGCTCCAGCAGGCCTGCGACGCGGGGGTTCTTGCCGGGCGGCGGACGATGGGCGCGGGCGGCTCGCTGACGACCCCGGTGACGGATCAGGTCACCAGCTACGTCAATTTCAACTTCCCGCAGCGCTCGCTGGACACGACCGCGTTCCCGGTCACGCCGACGCTGACGAGTTCCACCGACACGATCAACCTGACCCTGTCGACGACGATGAACACAGCGATCATGCGGCTGTTCGGCACGGCGACGATCCCGGTCTCGGTGACGTGCAGCGCGCGCGACGACTACGCCAATATCGACATCGTCCTCGTGCTCGACACGACGGGCTCGATGGCGTGCGCGCCGTCGCGGACCGCGGCGACGTGCAGCACCTATGCCAACAATGAATCCGGCTACACGCTGCCCGTCAACGGCAAGAACGTGAGCTATGTCGGCGAGGAGCGAAGCGGTACCACGAACATCTCGCGCATGCAGGGCCTGAGGGACGCGCTGAAATCGCTGCAAGCCCAGATGGCGATCATCGAGAATCAGTTCGCGGCGGCATCCTCAAGCTCGCGCAAGCGGATTCGCTGGGCGATCGTCCCCTTTTCGCAGATGACCAATCCCGGGTTCAGTACCGGCGCTGCGGGAACGACCTTGTATTCGCGCAATCCCAGCTGGTTCAACAGCAGCGGATCCTATCGCTATTCACGCTGCAACGCCTACAGCAGCAGCTGCGCCTATGCGCCCGCTACCACTTCGCATGACGCCGACTGGATCAGCAAGACATGGGACGGCTGCGTCGAGGAGCGCGCTACGAGCAACCTCATTACCGCGACCTCGAGCTACCAGATTCCCGGCAATATCCCCGCCAACGCGTATGACCTGAAGTTCGACGAAACACCGACCAGCCCGGAACGGCGCTGGACGATGGCGGATCCCAACGCCACCGGCGTTGCGCAGTACGCCTGCCCCAAACCGATGCGCGAACTGGGCGCGATGACGGGGAGCGATTTCAACAATTACTTCGCCTTCAACAACGGGTTCGTTGCCAATGGCGGCACCTATCTCGACATCGGGATGCTCTGGGCGGCGCGGTTCCTGTCGCGCACCGGCCTCTGGGGCACGGAAAACCCGGAATTCTACAACGGGTTCCCGGTGAAGCGGTACGTCATCCTCATGACCGACGGCGAGATGGACACGGGCAATCTGGGCTACGGCGCCTATGCGCAGGAATATTTCTGGCGGCGGATCACCAACAATGGCGACCGCGACACGTCCGACGACAATCACAGCAAGCGCCTGCTGATGACCTGCGCGGCGATCAAGAACATGGAAGCGCAGATCTATGCGATCTCGTTCGGCAACGGATCGACGCTGTCGGCGGATCTCGAGGCCTGCTCGTCGGGCGCCGGCTATGGCTATCGCGCCGCCGACAGTGCTGCGCTCAACAAGGCGTTTCAGGACATTGGCGAGAATATCGGTTCGCTGAGACTGTCGAAATGATCGCCCGGACGACGCTGCGCCTCGCCGCCGACCGGCGTGCCGCGACGCTGCCCGAGTTCGCGCTCCTGCTCGTGCCGCTGTGCGTGATCATCATGGGGACGATGGAGGTCGGCTATCAGGCCTATGTCCGCTCGGTCACGCTCGGCGCGCTCGAGACGCTGACGCGGGCGGTCACGCTGCAGAACGCCGATGCCAGCACGAGCGAGACCGAATTGCGCACGCAGATCAGGCGTGTCGCGCCCGCGGCGACGATCGATATCGTCCGCGGCAGCGTCAATCGCTACAACAGCTTCGGAACGCTGGAACGCCTGACGCAGGACCTCAACAACAACGGCATCCTCGACGGGCCGGTCGATACCGATGGCAATGGCGTCCCCGACAAGTCGGACTGCTGGGAGGATGTCGACAATAATGGCGTGCGCAACATCGTCACCGCGGGTGCGGACGGCATCGGCGGCGCCGACGACATCGTCAAATACACCGTCACCGTGAGCTATGATCGCCTGTTGCCCGTGCACCGCTTCATCGGCGGCACCGCGCGCGCCTCGACGCAGGCGACCACGGTCGTCCGCCGCCAGCCGTTCGAGGCGCAGGCCTCGCCCACGATCCGGTGCAAGTCGTGACGCCCGCACCCGCTTCGTCGCTGCGTGCCGGCCTTCGCGCGCTCGCACGCAACCGGTCGGGCGTCGCGATGCTCGAATTCGCGCTGTCGATGCCGATCTTCATCGCGTTGACGATGGTGGGGATGGAAACCGTCAACCTCGCCTATGCGACACAGAAGATCGGGGACATCGCGACGCTGACGACCGATCAGATCGCGCGCATCCGGATCGGCATCAGCGAGGCCGACATCACCGAATCGCTCGACGGGATCAAGACGACGGGCGCGACGCTCAACTTCGCCGCGAACGGGCGGGTGATCGTCTCGAGCGTCCAGCCGATCGTCGATGCCGCTGGCAAGGTGACCGACCAGAAGATCCGCTGGCAGCGCTGCACGGGCGCGATGACCGCCACCTCGTCCTATGGCCTCGCGGGAACATCGCTCGGGGTGGCGGGGATCGGCCCGGCGGATCGCAAGATCGCCGCGGGCCCCAATGACGAGGTCATCTTCGTCGAGGTCGTCTATCGCTACCAGCCGCTCATCTCGAACAGCTTTCTCGGCGCACGCACGCTGCGGTCGGTCACTGGCATGATGGTCCGCGAGCGCAAGGTCAACGACGTCCAGTCGACCGGCACCGCGTCATCCTGCTCGACCTTCACCGCCTGACGCGGTGACGTTCCGGGCATCGCCGCCCGGCAGTCCGGGCACGCCGCCGAAACGGCGTGCCCGAGTCAGGCACGATTACTTGTACGTCACCTTCTTCGCCGCAGCGACGACCTTGGCGACGTCGACCAGCATCAGCTTCTCGAGGTTCGCCGCATAGGGCATCGGCACGGCCTCGTTGGTCACGCGGAGCACGGGCGCATCGAGGTCGTCGAAGCCATGCTCCATCACCACCGACACGATCTCCGACGCGATCGAGCAGGTCGCCCAGTTTTCCTCGACGATGATCATGCGGTTGGTCTTGGTGAGGCTTTTCAGCACCGTCTCGGTATCGAGCGGCCGCAGCGTGCGCAGGTCGATGACCTCCGCGTCGATGCCTTCCTCGGCGAGCTTTTCGGCGGCTTCGAGGCTGATGCCCACGCCGATCGAATAGCTGACGATCGTGACGTCCTTGCCCTCGCGCACGGTCCGCGCCTTGCCGATCGGCAGGACGTGGTTGTCGAGCTTGGGCACGTCGAAGCTGCGGCCGTACATCAGCTCGTTCTCGAGGAACACGACCGGATCCTCGGTACGGATCGCCGCCTTGAGCAGACCCTTGGCATCCGCCGCGTCATAGGGCGCGATCACGATCAGGCCGGGGACGCTCGCATACCAGGCCGCGAAGTTGTGCGAATGCTGTGCACCGACGCGCGACGCCGCGCCGTTGGGACCGCGGAACACGATCGGGCAGCGCATCTGGCCGCCCGACATGTAGTTGGTCTTGGCCGCCGAGTTGATGATGTGGTCGATCGCCTGCAACGCGAAGTTGAAGGTCATGAACTCGACGATCGGGCGCAGACCGCCCATCGCCGCGCCCGCGCCGATGCCGGCAAAGCCATATTCGGTGATCGGCGTGTCGATCACGCGACGCTCGCCGAACTCGTCGAGCAGACCCTGCGTCACCTTGTACGCGCCCTGATATTGCGCGACTTCCTCGCCCATCACGAAGACGCGGTCGTCCTCGCGCATTTCCTCGGCCATCGCATCGCGCAGCGCCTCGCGGACGGTCGTCTTGACCATCTCGGTACCCTCCGGGATCGCCGGATCGGTCTTGCCGACCTTCTCCGCCGACGCGACGAGCTGCTGCGTGCCGCTCTCGGCCTTGGCAGGCGAGGCACCCTCGGGAACCGGCGGCGCCTTGTCGTCCGACGGCGTTTCCTTCGGCGCGGCGTTCGCGGCCTCGCCCGCGCGTGCCTCGGTCGGCGCGGAATCGGCGCTCTCGCCCTCTTCGAGCAGCGTCGCGATGACGGTGCCGACCTTCACATTGTCGGTACCCTCGGCGACCATGATCTTGCCGATCGTGCCTTCGTCGACCGCCTCGAACTCCATCGTCGCCTTGTCGGTCTCGATCTCGGCCATGATGTCGCCGGACTTGACGCTATCGCCTTCCTTGACGAGCCATTTGGCGAGCGTACCCTCTTCCATCGTCGGCGAGAGCGCGGGCATCTTGATCTCGATCGCCATCAGTACGACTCCACCAGAACGTCGGTGTACAGGTCGGCGGCATCCGGCTCGGGCGTCTGTTCGGCGAAATCGGCGGCTTCGTTCACGGTCTTCCTGATCTCTTGTTCGATGGACTTCAGGTCCGCCTCGGTCACGCCCTGCGCGTCGAGCAGCTTCTTGACGTGGTCGATCGGGTCGGACTTGTCGCGGACCGCCTGGACCTCGTCACGCGTGCGATACTTCGCCGGATCGGACATCGAGTGCCCGCGATAGCGATAGGTCTTCATCTCGAGGATGACCGGGCCCTTGCCCGCGCGGACCCACGCCAGCGCTTCCTCGGCGGCCCCGCGGCACGCCAGCACGTCCATGCCGTCGACCTGGATGCCGGGGATGCGGAACGATTCGCCGCGGCGATAGAGCTGGTCCTCGGCCGAGGCGCGATTGACGCTCGTGCCCATGGCGTACTGGTTGTTCTCGATCACGAAGATGATCGGGAGCTTCCACAGCTCGGCCATGTTGAAGCTCTCGTAGACCTGGCCCTGGTTCGCCGCACCGTCGCCGAAATAGGCCATGCAGACGCCGCCATCGTCGGAATATTTGTGCTTGAACGCGAGGCCGGTGCCCAGCGACACCTGCGCGCCGACGATGCCGTGGCCGCCATAGAATTTATGCTCGGTCGAGAACATGTGCATCGACCCGCCCTTGCCCTTCGAGATGCCCGAGCCACGCCCGGTCAGCTCGGCCATGATCACCTTGGGGTCGATCCCGTAGGCGAGCATGTGGCCGTGGTCGCGATAGCCGGTGATCACCGAATCGGTGTCGCCGTTGAGCGCGGACTGCAGCCCGACCGCGACCGCTTCCTGGCCGATGTACAGATGGCAGAACCCGCCGATCAGGCCGAGGCCATAGAGCTGCCCCGCCTTTTCCTCGAAACGGCGGATCAGCAGCATCTGCTTGTAGAAGGCGAGCAGTTCGTCCTTGCTGGGCTCGTACGGCTTGGGTTCGGCCGGTCGTTCGCGGTTGGTGATCGGCGGTTCGGCGATTGCGCGTGCTGGGGGGGCTTTGGCCACGATGTGGGAAACCTCGTTTTCCGTAGGGGAGTTGATGGAGCCTATAGGCGCGGACGGGGCCGAACATCAATTCCCGTCTGGGGTATGCGGTTCTGTGCGGCTCCGAACCCCCGCGGCTCGTCGCGCGCAACGGGTCCCCTGCCGCATGCTTTGCCGCCGCTAGTCGGGGGGACCCCTTCCTCCCCCCGTCATCCTGACGAAAGTCAGGATCCAGAGTAACGCAGGGCAGCGCCTGTAACTCTGGATCCTGACTTTCGTCAGGATGACGGAGCATGACGACAGCGACCAATAGAAGCGGAGCCGCCCCCGCCCTATCCCCGCCCCAAGCAAAGCTCCGGTTGCCCTTCGCGCGCGCTTCCCCCTAAAGCCCGGGACGATGGACCCGACGATCGACCCGCATCAGCATCCCTTCCGGATCGCCAATTTCCGCGCCTATTGGCTGTCCCGCTTCACCGGCACGATCGCGGTCAGCGCGATGTCGATCGTCATCGGGTGGCAGGTCTACAATCTCGCGCGCGAAACGATGGACATCCGCCAGGCCGCGTTCATGCTCGGGATGATCGGCTTTGCGCAGTTCGTCCCGCTGTTCCTGCTGACCCCGATCACCGGGCTCGTCGCGGACAGCTTCGACCGTCGCTGGATCGTGCGCGGCACCACGGGGCTGCTCGTGCTGACCGCGGCGACGCTCTGGCTGCTGACCTGGTCGGGCCATCTGACGCTCGGCGCGCTGTTCACCGCGGCGGTCGCGTTCGGCGTCGCGCGTGCGTTCTCGGGCCCGGCCTATTCCGCGCTCGCCCCCAATCTGGTCCCCCGCGCGGTCCTGCCGACCGCGATCGCGGTCAGCTCGATCGCGTGGCAGGTCGGCACGATCGCCGGGCCGAGCGTCGGCGGACTGCTCTACGCGATCCATCCCGAGGTCGCCTACGGCGTCGCGACGTTGCTGTTCCTCGTCGCGCTCGTCTTCATGTTCCTGATCGGCCCGGTAGCACAGCCCGCCGCGCAGACCGATCACCGCCCGCTGGCGCGGATCATCGAGGGCTTCACCTATGTCCGCCGCAACCGGCTCGTGCTCGCGACGATCACGCTCGACCTGTTCGCGGTGCTGCTGGCGGGCGCCACCTCGCTGCTGCCCGTCTATGCGCGCGACATCCTCCATGTCGGGTCGCAGGGTCTCGGCGTGCTCGCGGCGGGAATGGGGATCGGCGCCGCCGTCACCGCGATCTGGTTCTCGTTCCGGCCGATGAGCAGCAATGTCGGCGTGAAGATGCTGATCGCGGTCGTCGTGTTCGGCCTCGCGATCCTGACCTTCGGCGTCGCCACCCCGATCGTCGACCTGCTCGGCATCGCGCCCGGCACGATCGCCGGCATCCCCGTCCACCCCGCCTTCCTGCTCAGCCTCGTCGCGCTGATCGTCGCGGGCGGTGCCGACATGATCTCGGTCTATGTCCGCCAGTCACTGATCCAGCTTCACACCCCCGACGTCATGCGCGGCCGGGTCAGCGCGGTGTCGCAGCTGACGATCTCGGCATCGAACGAGCTCGGCGAGTTCGAGAGCGGCGTGATGGCGGCGATGCTCGGCCCGGTCGGTGCAGTGGTGTTCGGGGGCGTCGGTGCTATTGCCGTCACGATCGGCTGGGCGCGCCTGTTCCCGGAACTCGGACGCGCCAAGACCTTTGATCCGCCAGAGATACTAGAGACCGAACCCCAGCACGGAGAAGCCAAGCCATGAAGGCCCACACGATCCTCGACACGATCGGCAACACGCCGCACATCCGCCTGTCGAAGCTGTTCCCCGACTCCGAGGTCTGGGTGAAGTCCGAACGCTCGAACCCCGGCGGCTCGATCAAGGACCGGATCGCGCTCGCGATGATCGAGGCGGCAGAGGCGGATGGTCGCCTGAAGCCCGGCGGGACGATCATCGAACCGACCAGCGGCAACACCGGCGTCGGTCTCGCGATGGTCGCCGCGGTCAAGGGCTATAAGCTCGTGCTCGTCATGCCCGAGAGCATGAGCCTCGAACGCCGCCGCCTGATGCTCGCTTATGGTGCGACCTTCGATCTCACCCCGCGTGAAAAGGGGATGAAGGGCGCGATCGAGCGTGCGCGCGAACTCGTCGCGCAGACGCCCGGCGCGTGGATGCCGCAACAGTTCGAAAATCCTGCGAACATCGACGTGCATGTCCGTACGACGGCACAGGAAATCCTCAACGACTTCCGCGATTCTCCGATCGACGTGATCATCACCGGGGTCGGTACGGGCGGTCACATCACCGGCGTCGCACAGGCGCTCAAGGCCGAATGGCCATCGCTCAAGGTCTATGCGGTCGAACCCGCCGCGTCGCCCGTGATCGCGGGCGGCCAGCCCGGGCCGCATCCGATCCAGGGCATCGGCGCAGGCTTCATCCCCGCCAATCTCCACACCCAGGCGATCGACGGCGTGATCGAGGTCGATGCCGCGGTCGCCAAGGATATGGCGCGTCGCTCGGCGAGCGAGGAAGGCATATTGGTCGGGATCAGCTCGGGCGCGACGCTTGCGGCGATCCTGCAGAAGCTGCCCGACCTGCCCGACGACGTCCGCGTGCTGGGCTTCAACTACGACACCGGCGAGCGCTATCTGTCGGTGCCGGACTTCCTTCCGGAGCAGTGAAGACGATGATCGACGCGCGTGGCGACGCCGGCGCCCTACCGGACGCGCCCGGCGAAGAGACCACCGGGACCGGCACGCGCCGGTCGACGCTGGTCCGCGTGTCGGTACTGGCGATCGCCGCGGCGGCGATCGCGGTACCGTCGCTGGTCGTGTCGGACCCGCCCGCCGTCCGCAAGCGGGGGGTGCCGGTCATCCCCCGCCCCCGCGTGGTGCCGCAGGCGGAGCTGCCACAGGTTGAACCCGTCAAGTTCGTCGATCTCGCGCCCGAGGATGCGCGCGCGTTCAACGCGAGCGTCCCCTTCTCGACCGACCCCAACCCCGCCGCGCGGCCATTCCGCTTTGCCGGCGGGACCGCGGATCGCGCGCGCGCGACCGACTGCATGGCGGCGGGCATTCTCTACGAGGCGGGCGACGACACGCTCGGCGAACGCGCGGTGGCGCAGGTCGTGCTCAACCGGTTGCGGCACCCCGCCTTCCCCAAGACCGTCTGCGGCGTCGTCTTCGAGGGCGAGGCGCGCGAGACCGGCTGCCAGTTCAGTTTCAGCTGCGACGGCGCGCTGCGGCGGTGGTCGCCGAGCGACGACGCATGGCGGCGGGCGCGCGAGGTCGCTGCCGCCGCGCTCGCGGGATCGGTGTATCGCCCGGTCGGCTATGCCACGCATTACCATACCGACTGGGTCGTCCCCTATTGGCAGTCGAGCCTCGACAAGATCGTCGCGGTGAAGTCGCACCTGTTCTTCCGCTGGTCGGGCTGGTGGGGCACGCCCCCCGCGTTCCGCCGCCAACCCGAGGGCAGCGAACCCGTGATCACGCAGCTCGCGCAAATCTCCGACGCGCACCGCACCGGCGCCGCGCTCGAGCAGGCCGACGCAGCCCTCGCCGAGGCGTCGGCGGCGATGGGCTTCGTCTTCGAGGGCGACACCGCGGGCGCCGGTCCGGACGTCGCGGCCGCTTCGGCAGCGCCGACCCCCGCCGCCGACCGCGACACGCTGCTCGTCGTCTTCCCGCCGGGCACGCTGTCGGCGAGTTTCCAGACCGTTGCGGTCGAGGCCTGTGGCGACCGCGCCTTCTGCCGCTACATGGCATGGGCGGACCGCACCAAGGCCGCGACCAGCCTGCCGCTCACCCCCGCGCAGACGTCGGCGATGACGTTCAGCTATATGCGTGACCGGGCGAACAGTTACGAGAAGTCGCTGTGGAACTGCCAGCAGGTCCGCCGGACCGATCTGTCGCAGTGCATGCGGACTCAGCAGACGCTGCGTGCGGTCCCCGTCGCGGGCGACCCGCCATCCCCCGCGGCCGTACCGCCCCGCGACCTCGATGGCGTCCGTCGCAAGCCGGGCACTGCCGCCGCGTCGTCGGCGCCGTCGCCGACCGTCAAACCGGATCCGAAGACCGCGTCCTAACCACCTGCGAACCCGGCAGGATCTGGTCGGTATCACTTGCCCCAAAACGACAAAGGCCGCGTCCACCTCCCGGTAGACGCGGCCCCGTAGCGCGGTCGATCGCGTGGGCGATCAGTAGCGGTAGTGATCCGGCTTGAACGGGCCTTCGACGGGCACGCCGATATAACCGGCCTGCTTGTCCGACAGCTTCGACAGCTTCACGCCGAGCTTTTCGAGGTGCAGCGCTGCGACCTTCTCGTCGAGATGCTTCGGCAGGACGTACACTTCGTTCTTGTAGTTCTCGCCCTTCGTCCAGAGCTCGATCTGTGCGAGCGTCTGGTTGGTGAACGAGGCCGACATCACGAACGACGGGTGACCAGTCGCGCAACCCAGGTTCACGAGGCGACCCTTTGCGAGGATGATGATCTGCTTGCCGTCCGGGAACTTCACCAGGTCGGTGCCGGGCTTCACTTCGGTCCAGTCATAGTTCGACAGCGCGGCGATCTGGATCTCGGAGTCGAAGTGCCCGATGTTGCAGACGATCGACATCGGCTTCATCGCCTTCATGTGATCGGCGGTGATGACGTCGGCGTTGCCGGTCGCGGTGCAGAAGATGTCCGCGCGCTTCACGGCCTCTTCCATCGTCACGACCTCGAAGCCCTCCATCGCCGCCTGCAGTGCGCAGATCGGATCGACTTCGGTCACCATCACGCGCGCGCCGCCGTTGCGGAGCGACTGGGCCGAACCCTTGCCGACGTCACCGAAACCGGCGACGCAGGCGACCTTGCCCGCGAGCATGACGTCGGTCGCGCGACGGATCGCGTCGACCAGCGATTCCTTGCAGCCGTACAGATTGTCGAACTTCGACTTGGTGACCGAGTCGTTGACGTTGATCGCGGGGAACGGCAGCTCGCCCTTCTTGGCGATCTCGTACAGGCGGTGCACGCCCGTCGTTGTCTCTTCCGAGACGCCCTTCAGGTTCTTGACGGTCTCGGTGAGGTAGCCGGGGTTCTTTGCGACATACGCTTTCAGCGCACGCTGCATCTCGACCTCTTCCTCGTTCTCGGGCTCGGGCATCGTGTGGCCGGCTTCGAGCTTGGCGCCCCAGAGCGCGAACATCGTCGCGTCGCCGCCGTCATCGAGGATGATGTTCGCGGTCTGGCCTTCGACGTCGCGATCCCACGAGAAGATGTCGCCGACATAGTTCCAATAATCCGCGAGCGTCTCGCCCTTGATCGCGAACACCGGCACGCCCGTTGCGGCGATCGCGGCCGCGGCATGATCCTGCGTCGAGAAGATGTTGCACGTTGCCCAGCGGACGTCGGCGCCGAGCGCGGTCAGCGTCTCGATCAGCACCGCGGTCTGGATCGTCATGTGCAGCGAACCGGTGATGCGCGCGCCCTTGAGCGGCTGCGCTGCGCCGAATTCCTCGCGGAGCGCCATCAGGCCCGGCATTTCGGTTTCGGCGATGTTGATCTCGGCGCGGCCGAAATCGGCGAGGCTGAGGTCGGCGACGACGTAATCGGTCTTGCCGTCCGTCTTCTGGGGCGCGAGCGTGGTGGCCACGAGGATGTCTCCTGGAAATCTTTGATCGGCGAGCCTCATGCCCGTGCCGGATGCGCCGCCGCATAAAGGATCGAACGCGCCAAATCAAATATAAAGATATCTTTATATGACGCACGAAACCCCGACGACGGTCCTAAAGCACCCAAACTTTCCTCCCCCGCCAAGGAGAAGGATCCGGTCAGGCCCGCCCCGTCTCCGCCACCAGCAGCCGCGGATCGACCCCCGCCTTGGCGAACGCGCTCGTCCAGCGGTCCTTCGCTGCGGTCTCGAACAGCAGGTCGGTATCGCCTGCGACGTTGAACCAGCCGGGGCGGGACAGTTCGCCCTCGATCTGCCCGCCGTCCCAGCCCGCATAGCCCAGCGCGACCACCCACTGCGACGGCCCCTTGCCCTCGGCGATCGCGCGCAGCACGTCGACCGTACCCGACAACGCCCACAGCCCGGCGACGTCGATCGTATCCTGCCCGCCCCAGTCGCGTGAATGCACGACAAAGCCCCGCCGCGGCTCGACCGGTCCGCCGAAATGCACCGGTGCGTTCGGCGCGTCGCCCGGCGCGATCTCGAACTGCTCGAGCAAATCGTGGAAGCCCAGGCCGTCGATCGTCGCCCCCAGCCCGATCCCGATCGCACCCGTCGCATCGTGGCTGCACATCGCGATGACCGCGCGCGCGAACCGCGGGTCGCTCATGCCGGGCATCGCCAGCAGGAATTGTCCGGAAAGAAAGGCCGTCTTGTCCATGCTTTGTCACATAGCGACGCGGACCCCCAGCCGCCACGCTTGAAATCGCCATGCCGCCATCCGAGGTACGGGTCCGCTCCGAGACCTTCTCGCGACATCCAGGAGATTATCCATGACGATCAGCGTCGGCGACCGCCTTCCCAACACCAAATTCGTCAAGGCCACGGCCGATGGCCCCGATCAGATCGAGTCCGAGAGCTTCTTCGCAGGCCGCAAGGTCGCGCTGTTCGCCGTTCCCGGCGCGTTCACGCCGACCTGCTCGGCCAAGCATCTGCCGGGCTTCGTCGAGAAGGAAGCCGCGCTGAAGGCCAAGGGCGTCGACGAGATCGCCTGCACCTCGGTCAATGACGCGTTCGTGATGGACGCATGGGGCAAGTCCGCGGGCGCCGGCGACATCACGTTGCTCGCCGACGGCAATGGCGACTTCGCCAAGGCGATCGGCCTGACGATGGACGGCTCGGGCTTCGGCATGGGCACGCGCAGCCAGCGTTATTCGATGATCGTCAACGACGGCGTCGTCGAACAGCTCAACGTCGAGGCCCCGGGCGAGTTCAAGGTCAGCTCCGCCGAACACCTGCTCAGCGAGATCTGATCCGTTTCGATCCTCCCCCGCGAGGGGGAGGATTTGGCGTCGCCCGACGTCTTGCCTCCGTAACCTGCCCCGCGTAACACTGCGCGATGACAATCGCATCCGATCTGGTCGCAGAACTCGACCGCCTCTACCGCGCCTCCGTCGCGCGTCTTCAGTCCGCCATGAGCGCGTATATCGCCGACGGCACCGTGCCCGATCCGGCCAGCCGCAGCGACGGCGCGTTCGCCTATCCCGAGATCCGCCTGATCTACAAGGGTGGCGTCGACCGCCCCACGCCGCTGCGCTCGTTCGGGCGGATGGTGAGCCCCGGCGAATACCGGATCAGCGTCACCAAGCCCGCGATCTTCGCCGATTATCTGACCGAACAGCTCACTTTGCTGATCGAGGATTACGACGTCGACGTCGAGGCGGTCGAGGGGCGGCAGGAAATCCCCTTCCCCTATGTCATCGATCCCGGCCACGCGCTCAGCCTCGACGAGGTGTCCGCGACCGAGCTCGCCCGCTTCTTCCCCGCCACCGAGCTCGCGCATATCGGCGACGAGATCGCCGACGGCCTCTGGGTCGCGCAGGACGATATCCGCCCGCTCGCGCTGTTCGACGGGCTTCGCACCGATTTCAGCCTCGCGCGGCTGCGCCACTATATGGGCACGCCCGCCGAGCATGCGCAGCGCTTCGTATTGTTCACGAACTATCACCGCTATGTCGATGAATTCGTTCGCTGGGCGGGAACGCAGCTCGGGCCGAAACCGGATGGAACGCCAAGCCGCTTCACCAGCCTGTCGGGCGCGGGCGGGATCACGATCTCGTCGGGCGACGACATCGACAAGATCATCTCCGACAGCGCATGGCGCCGTCACCAGATGCCCGCCTATCACCTGATGGCGGACGATCGCACCGGCATCACGCTCGTCAACATCGGCGTCGGGCCATCCAACGCCAAGACGATCTGCGACCATCTCGCGGTGCTGCGTCCCGAGGCGTGGCTGATGATCGGGCATTGCGGCGGGCTGCGCCCCAGCCAGCGGATCGGCGACTATGTGCTCGCGCATGCCTATCTGCGCGACGACCACGTCCTCGACGACGTCCTTCCGCCCGAGATCCCCGTCCCCGCGATCGCCGAGGTCCAGGTCGCGATGGCGAAGGCCGCCGAGATCGTGTCGGGCCAGTCGGGCGAGGATCTCAAGCGTCGTCTTCGCACGGGCACGATCGTCACCACCGACGATCGCAACTGGGAATTGCGCTATTCGAAGTCCGCGCTGCGGTTCTCGCTCAGCCGCGCGGTCGGCATCGACATGGAATCGGCGACGATCGCCGCGCAGGGCTATCGCTTCCGCGTCCCCTACGGCACGCTGCTCTGCGTCTCGGACAAGCCGCTCCACGGCGAACTGAAGCTTCCCGGCCAGGCCAACCGCTTCTACGAACGCGCGATCAGCGAGCATTTACGGATCGGGATCGAGACGTGCGAACAATTGCGGCTCGAGGGCGCCAAGCTCCACAGCCGCAAGCTGCGCGCGTTCGACGAACCCCCGTTCCGCTGAGCCATGGCGTCATCGACGGAGCGGATCGGTGCGCAATGCGTTACGCATCCGGAATCATTTTTTCAGGGAGCATAGCCGTGGCTGACACCGATACCCCCGATACGGACGTCAAGAAGCCCGTGACGCGCCGCCGTGCCCCCCGCAAGACGGCGGCCCCGGCGGCCGGCAAGGTGGCACCCAAGGCGACGCCGAAACCCGCGACCGCGGCCAAGCCCGTCGCTGAAAAGCCCGTGGGTACCACGCCGCGCAAGCCCGCTGCCAAGCCCGCGCCAAAGCCGCGCTCGACGAAGCGCAGCACACCGCGGCCATCTTCGGCACGCAAGCCCATCGCGAAGTCGCCGATCGCCACCGCAACCGACAAGGTCGGCGGCAAATGGGGTGCGGCCGCGATCGCCGGCGGGGTCGCGATGATCGGCGCGGCCGCCGCGCTCCTCACGCTGCGCGGCAGCACGCCGAAGGACGCCCCGGCTCCGAAGGCCAAGGGCAAGGGCGCGCATCAGGCAGACGGCACCGATTCGTCGAAATCGTTCGAGTCCGGCATCGCCGACGCCGGCACGATCCCCGAATAATCGCCCCAGCGCTCCCGCGCTCACGGCAGCGAAGGCCGGCGCCCCCTCCGTCATCCTCACGCAAGTCAGGACCCAGAGCCAGGCACGCCGCCTTGGGCACGTCCGGATCCGCCGCCCTCCGTCACGACAACGGAATGACGACGAATCCGGCAAGCCCGGCCGCGACCACCGCTCACCAACCCGTAGGCTTGCCCTTGTTCTGCACGTCGAGCCACGTCTTGAGCGGCTTGAAATACTCGACCAGCGCCGCGCCCGACATCTCGCGGCTCCCGGTGAACACCTGCAGCGCATCGGGCCATGGCTTGGACTGCCCCATGCTCAGCATCGCGTTCAGCTTCGTGCCGACCGCCTTGTTGCCGTAGAACGAGCAGCGATGCAGCGGTCCCTTCCACCCCGACTGGTCGCACGCCGCCTTGTAGAACTGGAACTGCAGCACGCGCGCGAGGAAATAGCGCGTGTACGGCACCGCCGCCGGGATATGGTATTTCGCGCCCGCGTCGAACTTGGTCTCGTCGCGCGCGACCGGCGGCTTGATCCCCTGATATTGCAGCCGCATCTGGTCCCACGCCGCCTGATAGCCGGTCGTCGGGATCTGCCCCGAGAACACGCCCCAGCGCCATTTGTCGATCAGCAGCCCGAACGGCAGGAACGCGACCTTGTCCATCGCCTGACGCAGCAACAGGCCGATGTCCTTGTCCGCGCTCGGCACCTTGGCCTGGTCGAGCAACCCGATCTTCACGAGATAATCGGGCGTGATCGACAGCGCGACGGTGTCACCGATCGCCTCGTGGAACCCGTCATTCGCGCCGTTCTTGTACAGCATCGGCTGCGCCTTGTACGCGCGCTGATAGTAATTGTGGCCGAGCTCGTGGTGGATCGTGACGAAGTCGTCCGCATTCACCTTGGTGCACATCTTGATCCGGATATCGTCCAGATTGTCGATATCCCAGGCCGAGGCGTGACAGATCACGTCGCGATCCGCGGGCTTGGTGATCTGCGACCGCTTCCAGAATGTCTCGGGCAGCGGCGCGAAACCGAGCGACGAATAGAACCCCTCGCCCTGCTTGACCATCTTCACCGCGTCATAGCCCTTGGCCTTGAGCAGCTCGCCGGTATCGAAGCCCAGATCGCCCGCGCCCTTGGGAGCGACGATGTCGTAGATGTTGCCCCATTCCTGCGCCCACATGTTGCCGAGCAGGTCGCTGCGGATCGGGCCGGTCTTCGACTGGACCGCGTCGCCATATTTCTCGTTGAGCTTCCACCGCGTATAGGTGTGCAGCGCCATGTAGAGCGGCTCGACCTCTTTCCAGATCTTGTCGGTCAGCGCGGCGAACTGCTCGGGGCTCATGTCGTAGCCCGACCGCCAGAGCGCGCCGACATCCTTGTAGCCCAGCTCGCGCGCGCCCTCGTTCGAGATCGCGGTCATCTTGGCATAGTCGCCGCGCATCGGTGCGCCGACCGCGTCGTTCCAGCTCGTCCACATCTCCTGCAGCTTGGCGGGATCGCGGCTCTCGCCCATCGCCGCCTCGATGTCCGAGCCGTTGATCGGCTTGCCGTCGAGCGTCCCCATGCCCTTGCCGTAGGAGGACGACATCTTCGTCGTCAGCATCGACAGCTCGTCCGATGCGCCCGGCCGCGTCGGCGCGGGCAGCGTCAGCCCCCCACGGAGCAGGTCGAGCTTGCGCTTGGTGTCGACCGACAGCCCCGGGACAGTGGCGTATTTCGCCGCACCCAGCGCATATTTGACGCCGAGGTCGGTCATCTCCGCGCCCGACTTCGCCGCCAGCGCATCGGTATCGTCGGTGATGTAGGTCGCGTTCACCCACGCCACGCGCGACGCGTCGACCGACCGCGCGGCAAAGACCTTCTCCGCCTCGGCGACGAACGCATCCGCCTGCGCGGCGGTCGGGCTGGACGCGGCAGCGGCGGCCTGGGCACCCGCCACCGACGGCACGGCGCACAGCGCGCCGGCGAGAGCAAACATTGAAACGCTGAACCGAACCATCATCATCCCCTTATCGTGAGGCCCTGATGGATGATCCGCCGCCAGATGGTCAACCCGCGACCCGCCAACCCACTCGTCATCCTGACGAAAGTCAGGATCCAGAGCCAAGCCGTGCCGCCCCCCGTAACCCTGGGTCCTGCCGTTCGTCAGGATGACGGAAACTTAGCCCGCAAGGAAATCCGCGATCGCCTGGCCAAGCTCGGGCTTCACCACCGCGCTCATATGCCCGCCCGGCGTCGCGACATAACGGCCATGCGGCAGCACCGCGGCGAGGTCCGGCGCCGACCCGTTATCCGCGTCCTCCGCGCCGCAGACGACCAGCGCCGGCTGCTCGATCGCCTTGACCGCCTCGATCGGCGTGTCCGCGAATGTCTCGAGAATCCCGAGCAGCGCGACCGGATCACCGCCCGTGGTCTTGAGAAACGCCTCGGCCAGCCATTCAGGCGTACCCTGAACATGCTTGCCGAGATTACTGAGAATGTTACGGAAATGCCCTGCACGCCGCGACGTCTCGGTCAGCCCGGCGAGCCCCATCCCCGAAAAGATCACGCGCCTGGGGGTCGCGCCCGTCGCGAGCATCCGCGACGTCGTCCGCGCGCCGAGCGAATAGCCGCCAAGGTCATAGTCGGTGAGCCCGAGATGATCCACCAGCGCATGGCCGTCGAGCGTCAGCGCATCCGCGGGATAGAATTCCAGCCCGTGCGGCTTGCCGCTCTCGCCGTGCGCGCGCAGGTCGGGCATGATCACGCGGAACCCCTTGGCCGCGATCTTGGCGGCGTGGCCATAGCGGATCCAGTTGGTCTTCGCGTCGGAGAAATAGCCGTGGATCAGCACCACCGGCCGCCCCTCGCCGACCTCGCGCCACGCGATCCGCGTGCCGTCGAAGCTCTCGAAATACTGCGTCTCGGTCGGGGAATGTGCCACGGATCCAGATCCCTGTAGTCGTAGGATGTCGCCGCCCCCGTCCGACACACGCCCCCTTGCTGTCAACCGCCACGAAGACACGCGCTCCGAGGAATATCCGCGCCCCACCCCCACGTCATCCTGACGAAAGTCAGGACCCAGAGCCACGAACGCGGCGCCTGGTACCCTGGATCCTGACTTTCGTCAGGATGACGGGCGCGCATCGGCATCGCCCCGCCGCACCACGCCATCACAAAAAGGGGTAGTGTGACGCGCAAACTTCTCTAGCTATGGCGCAAGGATCGCGTCGGACGATTCACCGAGGATGCGCGAAGGGCCCGACCAAGGACCCGCAATGCCGCCATCTGCCGCCACCCTCCCCATAGCCACCCTTCCCTTGGGACGCCCGCACAGCATCGCGGAGGATTTCTATGCGCTCGTCATCGGCTGTATCCTGCTCGTGATCGGGCTGGTCTTCCTGAAGGCGGCGGGGCTCGTCACCGGGGGCGTTGCCGGGATCGCGCTGCTCCTGTCCTACCTGGTGCCCTTGCCGACGGGCGTGCTGTTCACGCTGATCAACCTGCCCTTCTTCCTGTTCGCGCATTACGCGATGGGCCGCCGCTTCGCGATCAAGACGATGCTGGTGAATGCAGGGATCGCCGCCTTCTCGACCTTTGCGGGCGGATCGATGCACGTCGACCAGATGCACCCGTTCTTCGCCGCGGTCGGCGGCGGCACGGTGATCGGGCTCGGCATCCTCGTCCTCGCGCGACATCAGGCCGGGGTCGGCGGCACCGGGGTCGTGACGCTCTGGCTACAGCGCACGCGCGGCTGGAATGCGGGCCGCACGCAGATCGCGCTCGACGTCGTGATCCTCGCTGCGGCGATCCCCGTCGTCAGCACGGGCCAGCTCGTCTGGTCGGTACTCAGCGCAGCGGCGATCAGCCTGATCCTGATCGCCTGGCACCGGCCGGGACGGTATATCGGGCACTAATCGCCGCCGACCCTCTCCGTCATCCCGGGCCCGACCCGGGACCCAGAGTATCAAGGGCGACATCTATGGCCCTGGGTCCCGGGTCGAGCCCGGGATGAGGGGAGGGCGGCACAGCCTCCCCCCAGATCAGTCCCTTACGCGTCCTTCTTCAGATGCCGTCGACCGAGCAGCTCGGCGATCTGCACCGCGTTCAGCGCCGCGCCCTTGCGCAGATTGTCCGACACGCACCACAGGTTGATCCCGTTCTCGACGGTCGAATCCTCGCGCACGCGGCTGATGAAGGTCGCGAACTCGCCGACGCATTCGATCGGCGTGATATAGCCGCCATCCTCGCGCTTATCGATCAGCATGACCCCGGGCGCCTCGCGCAGGATGTTCTGCGCCTCCTCGGCCGAGATCTCGTTCTCGAACTCGATGTTGATCGCTTCCGAATGGCCGACGAACACCGGCACGCGGACGCAGGTCGCGGTGACCTTGATCTTCGGGTCGAGGATCTTCTTGGTCTCGACCACCATCTTCCACTCTTCCTTGGTCGAGCCGTCGTCGAGGAAGCTGTCGATGTGCGGGATCACGTTGAACGCGATCTGCTTGGTGAACTTCTTGGCCTCGGCTGGGTCGCCGACGAAGATGTTGCGGCTCTGCTCGAACAGCTCGTCCATGCCCTGCTTGCCCGCGCCCGACACCGACTGATAAGTCGCGACGACGACGCGCGTGATCTTGGCGGCGTCATGCAGCGGCTTGAGCGCGACGACCATCTGTGCGGTCGAGCAGTTCGGGTTGGCGATGATGTTGCGCACCTTGTACCCGTCAATCGCGTCGGCGTTCACTTCGGGCACGATCAGCGGCACGTCCGGGTCCATCCGGTAGAGCGACGAATTGTCGATCACGGTGCACCCCGCCGCGGCGAACTTCGGCGCATAGACCGCGGTCGCCTCCGACCCGATCGCGAACAGCGCCATGTCCCAGCCGGCGGGGTCGAAATTCTCGATATTCTGGCATTTGATCTGCTTGCCGGTGTCGCCATAGTCGACCATTTCGCCCTGGCTGCGCGACGATGCGACGCAGGCGATCTCGTCCGCGGGAAATTCGCGCTCCGCCAGGATGTTGAGCATTTCGCGCCCGACATTGCCGGTCGCCCCTGCGACCACGATCCGATAACCCATCACACTTCTCCGATTGCACCCGCCCCGCCGGGGTTTGCGCGCGTCCTTAAACGTCCCGAACGACGCCCGCCAGATAACTTTATTTCACCGATGGCAAGCCAGCCACCCCCGTCATCCTGACGAAAGTCAGGATCCAGAGCCACGTACGTCACCGCCCGCGACCCTGGATCCTGGGTCAAGCCCAGGATGACGGAGACGAATTGCCCCCCTGTAGCCTCAGGGCGCTACCGGCTTGTCCTTCACCGTCCGGTCGAGGAAGTTGAGGATCGTCCCCCAGACATGCTCGCTGATCCCCGGCCCCGCGACGCGGTGCGTGTAGCCGGGGTAAAACATCATTTCGAACGGCGTTGCGGTCGCCTGCATCTTGGCCGCGACCTTGGTCGAATTGTCGAGAAACACGTTATCGTCCGCCATGCCGTGGATCAGCAGCAGCGGATCTTTGATGAGCGGTGCATCCTCGACCGCCGCCGACGTCGCATAGCTCGCCGGATCGGTCTTCGGATCGCCCAGATACCGCTCGGTATAATGCGTGTCGTAGAGCTGCCAGTCGGTGACCGGCGCGCCCGACACCGCGGCGGCATAGACCCCCGGCGTCTTCTCGAGCATCTTCAGCGACATGTACCCGCCGTACGACCAGCCATAGGTCGCGATCTTGCTCGGCTCGACGAACGGCAGCGTCTTCAGATACTCCGCCCCGCTCAGCTGGTCCTCGACCTCGACCGTCCCCATCGCGTGATAGATATGGGCCTCGAACTTCTTGCCCCGGTTGTACGACCCGCGATTGTCGATCTGGAAGAAGATCCAGCCTTGGTCGACGAGATATTGCGGCAGCGGCCCCTGCCAGCCGCGCGTGACCTGCTGGCCGGTGCCCGGACCGCCATAATGCTGGAAGAAGACGGGATATTTCTTCCCCGGCTCAAGCGGCGGGGTGATCATCTCGTAATAGAGCGTCGTGCCGTCCTTGGCCTTCAGCGTGCCGAACTTGGTCTGCTGGTGGCTCGCGGCATAGGGGTAATAGGGATGCCCCTCCTTGACCGCATTCTCGTTGATCCACGAGATTCGCTTGCCGGCCGCATCCGCCAGATAGACCTGCGTCGGCTGGGACGGGTTCGAGCGCGAGACGATGAACCGCGTTCCCGCGGCGTCCATCGTCGCGCTGTTCCACCAGCCGCGCTCGGTCAGCCTGGTGATCGCGTTCGGCTTGGCGACGTCGACCGAATAGAGCTGCTGCTCGAGCACGTCGTCCTTGTTGCCCGTGAAGAACAGCCGCCCCTTCGCCTGGTCGACACCGACCAGTTCGGTCACCACCCAGTCGCCCTTGGTCAGCTGTGTCCAGCGCCCCGCCGCGAACCGGTAGAGATGGCCATAGCCGCCGCGCTCGGACCGCCAGATCAGGCTGCCGTCGTTCAATACGCGGTACGCGTCGGACAGGTTGAGCCAGCTCTTCACCCCCGATTTCTCGGTAAACAGGATCGTCGACTTGCCCGTCGCGGGGTCGACGCGGAGCATCTCGAGCAGCTTCTGGTCGCGGCTCTGGCGTTGCACCAGCAGCATCGTCCCGTCGGGCGTCCAGTCGACGCGCGCGAGATAGATGTCGGGGTTGGTCCCCAGATCGACCTTCACCTGCCCCGACCCGTCGGGCTTCATCACGTAAAGCTCGACCAGTGCGTTGGGCGTTCCCGCGGCGGGATAGCGCTGGTCATAGACCTTGGTACCGGTCGCGCCGATCGACGCGCGCGTGAAGATCCGCACCGGCGCCTCGTCGAACCGCTCGACCGCGACATAGCGTTCGTCGGGCGACCACCAATAGCCCGTGCGGCGATCCATTTCCTCCTGCGCGACGAACTCCGCCTCGCCGAAATGCACGGTGCCGCCGCCGCCCTTGGTGACCGCGCGCGCCTCGCCACCGCCGAGCGGCTGGACGACGAGGTTCTGGTCGCGGACATAGGACACGAACCCGCCCTTGGGGCTGATCACCGGGTTCAGCTGCCCGCCGGGCTTGTCAGTCAGCCGGCGGACCTTGCCGTCGAGCGTCGCGATGTACAGGTCGCCGTCGAGGGGCACGAGGATCGACTTGCCGTCGGGCGCCCAGTCATAGGCGACGATGCCCTTCGACCCGGCGATCCGCGCCCGCTCGCGCTGCATCTTCTCGGCTTCGCTCAGCTCGGCGCCGCTGCCCACGCTCTTCGAATCGACCAGCATCCGCTCCTGCCCGGTCGCCGTATCCACCGCCCACAGGTCGAAGCGCTCCTTCTCGTCGGTCCGGTTGCGCAGCGACGTGAGCAAGCCGCCATCGGGCGACAGGCGAACCGCGCGTGGCTGGGGCCCCGACAGATCGGGATTGGCGAACACGCGCCCGAGCGTGAGGTCGCCGGGTACACCGACCGCCGGACCGCCCGCGTCGACGCCCGTCTCGCCAGTCGGCGCGGGGGTCTGGGCGGGGGTCTGGGCCGGGGTCTGCGCGGAAGTCTGCGTCGGAGACTGCGTGCCCGCCGGCGTACCCGTCTGCGGCGCGTCGTTAGCGGCCATGGCGGCGGATCCGACCGAAGCAAGTGCAAGCCCGAGCAACCATGTACGCATCCTGTAGTCTCCGAGGGAACAGCCGCGACGGACGGCCGGCAGCGTGCGCGTTATCGCGGTGCACCCCGCCGAGGTAAAGCCGGTTTCGCGCCGCCTGCCACGGGGGCCGCTGCGGGTTGCCGGGGAGCCGGCGTCCCGGTGCGCCCTCATGGTTACACGCTGGTTAACGCCGCATACACCTCGTCTTTACGCGCCCTGCTCCAAGGCATTGATACAGGACGGTGCGTATGGGGCGCATGCGGTTGGCACGACCGGGGCATCATGGATTTGACGACGGCATTCGACGGAAAGGGCGGCGACGCGAAGGGCAATGCCTGGACCGTCGTCGTGCGCCTCGGTGACGCCGATGGCAGCAGCGCGCATCCGCACCTCCGCCGGCTGCTCGCGGCGGTCGCCACCCCGCTCCCGGTTCCGCTTCAGCGCACGCTGTCCGATGCGGTCCACGCGATCTGCGACGTGCACGGCCGCTTCCCCGGGATGATCGAGGACGCGCTCGCGCACGCCCGGCAGCCCGAGGCGCTGCCCTGGATCGAAATCGCAGCGCGCAGCTTTGCCGCCGAGCGCACCTTCCTCGCGCAGCTCACCGCCGCGGTCGGCCCCGTGCCGTCGACACCGGGCCAGGCCGAGACGGAGGCAGCACTCGCGGGGCTGCGTCATGCGCTCGGCATGCTGGGCGGCTCGGGCCGTGCGGGCTGTGCGAGCGGGGCGATCGCGGCGCTGCTCTACGACTGGGTCGCGGTGCGCGGGGTCCTCGATGTCGCGGCGTCGCGGCTCGAGGTCGACGCACCCGCGCTCTCGATCCCGACCCCCGACGACTGCGCCGCGATCGTGCCGCGGCTCGGCACCGGCGCGGGGCGCGAGCGCGCGATCGCGTTCGGCGCGCAGCAATTCTACGCGCAGCACCGTGGCCTCTGGTCACTGCTCGAAGCCCGCGCCAGCGCGCGCGGCGATATCTAGGCCGCTCCCCGCGGCGATCTCCAGGCCGCTCGCCGCGGCGATCGTCAGGCCAGAGTCGCCGCCACCGCGCGACCGATACCCGCAAACAAAGCCGCGAACTGCGCCTCGGCCGGCGATCCCCCCCGCGTATAGACGCTGACCACGATCGGCGCGCCCGGCCGCGGCCAGACCAGCGCGATGTCCCCCGCCGCGTCGCGCCCGTTGTTGCCCGTCTTGTCGCCGACCGCCCAGCCATCGGGCAGCCCCGCGCGCAGCCGGTTGTCCCCCGTCCGGCATCCCTTCAGCCACGCCACCAGCGTCGCGCGCGACCCCGTCGACAACACCGGACCCAGCGTCAGCGTTTCGAGGATCGTCGCCATCGACCGCGCGGTCGTCGTGCTGCGGATCCCGCCGGGCGGGGTCCGGTTCAGCACCGGCTCGACATCGTCCAGCCGCGTCACGTCATCGCCCAGCGCGCGCCAGAACCGCGTCATGCCCGCGGGACCGCCAATCTCGCGGAGCAGGATATTGGCGCAGCTATTGTCGCTCTGCTCGACCACCGCGCGGCACATCTCGCCGACCGACATGGCCCCGCGCGCCAGGTTCGCGCGCGCGACCGGGGCATGCCAGTCCTGCATGTCCGCGGCGTCGAGCCTCAGCCGGTCCGCCAGTCGCGCACGCCCGCGATCGACCCGCGCGAGCACGCACGCGGCGAGCGACGCCTTGAACGTGCTGCACATCACCATCCGTTCGTCCGGTCGCCACGCGATCGTCCGCCCCGTCGCGACGTTGCGCGCATAGACGCCGACATGCCCGCCGGTCGCCGCTTCATACGCCGCGATCACCGCCGGCGCGCCGGGCCGGCGCGCCGTCGCCGGCCCGGTGAGCGCCACCGAAAGCCCCGCGACGAACGTCCGCCTGTCGAGCCTCTGCATCACGCCCTTTCCTCCTGACCACGCAGCCATAGCGGACTGTGGACCTGCGGCCCATACTGCGCCTTGCGCATCGCCCCCATCACCCTCTATCCATACCCGTAATTCGAATCTGACGGGAACTGGCATGAAGCGTTTCGAGGGCACCCAGAGCTATGTCGCCACCGACGATCTGAAGGTCGCGGTGAACGCCGCGGTCACCCTGCGGCGCCCGCTGCTGATCAAGGGCGAACCCGGCACCGGCAAGACCGTGCTCGCCTATGAAATCGCCAAGGCGCTCGGCGCGCCGCTGATCGAGTGGAACATCAAGTCGACCACCAAGGCGCAGCAGGGGCTGTACGAATATGATGCGGTCGCCCGCCTGCGCGACGGCCAGCTCGGCGACGAACGCGTCCACGACATCGGCAACTATATCCGCAAGGGCAAGCTCTGGGAGGCGTTCACGCAGCCCGCGCCGCCCGTCCTGCTGATCGACGAGATCGACAAGGCCGATATCGAGTTCCCCAACGACCTGTTGCAGGAACTCGATCGGATGGAATTCCACGTCTACGAGACCAAGGAAACCGTCCGCGCGGTCGAGCGCCCGATCGTCATCATCACGAGCAACAACGAGAAGGAGCTGCCCGACGCGTTCCTGCGCCGCTGCTTCTTCCACTATATCAAGTTTCCCGATCGCGACACGATGCAGGCGATCGTCGACGTCCACTTCCCTGGTATCCAGCGGATGCTCGTCTCGCGCGCGATGGACCTGTTCTACGACGTCCGCGACGTCCCCGGGCTCAAGAAGAAGCCCTCGACCTCCGAACTGCTCGACTGGCTGAAGCTGCTCCTGCACGAGGACATGCCGCTCGAAACGCTGCAGAACCGCGATCCGACCAAGGCGATCCCCCCGCTCCACGGCGCGCTGCTCAAGAACGAGCAGGACGTGATGCTGTTCGAACGCTTGGCCTTCATGGCGAAGCGGCAGAAGAACCAGGGCTAGGCGCAGGCGCACACGGCGGGCACCGAAGTCCGACTCACGCGCCTTTAACGAGTGCCGGCGCATAGCGTGGCGGTGCGCACGTCCGCCTCCCTTGCCGCCATCCCGTCAGCGGCGCGTCTGTCGCTCGCCGCGATCGTCGCGCTTGGGCTTGCGTTGCGGATCGTTTCCGCTGGCGGCGGACTGTGGATCGACGAGGCATGGTCCGCGGTGCTCGTCGACCGCGCGGCGACACCGCTCAGCGTGTTCGTCGCGATCAACCACGACAACAATCATTATCTTAACAGCCTGTGGATGCTCGCGCTCGGCTTCGGCGCCGACCCGCTGGCGCTGCGCAGCCTCTCGATCGCCACGGGAACGCTGACGATCCTCGTCGCCGCCGCGATCGGCGCCCGCCGGTCGACGCGGCATGCCCTGGTCACCGCGCTGCTGTTCGCGATCTCGCCGATCCTCGTCAATTACGGCAGTGAAGCGCGCGGCTATGCGCCGATGCTGCTCGCGGCGACCGCGGCGATCCTCGTCGTCGCACGCTGGCTCGAGACGCGCGCGCCGACGCGCCCCGTCGCCTGGACGCTCGGCGCGCTCACGCTCGTCGGCCTGCTCGCGCAACTCACGATGCTCTTCGTCACCGTCGCGATCGGCGCATGGATCGCGCTCACGCTCCGCCAGAACTCGTCGACCCGCGCGGCCGCTATCGCGACGGTGCGCGTGATGGCGCCCAGCATCGTCGCGGTCCTGCTCGTCTTCGGGCTGCTGCTGGGCGCCGCCGCGGCGAGCGTGACCGGACTCCAGGTCGGCGACTATTGCCCGTTCGCATTCTCGAGCCTGTTCGCTGCGATCGGTGTCATGATCGCCACGACGATCGGCGCGACCGCGCTCCCGGGCTGGGCGATCGCCGCGGTCGCGCTCGTCGTTCTGGGCGCAGTCTGGCACGCGCTGCGCCGGGATCGCCCGATGGCCTGGTTCCACGCGGTCGCGATCCTCGGCCTCCCGACCGGCTTCATCCTGCTTCACGTCGCCAATAGCGGGATCCCCCGCTATTTCCTGCTGTCGAGCATCGCCATACTCCTGCTCGTCGGCGATGCGATAGCCGACCTGCTCGCGCGCGGATCCGCCAAGCGGATCGCGGGCGCGGTGCTGCTCGTCATGCTGACGCTCGGCAGCCTCCAGTCGGTCCGCACCGAAGCCGCGCGGCGCCGCGGCGACATCGATGCCGCGGTCATCCGGATGCGTGCCGAGGCACCTGCAGGTACGACCGTCCATGTCGACCATCTGCGCTCGGTCGCGGCGTTGCGCGTCGCGGCCGCCACGCATCGCTATCGCCTGACCATCACCGACGACTGCAGGCCCGCGCGCTTTGCGCTGGTCGACCTCGAGACCGGCGCGCCCGCCGAATCGAACGTGACGCGGTGCGCGCGCCGCTATGCCCGCCGGCTCGCGCGCCGCGGCGGCACGCTGTCGGGTACCGACTGGGCGTTGTACGACTTGGCTATGCCACGGTTCGTCGAACATGATCGACATCAACGAGGGTCATGGTGAATAGCGTTAACCTTGTGCGGCAACGTGCTGGTCATGTCCTCGCCATTAGGGTCCGCGCATGTATCGCTTTCCCCGACTTCTCCTCGCCGCAGCGATAGCGGTCGGCACCGGGTCCGCCGCAGGCGCGTCGCTCCTCGATTATGTCGGCCAGTGCGTCCCCTTCGCGCGCGCCGCATCGGGGATCGATATCTATGGCGACGCCTGGACCTGGTGGCGCCAGGCCGACGGCCGCTACCAGCGCACGCACGCGCCCAAGGTCGGCTCGGTCATCGTCTTCGCCAAGACCGGCCGGTTGCCGATGGGCCATGTCGCGGTCATCAGCCGCGTCGTCGAGAAGCGCGTCGTGATGCTCACCCACGCCAACTGGTCGCGCCAGAACGGCGAGCGCGGTCACGCCGAACAGGACGTGACGCTGTTCGACGTCTCCCCGCATAACGACTGGAGCCGGGTGAAGGTCTGGTACAAGGACGTCGACGGGCTCGGCGGCGGGATCTACCCCGTCTACGGCTTCATCCACGGCGATGCGCGCCCCGCGGCCGAACTGACCAGCCGCAATCCCGATTATGTCGGCGCGCTGATCGACGCCTACGTCCCGGGCAGCTGACGCCGCATACCCGATACTCGATTCCGCCTCGACTTCGGGCGACGGGATCGGCAGGGTGCAAAGATGTTCCTGAACTTTCTCGACGAACTGCGCAGCGCGGGCATCGCCGCCAGCCTCAAGGAGCATCTGCTCCTGCTCGAGGCGCTCGACGCCGAGGTGATCGAGCGGACGCCCGAGGAGTTCTACTATCTCTCGCGCGCGGTCTACGTGAAGGACGAGGGGCTGCTCGACCGCTTCGACCAGGTCTTCGCCAAGGTCTTTCGCGGTCTCGCGACGAGCTATGGCACCACGCCGACCGACATCCCTGCGGACTGGCTGAAGGCGGTCGCCGAGAAATTCCTCACCCCCGAAGAAATGGCCGCGATCGAGTCGCTCGGGTCGTGGGACGAGATCATGGAGACGCTCAAGAAGCGGCTCGAGGAACAGCAGGGCCGGCATCAGGGCGGCAACAAATGGGTCGGCACCGGCGGCACGTCGCCGTACGGCAATGGCGGCTACAACCCCGAAGGCGTCCGTATCGGCGGCGAGAGCCGGCACAAGCGCGCGCTCAAGGTCTGGGATCAGCGCGAGTTCCGCAACCTCGACAACACGCGCGAACTCGGCACGCGCAACATCAAGATCGCGCTGCGCCGCCTGCGCCGGTTCGCGCGCGACGGCGCCGCGGACGAGCTCGACATCGACGGCACGATCGCGGGCACCGCGCGCCAGGGCTATCTCGACATCGTCATGCGCGCCGAACGCCGCAATGCGATCAAGATGCTGCTGTTCCTCGACGTGGGCGGCTCGATGGACCCCTTCGTCAAGCTCTGCGAGGAACTCTTCTCCGCCGCGACGACCGAGTTCAAGAACCTCAAATTCTATTATTTTCACAACTGCCCGTACGAGGGCGTGTGGAAGGACAATAGGCGCCGCTTCGCCGAGCGGACCCCCTTGTGGGACGTGCTCCACAAATTCGGCCACGACTACAAGCTCGTGCTCGTCGGCGACGCGTCGATGAGCCCGTACGAGATCACCCACCCCGGCGGCTCGGTCGAGCATTTCAACGAGGAACCCGGCGCCGTGTGGATGCAGCGCCTGACGACGACCTATCCGTCCGCGGCATGGCTCAATCCCGTGCCCGAGGCGCAATGGGGATATTCGCAGTCGGTCCGCATCATCCGCGAACTGATGACCGACCGCATGTACCCGCTGACGCTCGCCGGGCTCGACGACGCGATGCGCGAACTGACGCGCAAACGCTGAGCCGCGCCGGTCGCTCGCCGGCTTGATGACCGTAACGGAACCGTGACGGACCCGGTCTGTTTAACCCGCATCATCCCTGTGCGAGGAATATTTATGTCGTCTATCCCGAACTCCGCCATGCCGCATGCCAAGGTCAAGCATGACGACGACGTCGCACCGCCCGCCAAGGGCGACTGGATGGACGACGCGACCGATGCGGCAAAGGCCGGCATCGCCACTGCGACCGACGCGGTGAAGTCGCACCCCAAGACCGCGATCGCCGTCGGCGCGACGCTGGTCGCCGGGATCGCCGCCGCGATCGCCGCGCCCGCGCTGCTGTCGAAGGATACGCCGGAAAAGAAGACCCCGCCAAAGCCGGCCCCGAAGAAGCCCGCCAAGCCGAAAAAGTCGCACTGATACGCGCGTCCGGCCCCCCGGCCGGACCGACCGTCGCACCACCCCGGTCTCCGGGGTGGTCGGCCCCATGACACCAGCGCCGTTCAGACCCGGTCGACCACCCCGCCGGTCATCGCCACGGGCACGCCCGTCGTCCCCGGAAAGCTGATCGGCAACCCGCGGAGCACCCGCACCGCCATATAGGCGAAGCCCTCCGCCTCCAGCGCATCGCCGTTCCACCCGAGCGTGTCGGTCGCCTCGACGACCAGTCCGGTCGCGGTCGCGATCATCCCCAGCATCGTCGGATTGTGCCGCCCGCCACCCGCGACCAGCAGCCGCTTCGGCCGCGCGGGCAGATGCCGTACCGCGTCCGCGACCGTCGCCGCGGTAAACGCCGTCAGCGTCGCCGCGCCATCCGCCGCCGACAACCCGCGCGCGGGCTGGATCGTGAAATCGTTGCGATCGAGCGACTTGGGCGGGGGTGCATCGAAGAACGGGTGATCGAGCATCGCCGTCAACACCGTCTCGTCGACGCGCCCCGCCGCCGCGAGCGCGCCGCCCGCGTCATAGCGTGCGCCCGTCTCCGCTTCGACCCAGCTGTCGATCAGGCCGTTCGCCGGCCCCGTGTCGAACGCGACCAGCCCATCGCCCGCCGCCGACCCGCCGGCGCGCTCGGGCGACATCTCGCGCGAATCGTGCGCGTCGCCGGGAATGAAGGTGATGTTGCCGACCCCGCCGAGGTTCAGCACCGCGACCGGTCCGTCGAGCGCCGCCGCCAGCGCCGCGTGATACACCGGCAGCAACGGCGCGCCCTGCCCGCCCGCCGCGACATCCGCCGACCGGAAATCGGACACCGTCGTGATCCCCGTCGCACGCGCCATCGCCGCACCGTCGCCGATCTGCCAGGTCCAGCCGCGATCGGGGCGATGCGCGATCGTCTGTCCGTGAAAGCCGATCACGTCGATCTCGGCGGCGGCAACGCCCGCATCCGCGAGCAGCTTGTGAACCGCAAAGACATGCGCGCGCGTGATCAGGTCGCCCGCCGCGACGATCGGCGGGCTCGCGCGCGGCCGCTCGAAGGTCAGCGCCATCCGCGTCGCCTCGGCGAGCTGCGCGCGCGCGGCATCCGAATAGGGTTCGCCGCGAAACGCGATCGCGCGCACCTGCTGCTCGCCATCGGTCTCGATCAGCGCCGCATCGATGCCGTCGAGCGACGTTCCCGACATCAGTCCAATAGCCAGCATGCCCAACCCCCTTCGCGCGAGACCCAGCCGGCGCGCGTCCCCTCCCATGCCGCCGCACCCGATCGAAGTCGAGCAACGCGGCCGTGGAATGCGGCAGGCGCCCCCGTTTCCGCGCCTGCATCGCGGCGCCGCCGCCGCGTGACCCGTCCCCGCACGGCCTTTTCGCAGCTGCCTAGAAAAAACCGAACTTTGCGCCTATGTGCGCGGCTCCCATGGCAACCATCCTCCCCACTCCGCCCAAGATCGGCATGGTCTCGCTCGGCTGTCCGAAGAATCTCGTCGACAGCGAGCGGATCCTCACGCAGCTGCGCGGCGACGGCTATCAGATGTCGCCCGACTATGCCGGCGCCGACGTCGTGCTCGTCAACACCTGCGGGTTTCTCGACTCGGCGAAGGAGGAAAGCCTCGAGGCGATCGGCGAAGCCATTGCCGAGAATGGCCGCGTCATCGTCACCGGCTGCATGGGCAAGGAAGCCGACGCGATCCGCGCGCGCTTCCCGCAGGTGCTCGCGATCACCGGTGCGCATGAATATGAGCAGGTCGTCGGCGCGGTGCACGAGGCCGCCCCGATGCCGCCCTCGGCGTTCCTCAACCTGATCCCCGACGCCGGGCTCAAGCTGACCCCGCGCCACTACAGCTATCTGAAGATCTCGGAGGGCTGCAATCACCGCTGCTCGTTCTGCATCATCCCAAGCTTGCGCGGCGATCTCGTCAGCCGCCGCCCCGACGCGATCCTGCGCGAAGCCGAAAAGCTCGTCGCCGCGGGCACGAAGGAGCTGCTCGTCATCAGCCAGGACACGTCGGCGTACGGCGTCGACCTGCGCCACTCGGTGTGGCCGCTCAAGGGCGGCGGCGAGGTCCGCGCGCATATGACCGATCTCGCACGCGAGCTCGGCAAGATCGCGCCGTGGGTGCGGCTGCACTACGTCTATCCCTATCCGCATGTCGACCACGTCATCCCGCTGATGGCGGAGGGTCTCGTGCTGCCCTATCTCGACATTCCGTTCCAGCATGCCGCACCCTCGGTGCTGCGTCGGATGAAGCGGCCGGGCAACGACGCCAAGGTGCTCCAGCGCATCCACAAATGGCGTGAGATCGCCCCCGACATCACGATCCGCTCGACCTTCGTGGTGGGCTTCCCCGGCGAGACCGAGGAGGATTTCCAGTATCTGCTCGACTGGCTCGACGAGGCGCAGCTCGACCGCGTCGGCGCATTCCGGTTCGAACCCGTCGAGGGCGCCGCGGCCAATGCGTTACCCGACCACGTGCCCGAAGAGCTCAAGGAAGAGCGGTACGCCCGCATCATGGAGAAGACCGCGGCCATCTCGGCAGCCAAGCTGCAGGCCAAGATCGGCCGCACGCTCGAGGTGATCATCGACGTCGTCGACGACGAGGGTGCGACCGGTCGTTCACAGGCGGATGCGCCCGAGATCGACGGCGAGGTCTTCCTGCGCGACGCCGGCCACCTCAACGTCGGCGACATCGTGCCAGTGACGATCGAGGATGCCGACGACCACGATCTGTACGGCGTCCCTGCCTGACGCGCTGGTCCCCCCCGCGGAAGCGGGGGAGACCGGGACTTCAGACGACGTTGCGACCGGTGAACAGCTTCACCAGCACGACGACGACCGCGATAACCAGCAGGATGTGGATGAGTCCGCCCGCGACATGGAAGGCGAATCCCGCCAACCAGAGGATCAGCAGGATGACGGCGATGGTATACAGCATGAGTTCGTCCCCTCGGTAATGACAGGCTTGCGGCCCTATATTGAAACGCCGCTGTAACGACCCCTGTTCCGGCGTCTTGGCGGCCATTCTGTAACCCCTTCAACGGACACGTGATTAATATCACGGCGTTGCGCGGACGATCGGGTTCTGCTTCGTTGCGCGCATGCTGACCCGTCTTCTCGCCCTCGCGGCGCTCGCGTTGCCGATCCCCGCCCTCGCCCAGTCGCTCACCCCCGACGAGACTACGCGGATCGACACGCTCGTCACCGGCGCGCTCGCCGATACGGGCGTGCCGTCGGCCTCGATCGCGGTGGTGCGCGGCGGCCGCGTCGTCTTCACCAGGGCGTATGGCAAGCCGTCCGAGACGATCCGGACCGCCGATCCGGCGCTTCCCTATCAGATCGCCTCGATCTCGAAGCAGTTCACCGCCGCCGCGATCCTGCTGCTCGAGGACGAGGGCAAGCTCAAGCTCGACGACACCGTCGCGACCTACGTCCCCGGGATCACCGGTGGCGACCGCATCACGATCCGGCAGCTGCTCAGCCATACCGCGGGGCTGCAGGATTACTGGCCGCAGGATTACAGCTTCGCCGCGATGGCGCATCCGGTCACGCCGCAGCAGATCGTCGATCGCTGGGCGAAGAAACCACTCGATTTCGCGCCGGGCACGCAGTGGCAATATTCGAACACCGGCTATGTCGTCGCGGGGATGATCGTCGAGAAGGTCGCAGGCGTGCCGCTGCTCGCCTTCCTCCAGCAGCGCATCTTCAAGCCGCTCGACATCCGCGCGCTCGACCAGGACAAGGCGATCGGCAAGCGCTTTCCGCAAGGCTATGGCCGGTTCGCGCTCGGCCCCGTTCGCGCCGAGACGCCCAGCGCGCCCGGCTGGCTCTACGCCGCGGGCGAGCTTTCGATGAGCGCGGGCGACCTCGCCAAATGGGACGTCGCCCGGCTCGCGCGCACCACGCTGCCCGCGGACGACTGGGCGGCGCAGGAAACCCCCGTCAAGCTCGCGGACGGTTCGACCAACGGTTATGGCCTCGGCGTCTCGACCGGCACCGCGAACGGCCGTCGCTATGTCGAGCATAGCGGCGAGGCGGTCGGTTTCCTGTCCGAGAACATCGTCTATCCCGACGACAAGGCGGCGATCGTCGTGCTCACCAACAGCTGGTTCAGCGACGCGGTCAGCCGCATCTCGACGGGGATCGCCCGGATCATCCTCCCGCCCCCCGCGGCGAGCGCGGAGAACGCCGCCGCGCTGCCCCGCGCCCGCGCGGTCTACGACCAGCTCCGCGCCGGCACGCTTGATCGCGGTCGCCTGACCGAAGACGCCAATTTCTATTTCAAGCCGGTCGCGCTCGCGGACTACAAGGCGAGCCTCGGCGCGCTCGGCGAACCGACCGGTTTTGCACAAACCGGCCGCGCCCGCTTGCGCGGCGGCTTCGTCAACCGCACCTACCGGATCACCTATCCCGACCGCACGCTCTCGCTCAGCACCTATGCCGAGCCGGGTGCTGCCGGCCGGTACGAACAATTCCTCGTGGCCCCCTCTCAGTAACTGGCACGCAATGACAGATTTCGCTTCCCTGCTTCACCCCGACCGCGGCCAGCCCGCAACGCCGATCCACGTCGTCCGGCCCGAAGCCTTCGCGACGTGGCTCGCCGCGCAGACGCCGCGCATACGGACCGCGGTCGCGGCGCACGGCCTGACCGGCAAGCCCGGCGACCGCGCGGTGCTGCCGGGCGATGCCGCGGACGACTGGTCGATGCTGCTGGTGTGTGACGAAGCGACGGCATCGCCGTGGCGGATCGCCTCGCTCGGCGGTTCGCTCCCCGCGGGCACCTACCGTATTGCAGACGGCGAAGTCGGCGCCGCCGGGCTCGGCTGGATGCTCGCGCAGCATGTCTTCGACCGTTATCGCAAGCTTCCCGCAAAGGGCGCGCGCGTCCTTCTGACCACCGACGCCGCATCGATCGACGCGACCGTCTGGCTCGCCGAGGCGACCGCGCTGGTCCGCGACCTCGTCAACACCGGCGCATCCGATCTCGGTCCCGCCGAGCTCGAGGCCGAAGCCGAGGCACTCGCGGCGCGCCACGGGGCGACCGTCACGACGACGCGCGGCGATGCGCTCGCGACGGGCTATCCGATGATCCACGCGGTCGGCCAGGCCGCGTCGAAGGATCGCGCACCGCGGCTGATCGAGCTCGAATGGGGCGACCCCGCGCATCCACGCGTCGCGCTCGTCGGCAAGGGCGTCTGCTTCGACTCGGGCGGGCTCGACATCAAGCCCTCGGCAGGCATGCGGCTGATGAAGAAGGACATGGGCGGCGCCGCGCACACGCTTGCGCTCGCAGCCCTCGTGATGGGCGCGCGGCTTCCCGTCCGCCTCCATCTGCTGATCCCCGCGGTCGAGAACGCGATTGCGGGCAACGCCTTCCGCCCGGGCGACGTGCTCGACACGCGACAGGGCCTGACCGTCGAGAACACCAACACCGATGCCGAGGGACGGCTCGTGCTCGGCGACGCGCTGACCCGCGCGGTCGAGGGCAAGCCCGACCTCATCCTCGATTTCGCGACGCTCACCGGCGCGGCGCGCGTCGCGCTGGGCCCCGACCTGCCGCCGCTCTTTACCGACGACGAGACGCTCGCCGCAGACCTGATCGCCGCCAGCCATGCGCAAGCCGACCCGGTCTGGCGGATGCCGCTCTGGAACGCGTATGACGACATGCTCAAGTCGGACGTCGCCGACCTCGTCAACGCGCCCGATGGCGGGTTTGCGGGCGCGATCACCGCGGCGCTGTTCCTGCGCCGGTTCGTACCCTCGGGGATCGCCTGGGCGCATCTCGACGTCTTCGCCTGGCGCCCGGTCGGCAAACCGGGGCGTCCCAAGGGTGGCGAGGCCTATGCGCTCAGGGCCGCCTTCGCGATGCTTGCGCGCCGCTACCCGCGCTGATCGGCGATCTGCCCGAACGGCAGCAGCCGGTCCGCGAGCGCCTGGACCTGCTGCGCATCGCCCGCCTTCAGCGGCACCATCACCGCGACCGCCGCCCGGCGCACGATCATGTCGACCGCGGTCGGGGCGGGCGCGCGGCTCGCCATCTCGACGAGTTCGCGCCCCCGCCGGTCCTCGGGGTCGAGCTCGAGCCGCAGCAATCCGGCAAGCCCCGCGAACATCGCGCGATTGCCACCGAGCGCGACCGACCGGTCGAGCGCCGCATAGCCGACCGCCTTCTGCGCGCCCGCCGCCGCGCGTCCGACGAACCGCCCGAGCTTGGCGATCACCCCGACATGCCACGCCCCCAGCGCCGCCTGCGCCTCCGCATTGCGCGGGTACCGCAGCACGAGCGCCTCATATTGCTTGCGCGCACCGATCGCCTGCCCGCGATTGCCGAGCAGCTTGGCACGGTAGCCATTGGCCAGCGCCTGGACGATCGCCGCATCCTGATCCTGCGGTGACGCGCGCAGCGCCTGCCCCGCGACCGCCGCGGCGCGGTCGATCCGCGCCAGCGCCACGCTGCGGTCGCGATCGACGAACCCCGCCTGCGTCAGCAGCTCGCGCGGCGTCTCCGCGCACGCCGGGGTCGCAGCGATCGCCGCGCCCACAGCGACGGCGATCCACGCCGAATTCGATCCTGCCACAGAACCTCCCCCCGAATCATCGCGCCGCCGCCCCATGACCGGCCGGCACGACTCGTCGCGCCGACCTCGGGTCAGTTCATGGACTATCCTGCATTTACCGTGAGTTGATGCAAGTAATCAGCAGCGGGCGGCGGCCTCGACGATCGGCACGAACTTGTCCGCCGTCAGGCTCGCGCCGCCGACCAGCGCGCCATCGACGTTCGCGGTCGACAGGATCGCCTCGGCATTGGCGCCGGTCACCGACCCGCCATACAGGATGCGGACGCCCGCCGCGGCATCGCCGATCAGCATGCGCAGCTTGGCGCGCGCGATCGCATGGATCGCCGCAATCTCGTCGAGCGTCGGCGTCCGCCCGGTGCCGATCGCCCAGCGCGGTTCGTAGGCGAGCGTGAACCAGCTGCCATCGGCATTGTCGGGCACCGACTTCTCGATCTGCGCCTGGACGACGCGTTCGGCGCGATCCGCGTTGCGCTCGGCCTCGGTCTCGCCGCAGCACAGGATCACGCGCAGCCCCTGACGATGCGCCGACGCCGCCTTTGCCCAGGCATCGTGGCTCGTCTCGTGCTGGTCGGCGCGGCGTTCCGAATGGCCGACGATCGTGAACCGCGCGCCCGCCTCGAGCACCATCGCCGCCGATACGCAGCCGGTATGTGCGCCCGACTCGGCCTCGTGCACGTCCTCCGCACCGATCGAGAGCGCCGGGACGCGCTCCGCCGCCGCGGCGATCAGCGTGAAGGGCACCGCGATCTCGACATCCACCTCGGGTGCGGCCGCCGCCGCCGCCGCAATCGCATCGAGCTCGGCCAGCGCCGCTCTCGACCCGTTCATCTTCCAGTTTCCCGCTACCAGCTTGCGCCGCATCATGCTCTCCAGACAGTCGTTTGTTCCCGGATAGCGCGAGGGGCGCGCCGCACAAGCTTGAAGCGCGAAGAGGCAGACCGTAAAGCGGGACCGATTCAGTCCCTGTCGATCGGCCATTCATGCTCAGTTTCTTCCGCCGCCTCACCCAGTCGAGGTTCGGTGTGATCATCACCTTCGGGGTCCTCGGGATCATTGCGCTGGCCTTTGCGGCGGGTGACATGACCGGACTGGGCAGCACCGGACCGGGTGGCCTGACGGGCGACGACGTCGCCACGGTCGGCAAGGCGGACGTGACCGCGAACGAGCTGCGCACGCGCGTCCAGACCGAGATGGAGGGCTTCCGCCAGCAACAGCCGACGCTCGACATGGCCAGCTACGTCCAGCAGGGCGGCTTCGACGGCACGCTCGACCGGATCGTCGCCAGCCTCGCGCTCGAACAGTTCGGCCGTGCGCAGGGCATGGTCGTCAGCAAGCGCGCGGTCGACGGACAGATAGCCAGCATTCCCGCGCTGCAGGGGCCGACGGGCAAGTTCGACCCGATGCTGTATCAGCGCGTGCTCGTCGAGCGGAAGCTGACCGACGCACAGATCCGCAGCGACATCGTCCGCGATACCTATGCGCAACAGCTGATCCTGCCGACGCGCGGCGCCTCGCAGGTCGCGAGCCAGCACGCCCTTCCCTACGCCTCGCTGCTGCTCGAAAAGCGCAGCGGCGTCGTCGGCTTCATCCCGACCGCCGCGGTACCTGCGGGCCCCGCGCCGACCGACGCCGAGCTGAACACCTTCTACCGCCGCAACGTCGCCCGCTACACCGTCCCCGAGCGCCGCGTCGTCCGCTACGCGCTGGTCGATGCGAACCAGGTCAAGGCGCAGGCCACGCCGACCGACGCCGAGATCGCGCGCCAGTATCAGCAGGATCGCGCGCGCTACGCTCCGACCGAAAAGCGCACGATCACGCAGGTCGTCGTCGCCGATCAGGCGGGCGCGACCACGCTGGCCAACGCGGTCAAGGGCGGCCGCACGATCGCACAGGCGGCACAGGCCGCCGGGCTCGAGGCCTCGACGCAGACGGGCGTCGAGAAGGCGGCCTATGCCGGCACGACCAGCGCGCAGGTCGCGGATCAGGTGTTTGCCGCGGCGAGCGGTGCGGTGGTCGGCCCGGTCCGCACGCCGCTCGGCTGGACCGTTGCGCGCGTCGACACGATCGAGAACGTCCCCGCCAAGACGCTCGACCAGGCGCGTGCCGAGATCGCGACCGCGCTTGGCGCACAGAAGGCGCAGGAAGCGCTGAGCAAGATCCACGACGCGATCGACGACGGCCTGTCGAACAACGCGACGTTCGACGAGATCGTCGCCGACCGCAAGCTGGCGGCGACGACCACGCCCGGCCTGATCGCCGACGGCTCCAACCCCGACGCGCCGGGCACGCAGGCCGATCCCGCGCTCGCGCCGATCCTCAACGCCGCGTTCCAGGCGAGCGAGGGCGACGCCCCGCAGATGGTCCAGACCGGATCGGACGGCAGCTTTGCGCTGGTCGGGCTTGGCCGCGTCGTCCGCGCCGCGCCGCGCCCGCTCGCGCAGGTCCGTCCCGCCGTGCTCCGCGATCTGACCGCCGACCGCGCCGGCCAGGCCGCGCGCAAATATGCGAATGCGGCGCTCGCGAAGATCAACAACGGCATGTCCGTCCAGCAGGCGCTGGGCCAGACCGGCTTCGCGGTCCCGCCCGTCCGCCCGCTTACGGCGGCACGCGCGCAGATCATGCAGAACCCGCAGAGCACGCCGCCCGTGCTCTCGCTGATGTTCAGCATGGCGCAGGGCACCGCCAAGACGCTTGCGGGCCCCGATGGCTGGTTCGTCGTCAAGCTCGACAAGATCGATCCGGGCAACGCGACGGGCAATCAGGGCGCGATCCGTGCGGCACGCGGTTCGATCGCGCGCAGCGTCGGCGGCGAATATGTCGAGCAGTTCGTCAAGGCGGTCCGTGCGCAGGTCGGCGTCAAGACCGACCCCGCCGCGGTCGCCCGCGTCCGCACGCAACTCCTGTCGCCGGATGGCTCCAATAACTGAGTCGGCACGCGCCGCGCTGGCCGCGGGACGGCCGGCGCTCGTCTGGCGGCGTCAGGTCGCGGACACCGAGACGCCCGTCGCCGCCGCGCTCAAGCTCATCGAGCCCGGCCGCGGCGACTTCCTGCTCGAATCGGTCGAAGGCGGCGCCACGCGCGGCCGGCACAGCCTGATCGGGCTCGCCCCCGACCTGCTGTTCCGCGCGGTCGGGCAGAAGGCGGAGATCAACCGTCGCTGGGCCACCGACCGTGACGCGTTCGAGCCGTGCGCGGAACCGACGCTCGCCGCGCTCCGTGCGCTCGTCGCCGAATGCCGCTCGGACGTTCCCGACGAACTGCCGCGCGCGCTTGCCAGCCTTGTCGGCTATTTCGGCTATGAGACGGTCGGGCTGGTCGAGACGCTGCCGCAACCCGACCGCGATCCGCTCGGGCTGCCCGACATGATCTTCGTGCGGCCGACGGTCGTGCTCGTGTTCGATCGTCTCGCCGATGCGCTGTACCTCGTCGCGCCCGCGTGGCCCGATGCGTCGCTCGATCCGGCGACGATCGTCGCGAACGCGGAGGAGCGTCTCGATGCCGTCGCCGCGCGGCTTGCCACGACGCCGCTTCCTGCCCCGGTCCGCGCCGACTGCCCCGAGCCGCGCTACACACCCGCGATCGCGCCCGAACGGTACGGCGAGATGGTGGCCAGTGCGAAGCGCTACATCCTCGCGGGCGACATCTTCCAGGTCGTGCTCGCGCAGCGCTTCAGCGCGCCGTTCTCGCTACCGCCGTTCGAGCTCTACCGTTCGCTGCGACGGATCAACCCGTCGCCCTTTCTCTACCATCTCGATCTGCCCGGCTTCTCGCTGATCGGTTCGTCCCCCGAGATCCTCGTGCGCGTCCGCGATGACGAGGTGACGATCCGGCCGATCGCGGGCACGCGACCCCGCGGACGCAGCGCCGCGGAGGACGAGGCGAACCGCGTCAGCCTGCTCGCCGATCCCAAGGAGCGCGCCGAGCATCTGATGCTGCTCGATCTCGGGCGCAACGATGTCGGCCGTGCGGCGACGCCCGGCTCGGTCCGCGTGACCGACAGCTACGGCGTCGAATTCTACAGCCACGTCATGCATATCGTCTCGAACGTCGTCGGCCGGCTGTCTCCCGACAAGGATGCGCTCGACGCGCTGTTCGCGGGCTTCCCTGCGGGCACGGTCAGCGGCGCGCCCAAGGTCCGCGCGTGCCAGATCATCGCCGAGCTCGAACCCGAGCGGCGCGGTGCCTATGCCGGCGGGGTCGGCTATTTCTCGCCCGACGGATCGATGGACTCGTGCATAGTCCTGCGCACCGCGGTCGTGAAGGACGGCATGATCCATGCGCAGGCCGGCGCGGGGATCGTCGCCGACAGCGATCCGGCGTCCGAACAGCGCGAGTGCGAGGCCAAGGCCGGCGCGATCCTGGCTGCCGCACGCGAAGCGATCACGCGCGCCGCCGCGCCGACCTTCGGACAATAAAAAAGCCGCTCTCGTCCTGGACGAGAGCGGCTCCCCGATTGCCCCGGCTTCGGCTCAGCGGCCGTCCGCCTGCCCCGTCGCCGCCGCGCGACGCTCGGCGGCAAACGCGCGCGCGCGCATCTGCGAACAGCCCGACTGCCCGCCCGTCCCGACCGGCGAACATGTATCGGGCAGGCCACCCGCGACGCGTCCGACCTCGTCCGCCGTCGCGGCGCGGTTTACCCAGCTCTGGTTCTGTGCGGCGATCGGGCCATCGTCACGCAGTTCCTTCGGGATGCGATAGGGCTGGTCGAGCGTCGAGCACACGACGATCTCGCCCGTGCTCGACGCCGGGCATTTCTGTCCCGCGCCCAGCGTGACGCTGCGGATCCGCTGCGGCGGCTGGCCGGTCTCCGATCCCTGGTCCTGCCCCTGTTCCTGCGCGGCGGGCGCGGCAGGCGCGGTCTGGGCCGAGGCCAGCGCGGGCGTGGCGAGCAAGGCGGCGATAAGCGTCAAACGAAACATGTATTAGGGCTCCTGTTATATACGGAACGTCTACCGCGCCACGTTTCTCCATGCTGAATGCAATGCGCCCTGCATAGGCCTGCATAGGCGTGCATCGCACCGCCCAAACCACCCTCGACTCCCCCATCGCACACGTCGAACGCATCATGGCTCCCTGTCATGCGCCCTATCATGCGCATCTTTGCACTGCTGTCTTCCCCTGGACATCCCCCTCCGAATCCCTGTCCGCAACCCCATTGCACGACGCCCGTCATCGTCTATGGCGGGGCGATGATCCTGGTCGTCGACAATTACGACAGCTTCACCTGGAACCTTGTCCATTATCTGATGGAGTTGGGCGCCGAGGTGGAGGTCGTCCGCAACGATGCGATCTCCGCCGGACAGGCTCTGTCGTCGGGCGCGGACGCCTTTCTCATCTCGCCCGGCCCCTGCACGCCGACCGAGGCAGGCGTCAGCCTCGACCTCGTCGCGGCCTGCGCCGACGCAGGCAAACCGCTGCTCGGCGTGTGCCTGGGGCACCAGGCGATCGGCCAGCATTTTGGCGGCAAGGTCGAGCGCGGCGGGCTGATGCACGGCAAGACCTCGCCCGTGCTGCACGACGATACCGGGCTGTATCACGGGCTTCCGTCGCCGTTCATCGCGACGCGCTATCACTCGCTGATCGTCAACGCGGTCCCCGACACGCTCGTCGTCAACGCCACCGCGCAGGACGGCACCGTCATGGGCTTCCGTCACGCGACGCTGCCGATCCACGGCGTGCAGTTTCATCCCGAAAGCATCGCCACCGAACACGGCCACGCCATGCTCGCCAACTTCCTGACGATGGCGGAAATTCCGCACGAACTGCCGGCGCGGCTGCGGGTGCCGTCATGAGCGTGACGGTACTGCTCCCCGATCCCTCGACACCGCTATCGCGCGAATCCGCGCGCGCGGCGTTCGCCGACATTCTCGACGCGCGCGCTAGCGAAGACGCGATCGCGACGTTCCTGACCGACCTGTCGCGGCGCGGCGAGACCAGCATCGAGATCGCCGAGGCGGCGCGCGCGCTACGCGACCGGATGATTCCGATCGACGCGCCGGCGGGTGCGATCGACGTCTGCGGCACCGGCGGCGACGGCCATCACACGCTCAACGTGTCGACCGCGGTCGCACTCGTCGTCGCCGCGTGTGGCATCCCCGTCGCCAAGCACGGCAACCGCGCCGCCTCGAGCAAGGCGGGCGCCGCGGACACGCTCGAGATGCTCGGTCTCGACATGGACCGTGCCGGGGCGACGGCCGAGGCCAGTCTGCGCGACATCGGCATCGCGTTCCTTTTCGCCGCCAATCACCACCCGGCGATGAAGCGCATCACGCCGATCCGCCGCCGGATCGCAACGCGGACGATCTTCAACCTGATGGGTCCGCTCGCCAACCCCGCCCGGGTCACGCGCCAGTTGATCGGCATCGCCCGCCCGGACTATGCCGCGCTCTATGCAGAGGCACTCGAACAGCTCGGCACCGAAGCGGCGTTCGTCGTATCGGGCGAGGAGGGACTCGACGAGCTGTCGGGCGCCGGCCACAGCGTCGTCGCAAGCGTCGGCACCGCCAAACTGCCACGCCGCGTCACGCCCGAGGATGCAGGGCTCGTCCGCCATCCGATCGACGCGATCCGCGGCGGTGACCCGGCGCATAATGCGGACGCGCTCCGCCGTCTGCTCAAAGGCGAGCGCAGCGCCTATCGCGAAGCCGTCCTGCTCAATGCCGCCGCGGCGCTCGTCGTTGCCGGCCACTCCCCCACCCTCGTCGACGGGGCGGTCTCGGCCGCCACCGCGCTCGACGACGGCAGCGCGGATGCGCTGCTGGCCCGCTGGATTGCCTACTGACATGACCATGCTCGATCGTATTCTTGAGACAAAACGTGCGGAGGTCGCCGCGCGCAAGGCCACGACCTCGCTGTCCGACATCGACGCGGGCATCGCCCGGATGTCGAAACCGCGCGGCTTCCGCGCCGCGCTCGACGCGAAGACGGGCTATGCGCTCGTCGCCGAAGTCAAGAAGGCGAGCCCGTCGAAGGGACTGATCCGCGCCGATTTCGATCCCCCCGCGCATGCCCGTGCCTATGAGGCCGGGGGTGCCGCCTGCCTGTCCGTGCTGACCGACGAGACGTGGTTCCAGGGGGCCGATGCCTATCTCACCGCGGCGCGCGACGCGGTCTCGATTCCCGTCCTGCGCAAGGACTTCATGGTCGATCCCTGGCAGGCGACCGAGGCGCGCGCGATCGGCGCCGACGCGATCCTGATCATCGTCGCGGCGCTCGACGACATGCAGATGGCGGAGATCGAGGCCTCGGCACTCGAATGCGGCATGGACGTGCTCGTCGAGATCCACGACGCGCACGAACTCGAGCGCGCGCTGAAGCTCAAATCCCGGCTGATCGGGGTGAACAATCGCGACCTGCGCGACTTTACCGTCGACTTTCAGCGGACATACGACCTCGTCGACCGCGCGCCGCGCGACTGCACGTTCGTGGCGGAAAGCGGTCTGACGACGCGCGCCGACCTCGATGCGATGGCGGAGAAAGGCATACGGTGCTTCCTGATCGGCGAGGCGCTGATGCGGCAGGACGATGTCGAGGCGGCAACGCGCGTGCTGATCGGATGAGCGGCCTTACGCATATCGACGGCGCCGGCGCCGCCCGCATGGTCGATGTCGGCGGCAAGACGCCGACCGCGCGCGAGGCGGTGGCGACCGGCCGTATCACCATGTCCGCAGAGGCGGCGCTGGCGATCGCCGATGGGTCCGCGAAGAAGGGTGACGTGATCGCGGTTGCCCGCGTCGCGGGGATCATGGCGGCAAAGCGGACGAGCGATCTCATCCCGCTCTGCCACCCGCTCCCGCTCACCAAAATCACGCTTGACCTCGACGTCGACGCGACCGGCGTCACCGCGACCGCGACCGTCGCGACCGATGGCAAGACGGGCGTCGAGATGGAGGCGCTGACCGCCGTGAGCGTCGCGCTGCTGACCGTCTATGACATGGCAAAGGCGATCGACAAGGCGATGGTCATCGACGGGATCCGCCTGCTCGAAAAGCGCGGCGGCAAGTCGGGCGACTGGACCGCCCCGCGCTGAGCAGAGCGGACGCGATCCGCGCTCCAGCTCAGCTAGGCTTCGACGTCATTCCGCGACGTCGATCGCCTCGGCCTTGATGATCGTCGGCCGTGCAGCCGCCAGGTCGCGCGCGGCGGCGCCGAATGCCTTGAAATGGTCCGACTGCATATGCGCGTCGACCGCCGCATCGTCGACATAGCGCTCGTTGAAGACGAACCGGCGGTCGCCGTCGGACTCGCGCCAGAGTTCGTAATAGAGCACGCCGGGTTCCTGCCGCGAAGCCGCGACACAGACGCGTGCCGCCTCGATGAACGCATCCTCGCACCCGGGCCGCGCAGAAACGAACGCAACGATCTTTACCGCCATATCAAGCTCCCAATTTTGATGGTGACGTGTGCGCCCCTGCGCCGTCCCGCGCAACCCCGCCACGGTCTGGTATAGGCGCCGCTACCCGCGATAGCGTGCCTCGAGCAGGTCCAGTTCGCGGACGAGTTTCTGGACCGTGACGCTGCCGATCTGCCGCTCGCGGGCGAGTTCGATCACGAGCGCACGCTCCGCCTGGAGCGCGACGAGCTTGAAGTCGCGCTCGAGACGATCCTGAAGCCGCGCCTCGGCCGCCATCTTGGCGGATCCGCCCCGGCTGTCGATCCGATCGCGATAGACGTCCATGACGCGGCCGCCCGCGGTCGCGTAGAAATCGGCATCGCCCATCCGCTCGGCCAGGTCATGCTGCGATCGTTCGACCGCCCGGATCGCCGCCTGCGCCGCCGCCACCCGCGCGGCATCCTCCTCCGCCTGGAGCGAGGGTTCCGATGGCATCGTCAGGCCGTTCAACAGCACGGGAAGCGCGAGGCTCGCGACGATCAGCGACACGATGATGACGCCTGCCGCAAGGAAAATCGCGAGGTCGCGCGCGGGGAACGGAGTCCCGTCGTTGAGTACCAGCGGGATCGTCAGGACGCCTGCCAGCGTGATCGCGCCGCGCACGCCGGCGAGCGACATCGCGGCAACCAGCCGCCAGTCGGGGCTCTGCTGCGTCGCCCCGACGCGGTTCCGCCGCCGCAACAGCGTCAGGCGCAGCGATACCCAGACCCAGGCGAACCGCAGCATGATCAGCCCCGCGACGATCGCCAGCACGTACGCACCCAGCCACCACGTGCCCGCATGCCCGGTCAGCTGCACCGTCTGCCGCGCCACCGCGAAGATCGCGGGAAGCTGCTCGCCGAGCAGCACGAAGATGATGCCGTTCAGCGCGAACTGGATCGTGTCCCAGACCGAATTGCGACGCATCCGCGTCGTCGGCAGCGCCTGCCGCGAGATCTCGGCAAACGTCATCGTGACGCCGGCCGCGACGGCGGCAAGGATGCCCGATGCATGGATATGCTCGGCGAACAGATACGAGCCGAACGGGATCAGCAGGCTCACGAGGATCTGCGACCCCGATTCCTCGCCGAACCGCCGCGAGACCCAGGCCTTGGCGCGTGTGACCGCCAGCGTAACGACGACGCCCACGACCAGCCCCGCGCCGGCGACCCACAGGAAGCTGAAGGCGGCATTCGACGCCGAGAATGTTCCGGTCAGCGCGGCCGCGATCGCGAAGCGGAGGCAGACCAGACCCGACGCGTCGTTGAGCAGCGATTCACCCTCGAGGATATGCATCATCCGCTTCGGGATGGGCACGCGTGCCGCAATCGCGGAGACCGCGATCGGGTCGGTCGGCGACACGACCGCCGCAAGCGCGAACGCGACCGCGAGCGGCATCGCCGGGATCATCCAGTGGATGAACAACCCCATCCCGATCACCGTGATCAGCACCAGCCCGAGCGCAAGCTCGACGACCGTCGACAGATCCTTCAGCAATTCGTCCTTGGGGATCCGCCATCCATCAAGAAACAGCAGCGGCGGGAGAAACAGCAGAAGGAACAACTCGGGATCAAGCGTGACGCGATAAGACGTCGAGAGGCCGATCACCGCGCCCAGCATGATCTGCACCAATGGTGTCGGGATCGGCACGGGCAGCATTCTTGAGATGGAGCCGCTCACGACGACCGCAAGCAGGAGAAACAGGACGATCGAGACGGCTTCCAACAGATACTCCCGGATTGAGACGCCCCCTCTTAAGGGCCTCGATCCGCACGCAACACCCCCTTTGGACACGCGCAGACATCACATCGCACTGTCCGCGACACTAGTCGGCCGTGACCAGTCCCGCGGCAAAGGCGATCCGCAGTGCTTCGGACAGGCTGCGAACATCGAGCTTGTCCATCAGATTGGCGCGATAGATCTCCACGGTACGCGGACTAAGGCTCAGTTCATGCGCGATCACCTTGTTCGGGTGGCCCTCGATCAAGCCTCTCAGGACATCGGTTTCTCGCGCCGACAGGCGGGCAATACGCGCACGCGCAGTCCTGGCGCGCTCCGCGGCGACGCTTTCCGTCTCGAACCGGTCGAACGACTGGTCGACGATGCGCAGGAGCACATGCGGATCGCAGGGTTTTTCGAGAAATTCGAACGCGCCCGACTTCATCGCATGGACCGCCAGCTGCACGTCACCCTGCCCCGTCAGCATGATCGGCGCAAACCGCGGCGCGAGCGGTGCGATCCTTCGAAGGACCTCGAGCCCCGTCGTCCCGGGCATGTGATGATCGAGCAGAACGACCCCCGGATCGCAATCGTCGAGCGCAGCGAGGAAGAGATCGCCCGATCGAAACGCGCGGATGATCAGGTTCGATCGAAGCGACAGCAACCCCTGGACCGAGGCTCTGACCGCATCATCGTCGTCGACTATGTAGATGGTGCGCATCTGCGTGTCCTTTCAAGCGGCGTAGGGTGGGTTCGACACGACATGGTCATCGCGGTCGAACGCAGGGCAGGGTGAACCGGAAACATGCTCCGCCGTCGGGCATGTTCGATGCGGTGAGCATGCCGCCATGCGCTTCGACGATGCGACGGCATATCGAGAGGCCGATCCCCATCCCCCCCTCGCCCTTCGACGACGTGAACGGGGTGAAGAGGCGCGAAAGCACGGCGTCCGACAACCCCGGGCCCTGGTCCCGAACGCTGATCTCGATCTCGCTCGGCGACAGGCGACGCGAACCGATCGTCACCTCGCGCCGATCGGGCGGCATGCCGGCCAGCACCTCGAATGCATTGCGGATGAGATTGACCATGACCTGCTGGATCTGGATCCGGTCCGCGAGCATGACGTCGGCGGACCGCGACAGCGCGAAGGTCACGCGGATATCCGGGCGCTGGCTTCCTGCCGCCAGCAGCGCGGCTGCCTCGCGCAGCGTCGTCTCGACCGGCTCGATCCGCATGTCGGATTCGCGCTTGGCGACGAATTCCCGCAGGCGGTGGATGATGTCGCCCGCGCGCAGCGCCTGCGCATTCGCCAGATGCAGCATCTCGCGCAGCCGGGACTGGTCGAGCTGACCATCGGGTACATCGAGAAGCAGCTCGCCCGTCGCGACGAAATTGGCGATGGCGGACAAGGGCTGGTTGAGTTCGTGCGCGAGCGCCGCCGCCATCTCCCCGACCGCGTTAAGGCGAACCACATGCATCAGCTCCTGATGCACCTGGCCCAGCCGCTCCTCCGCGGCGATCCGGTCCGATATGTCGCGCACGAACCCCGTGAAGACGCGTTCGCCCGCCACCCGCGCTTCGCCGACATGCAGTTCGATCGGGAAAATGCTGCCATCGACGCGCTTTGCCGTCAGCAGGCGGCGATCACCGATGACGCTCCGCGCGCCCGCCCGCAGATATCGCCTGAGATACCGGTCGTGCCGTTTCGCATCGTCGTCGGGGATCAGCGTGGCGACGTTGCTGCCGATCGCGTCCGCGGCGCAATAGCCGAACATCTGTTCGGCCGCCGCGCTGAACGACCGGATCTGCCCCCGTTCGTCAATCACGACCATCGCATCGGGCACGGTTTCCAGGATCGACCGGAGCTGTGCCTCCTGCGACAGCAGCGCCGCCTCGCGTTCCTCGTGCCGGGTAATGTCGAGCGTCAGGCCGACGGTCTTCACGAGATTGCCCGCGCGATCGTAGAAGCACCGCGCCGATCCCTCGAGCGCGCGCCGGACCCCGTTCGCCTGCGACAGGCGATAGGTGTAGCTGATGCGGTCCGCCCGTGTTGCGACCGCGGCCGAGATCGTCCGCTGGATATCGGCGAGATCCTCGGGATCGACCAGCGCGGCCCAGCTTTCGAAATCCTGGATCGTGCCGGGAATGATCCCCAGCCTCTGTTCCGATCCCGCGGCCCAGGTCAGCCGGCCCGACGCAACGTCCCATTCGAACAGCCCGATCTCGTGCGCGGTCGCGGTCAGCGCGAGCCGATCCTCGCTGGCGCGCAACGCCGCCTCCGCCTTCAGCCGCGCGCCGATATCGGTCATCGACAGCACCAGAACCGCGCCACGCGCCGAGTTCGCGACGGGGCGCGCATGCTCGATGACGTGGACGAGCCGGTCGTCGCGGCATCGCTCGACCAGCTCGCGTTCGACATCGGCGTGCCGCGCCCGTGTTGCAGCCGCGCCGCCAGGCGCGCGCGAATCGAGCAGCTCGTGCTTGGCCCGCCCGAGCGCCTCGCGTTCCGACCAGCCGTACAGGTCTTCGCAACCGCGCGACCAGTGCACGATCCGCCCGTCTGCATCGATCAGCGCCATCGGCGCCGCGTCGAGCGCCTGGCTCAGTTCGACCAGTGCCGCACGCCGCTTCGCCGCGCTCCGCATCGACCATGCCAGCAGGATCGCGATCGCCGCGAAGTTCAACGCGATCGTCGACATCTCGCCCCATAGCGGCGTGACCCACCCCGCCTCGACGGCCCCGAATTCGGCGAGCGATGCCAGCACGGGCTCGACCATCAGGAGCGGGACGACGAGCCGCATGACGCGCCATTCGGGCGATGACAGCCCTGCCGCGACGTCGATATCGCTACGCCACGCCAGCACCCCCAACGCGAGCAGCAGCGTCTCGATGGCAGCAGGCAGCGAGGTCGAGAACAGGCGCCACCCCGCCGCATCAAGCGCCTCGGCCATCGGTACGAACAGCAGCGACAGGCTTGCGAATGCCAGCGCCGATCCGGCGATGCCGAGCGTGACATAGCCAGCACGACGCGTGGCGACCGGTGTCAGCATGATCGCCAACGGAAGGCCGATCAGCACCAGCGCATGGATGATCCCGGGCGGCGTCGCGCGACCTGCGAGCGAACGGTTCACCTCCGCGACGAACAGCCATCCATCGATGCCCAGTCCCAGCGACGGCAGCGTCACCAGCCGTGCGGCGCCGATCGCGATCGGAACGATGAGCAGCAGCCGGGCCAAGCGGTGCGACTGTGCTGACACGTACAACCCGAAGCCTGCCGCCATGAACAGGTATGCGACGCTGCTGAACGGCAGTGACGGCTCGATCATCCCAAAGCTCGTCAGATCGGGTTTATCGAGGATCCAGCCCAGCAGCGTCAGCAATGCACTGACCGCCCCGCCGCAAATCCCCCAGCGAGCGATCACGAGCCCCGGGAGTCTGGCCTGCCTTTCCGGTCTTGCTCTGTCGCGATTATCCATCAGCAGCAAATACTATACAATTCGGCCCACCGACACCTAAGCTAACCGTAACCGTTTTGAGGTTATTTGCCCGCTGTCGACCCGATGTCTTTCAGACTGGTTGCCGGAGATAATTAACCAACTCATTTATACGAATTGGCGAAGTCCTGTCATGTTGGCTGATGAACTGGCGGATGCGCTGGAACTACGACAAGTCCGGCCGACATAGGCGCTGGCACCGCGAGTATCTCTCTACCTCTGCTTCCGGTTTATCGCACGTGTCCCCCGTCAGCCGGGCTGTTCGTCCGAAGCCATGCGAGCGCCAGGTTGCACAGCGCATCGGGTGCCGTCGTGGCCTCGAGCGTCAACGCACACTCATCAGCCCCTGGCGGTTCGAGTATCGCCAGCTGGCTCTCCAGGAGGCTGGCGGGCATGTAATGGCCCGCCCTGGCGACGAGACGTCGTGTCAGTTCCTCTTGTCGCGTTTCCAGCAGGATGAAGCGCAGGGGCACGTGCGACGCGGCCGACAGCCGGTCGCGATAGCTGCGCTTGAGTGCCGAGCACGCCGACACCGCGATGCCGGCCCCTGCCCCGGTGCCGCCTGCCCTACTGCCCGCTTCGCCGGCTGCTGCCACGCCGATTGCCTCGCCCAGCCGGTCGAGCCATGGCCAGCGATCCGCATCGTCAAGCGGTTGCCCGGCCCGCATCTTCGCGATGCTCGCGGCCGCATGATAGTCGTCCCCCTCGAGCAGCGGACAGCCGATACGCTGCGCAAGCAAGGCCGCGAGCGTCGACTTGCCGCTGCCACTGACGCCCATCACGACGACGCCGTGCGGTACCGCCGGGCGATATCGCGTGCCCATCGCTTTAGGCTCGATTGGCATATCCCACTCCGCTTTCATGAATGCGCCTTGCAGTCCGAAGCGCCGCTATCGGTCGTCTCTATCTAATTGACCATTACGACTTTTGTCGCGGTACTGCCGGAGACTTTCCCGATCGCCCCGGAACGGACGAACACCAACGGAGTTTTTCGTCGAAATAAGGGGATGGTACGATCAACGACATGAGAAAACGGACCGTTCTGTTCGCGCTGATAGCAGCGAGCACGCCGATACCCGCGCATGCGCAGACTTTCGTGGATGTCTTTGCAGGTCGATCCTTCCCCGAACGGACCGCGGCCTCGATCACCGCGAACGAAGCCAGGATCGACGATGTCATTATTCCCGCACAACTGCGGATCGACGTCGAAAGCCTGAAGCCCACCCATTCGACGATCTTCGGCGTCCGGGCGGGGCACTGGTTCGACTGGTTCGGCGTCGCGGTCGATGCCGCCACGCTGAACCCCGACGTGAAGCGACAGACCGTCCGCGCGACCGCGAATCTGCGCTTCGACGAGCAGGTCTTCGGCAGGGAAGTCATCGTCGACCCGGGTCGGTCGGTGGCGGTCGACATACCCCGCGTCGGCGTACCCACCACGGCCACCTTCGCGGCGCTCGCGATGGTCCGCGTACCGCGTTCCGGCGTGCAGCCCTATGTCTTTGCCGGCCCTGCCTATCTCGTCACCGATAGCGACATCAGCGGGCATTGGGGCGTACGCGCCGGCGGCGGGGCCAAGATACCGCTGTCCCGCTCGATCGCCGTGTTCGGCGAGTACCGGTATACAGGGGTCAACGACGCGCGCGCCGTGGCTGGTCGCATCGGCGGCACCGCACGTGGCGTGTCGGGCTCGACCGGCGATATTCTTGTCGGTCTCGACGTGCGCAATCACAGCCTGGCTGGCGGCATGAGCTTCTCGTTCTGACTTGAGGCAAGCGCACGGCGGGGCGACCGATCGCGCACGCCGAAGCCTGATCCGCGATCCCGCCTACCGATCCATGGTCTTTCGCGGTGTTCGTCCTTACCGTGCGCCCATGCATATGCTCCTTCGTCACGCGCGCAATCCGGTGATCCTGTTGGCGCTGCTGACAGCGGCTTCCAGTCCCCCGACGACGGATCTGTCGCGATGGAAGGCGCAGGCCGACCGCGTTACGATCACGCGGGACGACTGGGGTATTCCGCATATCCTTGGCCGAACCGACGGCGATGCGGTGTTCGGTCTCATCTACGCGCAAGCCGAGGATGATTTTGCGCGGATCGAGGCAAATTATCTCACCGCGCTCGGCCGCACCGCGGAGGCCGAGGGTGAGGATGCGATATGGGCCGATCTGCGTCAGCGGCTGTTCGCCGACCCCGTTGAGCTGAAACAGCAATATGCGACCAGTCCGGCGTGGTTGCGGACGTTGACGGACTCCTGGGCGGACGGGCTGAACTATTATCTGGCAACGCATCCGCAGACCAGGCCTCGGGTTATCCGCCGTTTCGAACCCTGGATGGCGCTCGGCTTCACCGAAGGCAGCATCGGGGGCGATATCGAGAGGATATCACTGAGCGAGCTGAAAACCTTCTACGGCAATCCGACGCCGCCCAGTCCGGAGGAGCAGGGCATCGTCCCGCGTGAGCCGTCCGGGTCGAACGGCATTGCGATTGCCCCCCGCCTGACCGCCGGCGGTCGCGCGCTGCTGCTCATCAATCCCCATACGAGCTTCTATTTCCGCTCGGAGGCGCAGATGACGAGTGCCGAAGGGCTCAACGCCTATGGGGCGAGCACCTGGGGCCAGTTCTTCATCTATCAGGGCTTCAATCCGACCGCCGGCTGGATGCACACCTCGTCCACGGTCGACAATGTCGACGCGTTCGCCGAGCGGATCGCCGGTCGCGCAGGTGGCTACAACTATCTGTACGGCAGGGCCCGCCGGCCGGTCGCGACCAAGGTCGTCACGTTGCGGTTCCGCAAGGCGAACGGCTTGCTCGGCGAGCGGCACTTCACGACCTATCGCACGCATCATGGCCCGATCGTCGCAAGCCGGAACGGGCGCTGGATCGCGACCGCACTGATGTGGAAACCCGTCCCAGCGCTCGAGCAGAGCTATCTGCGGACCAAGGCGCACGACCTTGCGAGCTACATCGCCGTCGCGGACCGCAAGGCGAATTCGTCCAACGATACGCTGTTCGCCGACCAGAAGGGCGAGGTCGCGTTCCTGATGCCGCAGTTCATGCCGATTCGCAGCGACCGGTTCGACTATACCCGGCCCGTCGACGGCAGCGACCCCGCGACCGACTGGCGTGGCCTGCACACGCTCGCCAGCCTGCCGAGCGTCGCGAACCCGCGTACCGGCTGGGTCCACAACACGAACGACTGGCCCTGGAGCGCTGCGGGGCCCGACAGTCCCAAGGCCGCAGACTATCCCCGGTACATGGATCAGGTCGGTGGCAACGCGCGCGGCGTCCATGCCGACCTGCTGCTGACCGGAAAGAGCCAGTGGACGCCGGAGACGCTGCGCGCGGCGGCGTTCGATCCGTATCTGCCCGCCTTTGCACGGCTTTTGCCGGGGCTGATCGCCGCATGGCAGGCGCTTCCTTCCGGCGACCCGCGGCGTGCCGCGCTGGAGGCACCGATCGCGCTGCTTGCGAAATGGGACCACCGCTGGGGTTATGACAGTGTCGCGACCAGCCTTGCGGTGTTCTGGGGCGATCAGCTCTGGCGCGAGGTCGGCGGTCTTGCGCAGGCCGAACGGGTCAACGTCCCCGACTACATCGCCACACGCGTGCAACCCGGCGCCAAGCTTGCCGCGCTGTCCGCCGCGGTGGATCGGCTCACGCGCGACTTCGGCGACTGGCGCACGCCGTGGCAGGCAATCAATCGCTTTCAACGGCTCGACAACGCGATCCAGCCGCATTTCGACGACGATCGCGGCTCGACACCCATAGCCTTTACATCGGCCCAATGGGGGAGCCTCGCGTCGTTCGGCGCCAAGGCCTGGCCGGGAACGAAGCGTTATTACGGCACCAGCGGCAACAGCTTTGTCGCCATCGTCGAATTCGGTCCCCGCGTGAAGGCGATGGCGGTGATGGCGGGCGGCCAAAGCGGCGACCCGGCGTCACCGCACTTCGACGATCAGGTGACGCGGTACGCGCAAGGCGATCTGCGCCCGGTCTATTTCCATCCCGAAGACCTCAAGGGGCATGTCGAGCGTCGCTACCGCCCGGGCGACTAGAGCCGCATGCGGCGGCCGGCATCGACATGCTGCGCGCATTGATTGGCCGTCGTCCGAATACGCGAAATCCCGTCGGTGAAGGCGAAGCACCCGCGAGGGTTAGCCAGCCCGTGCGGCAGGGTCGCGTGCCGCCGCGGCGCGACGTCTTTGACTGCGGTCAACCCGATCCTTGTCCGCAATCAACGCTCCGGCACCGGTGTGCGACTAGCCCGACGGCATTGCAACACAGGAGCCGGACCATGCCTTCATTGATCAAGAGCCTCGCCGTCGGTGCGACCATGGCGATGGCCATGACGGCACCGGCTTTTGCGGAGACCGATCCGGCGCCGCGGCAGGGGATCGCCGCGGGCGACGTGTTGCTGCGAGCGCGCGCGATTCTGGTTGCCCCGAACGAGACATCGGGCAGCATCCTGCCGGCATTTCCCGGCGAGCGCGTCCGTGTCGACAACAGCATCATGCCAGAGGTCGACGTCACGTACATGGCGACGAACCATATCGGCTTCGAGTTGATCGCGGCGACGACCAAGCATCATGCGGACGGCCGCACCGGCACGACGGGCACGATCGGCAGGCTTGCCTCGACCTGGGTATTACCCCCGACGCTGACCGCGCAATATCACGTGAACCCGACAGGCGCGGTTCGCCCCTATGTCGGTGCCGGTCTGAACTACACGATCTTCTGGAACGAGACGGCGTCGAACGCTCTGGTCGGGGCGGTCGGGCGAACCGGCGTGCACATGAAGGACAGCTTCGGCTGGGCCGCACAGGCGGGCGTCGATATCGACATCACGCCAAAGGTCTTCCTGAACCTCGACGTCAAATATATCGACATCGACACGACCGCACGGCTGCGAACGACGGCGGCGGGTGTGCAGCGTGTCGCGATCAGCCTCGATCCGCTGGTGTTCGGGGTGGGGCTTGGCGTGCGGCTGTGACGCCCTAGGCCGGCACGGCGCGGTCCGTATCTGCCCACACCGCGTGTGCGCGGGGCTCGGGCACGACCGCGATCTGCCGGTCGCACAGCGCCCCCATCGCCGGGCGGTGGCTGACCATGACCAGCCCCTGCCCGGTACGCGCCAGCCGGGCGGCAAGGCCCTGGGCGACGCGCCGCTCAGTCGCCGCATCGAGCCCCTCGCTGGGTTCGTCGAGCAATAGCCAGGGCGCCGGGACGAGGTACGCGCGGGCAAGCGAAAGCCGCCGCCGCTCTCCGCCCGACAACCGCACGCCATGCTCGCCGATCCAGCTGTCCAGCCCGTCCGGAAAACCTTCGATGACCTCGGTGAGCGCAACATCGGCAAGCGCCACCAACAGCGCGTCATCGCCGACCAGCGGATTGCCGAGCGCGAGCGTCTCGCGGACCGTCCCCGCGAGCAACGCCGCATCCTGCGGTGCCCAGCCGAACGTCGCCCGGCGGGCGGCAAGCGGAATACCGACGATGTCCGTGCCGTCGATGCATGCCGTGCCGGGTGCCACCGGTCGCAGGCCGAGCAGGCTTTCCACGAGCGTCGTTTTGCCGGTTCCCGATGCGCCGATCAGCGCGGCGCGTGAGCCGGCCGGCAGATGCGTATCGAGCAGATCGATCGACCACGCGGCAACGCCCGCGCCGCAGCCCTGCTCCGCCACCGGGCCCGCCAGCAGGTCGTCGAGCCGCGTCTTCGCCTCGCGCACCGCACTCTGCTGCGCAAGGCCGCGCAGGACCGGCGCGGCGCCGTCGATCGTCATCACTGCGGCCAGCGCGCACAGTGCCGCGATCGCCGCGCCCGCGGGCGCGGCGATCAGCAGGACCGCAAGACCCGCCGCACCGAGCGCGACCGCCTGGATGAACTCGAACCAGCCGACGACGCAGGCCTGTGCGCGCTGGGCCTCCGCGAGACGCAGGCTGCTTGCGTCGACCGTCGCCAGCGCCTGCGCCTCGATACCGTAGCAGCGCAGTTCCGCCGCCGCGTCGGCCATGCCTGCAAAGGCGTCCTTCAATGCGCCACTCGCGCGCTGTACCTCGCGCCCCGGCGCATCGAGACGTCGGGCCAGCACCCCCGCTATCGCCAACAGCCCCGACAGACACACCATCAGCGCGATGACGGACCACGGCCCCCCAAGCACACACAAAACCAGACCGCTCGCCAGCGCCGCAATCGCGCCCGGAGCGGCGGAGAGCCGGACGAACTGCGCCTCGACCACGCTGACATCCTGGACGATGCGCGCAGTGGCCTCTCCCGGCGTCAGGGCGAGCGCCTGTGCTACCGGACCGCGCGCGAGCCCGAGGAACAAGGCGGGGCGAATGCGGGCGAGCGCACCGAACGCCGCCTCATGGCTCGCAAGCCGCTCGCCATACCGCCCGGCGGTCCGGAGGATCGCGAGCAGTCGAATACCCGCGCTCGGCAACATGTAGTTGAACGCATACGCCGCGGTCGTCCCGGCGAGCCCCGCCATCGCCGCGGCGGTGATGAACCATCCCGACAGTCCGAGCAGAACGACCGAGGCCACCGCAACGACCGCCGCAAACCCGCTCGCGCGCCACAGCCCCCGCCGTTGCCGTCGTCGCTCGTTCGCAAGAAGCATGTCGATCGCGGTCACGTGCGGTCTCCCAGATCGATGACGAGATCGGCGATCGCGGCGAGCTTCGCGCTATGGGTCGCGATGATCGTCGTGCGGCCGGCGCAGGTCCGCGCAATCGCGGTGATCAGGCGCGCTTCGGACACCGCATCGAGATGCGCAGTCGGCTCGTCGAGCAACAGCACGGGAGCCGGCTTCAGGATCGCACGCGCCAGGGCGATACGGCGCCGTTCTCCCCCTGACAGGCTGCTGCCCCTCGCATCGATCACCGCACCCAACCCGCCCCGCGCGAGCAGCATCGGCGACAGGCCAGCGATGCGCGCGACCTCGGCGATACGCTCGGAGGATGCCGTGGGGTGGGCAAGCGCGATGTTCGATCCGATCGTTCCCGCCAGGATCAGCGACGACTGGCCCATCCATGCGGCCATCGGCGCGATGCTGCCGATCGTGCCCAGGTCCTGACCGCCGATCGACACGTGGCCAGCCGACAACGGTGCGAGGCCGAGCAACAGATGCAGCAGGCTGCTCTTGCCGCTCCCCGACGCGCCCGTCAGCGCGACGATCATCCCCGGCGAAACGTCGAAAGAGACGCCAGACACCGCCGCGCGCTCCTGACCGGCGTATTGGATCGAAACGGACTCGAAGCGGATCGCAGGCACCGTTTCCGGCACGAGACACGCCGACGACGCAGGCGTCGCCCTGGCCGTTTCCACAGCCGCCAGCCGCTCGCCTGCGGTCTCTGCCGCCTGCCGATCGTGGTACGCCGCTGCCAGCCGGCGCATCGGCGCGTAGAATTCGGGCGCAAGCGCCAGCACGAAGAATGCACGGCCAAGATCGAGCGTCTCGGGCACCGGGAACGGCAGCAGACCCAGCAGGTTGAACCCGGCATACACGGCGACAAGCGCAACCGACAGCGCTGCGAAGAACTCGAGCGCCCCCGACGACAGGAACGCGACGCGCAGCACGCGCATCGTACGCCGTGCAAGGTCCTCCGAGGCCTCGCCAAGCGCGCGCGCCTCGCGTGCTTCCGCTCGAAAGGCCAGCACCGTCGGCAGCGCGCCGATCCTGTCCGCGAACAGCCCCGACAGCCGGGCAAGCGCGACGAACTGGCGCCGCGACGCATCCGCTGCGGCACCGCCCGCGAGGATCATCGCCACGAGGAACGGAAAGAACGTGGCCACGAGGATCGCCGCAGCGATCGGGCTCGCGGCAGCCGTTGCGGCCAGCACGATCAAGGGCGCGATCGCCGCCGCCTTCCGCGCGGGCAGGAAACGCGCAACATAGCCGTCGATCGCATCGACCTCGTCCACCGCCGCACTCATCAGCGTGCCCGTCGTCGCGTCGGAACCCGGGCTGCGGTGCAGCGCCGCGTCGATGATCCGCCGCCGCAGCCGTATCTTCGCGTGGTATGCACCGCCCGCGCCGACCCGCGCAGCAAGCATCGCGCATCCGCCGCGTCCGATCGCCGAGCCGCCCGCGAGCAACGCCCAGGGCAGCATTGCGACAACGCCGTCGTGCGCGGTCACGACGCCGCCCGCCAGCCCGGCCGCGAACCCGATCGCGGCGACACTGTCGAGCAGCAGCAGGCTCGTCGACAGCCGCACGCCGCCGCCATCGGCGACTGCCGCCTTCAGATAGGCACGCGACGCGCGCGCGCGATCCCGTGAAACGTCGGCCGTTGCGATGCTGCTCATGCCACCGCAATCGACGGCGGCACCGTGCGCGTCTTTGACCGCGGTCAATGTTTGCGCTGCCCCCGGTGCCTAACGCTTTCGAGGACAGGGCCGGTCGACGGCCTTCTGGGGAGCGTCATCATGGACCTTGCGGTCATCGACCTGTCGCGGCTGCAATTCGCGCTGACAGCCTTGTACCATTTCCTGTTCGTCCCGCTGACGCTGGGCCTCTCGATGATGCTGGTCATCATGGAGTCAGTGTACGTCATGACGAACCGGCCGATCTGGCGCGTCATCACCCGGTTCTGGGGACGGATCTTCGCGATCAACTTCGTGCTGGGGGTCGCGACCGGGCTGACGATGGAATTCCAGTTCGGCACCAACTGGTCGTATTTCTCGCATTATGTCGGCGACATCTTCGGTGCGCCGCTCGCGATCGAGGGGTTGATGGCGTTCTTCCTCGAGGCGACCTTCGTCGGGCTGATGTTCTTCGGATGGGAGCGGCTGACGAAGCTCGGCCACCTGATCGTCACGTGCATGGTCGCGCTCGGCACCAATTTGTCGGCGCTGTGGATCCTCGTTGCGAACGGCTGGATGCAGAACCCGACCGGCGCCGAGTTCAATACCGACACGATGCGGATGGAAGTCAGCGATTTCGGCGCCGTGCTGTTCAACCCGATCGCGCAGGCCAAGTTCGTCCACACCGTCAGCGCGGGCTATGTCTGCGCGTCGGTCGTCGTGCTCGGCATCTCGGCGTTCTGGCTTCTCAAGGGACGCTATACCGCGGTGGCACGGCGTTCGATGACGGTCGCCGCCGCATTCGGGCTTGCCGGGTCGCTCTCGGTTGTCGTGCTCGGCGACGAGAGCGGGTACGCGCTGACCGACAACCAGCGGATGAAGCTCGCGGCGATCGAGGCGGCCTGGCACACCGCCCCTGCCCCCGCGGGCCTGACCCTGTTCGGGATGCCCGACGTCGCCGCACGCGAAACCCGCTATGAGGTGCAGATTCCGTGGGTGCTCGGGCTGATCGCGACGCGAAGCCTCGATAGCGAGGTGACGGGGATGTCCGAACTGGTGCTGAAGGCGCAGGAACGGATCACCTCGGGCATCATCGCCTATGATGCGGTCGAGCATCTTAAGATTGACCGCACCAATATCGCCGAGCGCGCGCGGTTCGAGGCGCACAAGCGTGATCTGGGCTATGCGCTGCTGCTCAAACGCTACATCGCCGATCCGAGGATGGCGAGCCCGCAGCTGATCGCCGCGACTGCGTGGGACGTTGTCCCGAACGTGCCGCTGATGTTCTGGAGCTTCCGGATCATGGCGTTCATCGGCTTCTTGATGATCGCGCTGTTCGGCACCGCCTTCGTGCTGACGTCGCTCCGACTGCACATGCAGACGCGCTGGTTCCTGAAGCTCGCGGTCATCGCGATCCCGCTGCCCTGGATTGCGATCGAGCTCGGCTGGATGCTTGCCGAGATCGGACGACAACCCTGGGCGATCGAGGGGGTGCTGCCGACATTCCTGGCAGCGTCGTCGCTGACCCGCGGGGTGCTGTGGACGACGATCATCGGCTTTACCGCGATCTACGGCACGCTGGCTGTCATCGAGGTGCGGCTGATCCTGTCGACGATTCGAAAGGGCCCGTTCGAGGACCACGAGGATTTCCGGCCTGCGCCACACGTCGCCCACGACGTCGCCGTCACCGCCTGAGGGGAGACCAGACATGTTCGACTATGAAACACTGCGTCTGATTTGGTGGGCGCTCATGGGGGTCCTGCTCATCGGCTTTGCGCTGACCGATGGCTTCGATCTGGGCGTCGCGGCGATGCTCCCGTTCGTCGGTCGTACCGATGCCGAGCGACGGATGGTGATCAACTCGATCGGTCCGACGTGGGAGGGTAACCAGGTATGGTTCATCCTCGCCGGCGGCGCGATCTTCGCGGCGTGGCCGTTCGTCTATGCGATCAGCTTCTCAGGCTTCTACCTCGCGATGTTCCTCGTGCTGGCCGCGCTGATCTTACGCCCGGTCGGCTTCAAATACCGCTCGAAGCGCCCGGATCCGGCGTGGCGGTCGCGGTGGGACTGGGCGCTCTTCGCGGGCGGGTTCGTGCCGGCGCTCGTGTTCGGCGTGGCGGTCGGCAATGTCCTGTCGGGCGCGCCCTTCCGCCTCGACAGCGATATGCGCACGGTGTTTGACGGCAGTTTTCTGGGGCTGTTCTCGCCGTTCACGCTGTTGTGCGGGCTGCTGTCGGTGTCGATGCTGATGCTTCACGGCAGTGCATGGCTGGCGATCAAGATCGAACATGGCGCGGTTCATGATCGCGCCCGCACATTCGGGACGGTCGCCGGTTTGGCCTCGCTCCTCTTGTTCGCGGTCGGCTGGGGCTTCGTCGCGCAGGCGGACATCGGCTTTCGCATCGTCGGTGCGATCGATCCCTCGGGCCCGTCCAATCCGTTGCACACCACGAGCGAGATCGCGCGTGGCGCGTGGCTCGCCAACTATGGTCGCTACCCCTGGATGATGATCGCCCCCGTGCTCGGGTTCGGCGGAGCGGCCCTCGCACTGGTCGGGATCCGGCGGGGCTGGGAACGGGCGGCGTTCGCAGGGTCGTCGGCATCGGCCACGGGCATCATCGCAACCGTGGGGCTGTCGATGTTTCCGTTTATCCTGCCCTCCAGCATCGACGCGCATTCGAGCCTGACGCTGTGGAACGCATCGTCGAGCGCGCGGACGCTCGGCATCATGCTGCTCGTCACCGTCGTGCTGCTGCCGATCGTGCTGGCCTACACCGCCTGGGCCTACTCGGTGATGTTCGGCCGGGTCACGACGCGCGAGGTCGCGACAAACCCCGATTTCTATTGAGCCGGCATCATCAAGGACATCTAATCATGTGGTATTTCACCTGGGTTCTCGGCCTCGGACTCGCGGTCGGCTTCGGCATCCTCAATGGTATCTGGCATGAGTTCCATCTGCCGATTGCGGATGATGGGGACACCGCCTGAACGCATTACGCCGCTGCAAATAATTCACGCGGATATTCGCGGTGGTCATACTATACCCGGTCAATGGCTCACCACGATATCTGCGCGGATTGCGCCGTCCGCGACCAGGCTCTTTGCAGCAGCCTGACCGATCTTGAGCTGACCGCGCTCAATACGCTTGGCCGCCGTCGCAAGATCACACGCGGGCAAACGTTGATCTGGGCAGGCGACGACAGCATCATCTGTGCAAATCTCCTGTCCGGCGTGCTCAAGCTGGTCGCTGCGACGCCCGATGGTCGCGAGCAGATCGTCGGGCTGCTTTACCCCGCCGATTTCGTCGGCCAGCCCTATGCCGGCCAAGCCGATTTCACGATAACCGCGCTGACCGACGCGGAACTCTGTATCTTTCCGCGCGACGCGTTCGAACGCGTGCTTGAGGATCATGCGCGGATGGAGCGCCTGCTGTTGCAACGCACGCTCGCCGCGCTCGCGGTGGCGCGGACCCGGATCCTGTCGCTGGCGCGCAAATCGGCGCAGGAGAAGATTGCAGGTTTTCTGCTCGACATGGCCTTGCGCGCGTCCGCGACCGGGTGTCGCGCGACGCCCGGCGGCCCGATCACGTTCGATCTGCCACTGACGCGCGGCCAGATCGCCGACGTCCTCGGACTGACGATCGAGACGGTCAGCCGTCAGATGACCCGGCTGAAGGCCGCAGGCGTGATCGCACTCCCGGGGGGGCGGGCGATCACGATCTCCGATGAAGGCGCGTTGCAGGACTTGGCCGAAGCCGCCTAACCCGCGCGTCGCGCGCAAAGGCTGTCGATCAACACCGCCCGCGCAGCGCGACTGAGGCGCGGAGTACCAAGCAGCAACACGACCAGTTCGGTGAAGGCCATCGCCGCCCTGCATCCTTCGAAAAAACCGCGCAGCATGAAGCCGAACGCTTCCGCCCCCGGTCTCGAAGCACCGGACAAAACCGCTACTATGTCGTCCGCATCGATCGCGTCGCTCAGATGCCGTGCGCGGATTCGCCCGAGCAGCGCAGCCGTCAGGGCGTCGTCAGGATCGTGCGCGAACAACGCATCGATCACGGCATTTTCCTGATCGAGATGGCCGGCGACGATTGCCTGCAAGCTCCGGCCGAGGGCGCCGGCTTCGTCGTGCGAAAGCTTCTCCGGCAACAGATCGGCGCATGCCTCCAGACGATCGCACAGACCGTGAAGTCTGGCGTGATCAGCGACCAACGCCTGCAGGTCGGTCGCATCGATGACATGCCGGTCCCTGCCCGACGCCCGGCCGTCGCGCTGTCCGTCATGCTCGGTCATCATCCCTCCCCGTCCGGGCAGCTTGCACGGCGCCGGCAATGCGGCATTGACGATGATCAAACGCTGCGCTGCGGCGCGCTCCTCCGCCCCGCCCCCGTTTGCAAATGCACCGCCGGAGACGGGGCCCCCCTTACGCAGGATGCCCGCACGTCGTACCGCGCCCTCGGGCGGGGCAGCCTGGGTCAGTCGACCGTTCCCGTATGCATGAGATGCCGGACGTCGCGCGCGATCTGGTTGTTCGCCCCGAGCCGCTCGATCAGTTGCGCCTGACGGCTTCCGCGCAGCCCGGCCGTCGTCAGATGCTTGTCGCGCACATAGGTGTAGACGCCACTGACGGCGAAGGCCGAGGCATAAGCGATATGCGCCTTCTGCGCGTCCTGCGTTGCCAGAAAGGCGTCGGATTCGAAAAACCTGCGACGGGTCAGCGGGGACTCGAACGCGAGTTCGATCACCGCGATTATCGTGCGTGACGCGGGTACGTCATGGTCGACGTTCGGCGCAGGCGGCGCGGGCTTCGCTTTGTCGTACCGGTCGGGCAAGTGCAGCCGGAGCTTGATCACCGCGTCGTCTGCCGCCAGCGTCTTGGCAAATCCGCGCATGAACTCGCCAAACGCTTCCAGATCCTCGGTGGCGGCACCAAGATGGACGTGGATCCGGTCCAGTCCGTCATCGCCGTTGGGTACCGGATCGGCGACGCGGTCGATCAGCGTCCGCGATCCCTGAGGCAACGCATAGGCAACCGTCGCCGCAAACATGTTCTGCTCGTCGGCGAACAGGATGTGGCTAGCGGCATTGAAGACATCCTGATCCGCCTTCGAGGCGAAACCGATCTCGACGCCGCCGTCGAGTTCATAGTCCGCAAACGTCTCGATCCCGTCAATCGCAGGCCAGAGATGCGCGTCCTGCTCGCGGTTCAGATGATGCTGGACATACCAGGCGAGCCCCGGGATGCGCGCGCACAACGGCCCGTGGACGTCACGCCAGTAGGTCGCGAACACCTCGTGGGGAACGCGGGGCCGGCGCAACACCGTCGTGTAGCTGTTGATCGCAATGCTGCCATCGCGCTCCGCATAATCGGTCGCGCGAGAGACTTTTACCATGAATGAGCTCCTGATCGTACAGGTGCCCAACGCGCGCGCCGAACATGCGGCAGCCGGTGGAGCTCCTATTTATTCGGCGCTCGCCGCGAACGGTCACGCCGGCCGCATTGCCGTCACAGCGGCGTCGAACGAGCCGCAAAGCGAATAAGGAAAATTACTTTCTCCTTTCGCTTGATCCCCATGCCTGATCTCGTTATCAATTTCAAAATTATAGGATACCTCGATCGCATTCGGCACAGCGATGATTTTGGGATTGTCAGAAAGTCCCTATGCCAAACGCTGTACAACATCGGACGGTCCGATAGCTTCAACTACTCTTGGCATAAGCTATATTCTATTATCGAGAGAATATCCGGATGAACGATTTCACTCTGAGAGGATTTAGCCGTCGCGAAGGTTTGGCGATGTCGGTCAGCGCAATGCTTCTAGGAGCTACACCCGCCAGCGCTCGAAAACATGCAGCCCCCCTCGATCGGCGTCCGCCCGTTGCGCGCCGACGCTTCGTAAGCATTGCCGTCGAACGCGAGATCGCGCGCGTGAAGGCGAAGATCGCGGACCCCGGCCTCGCGCAACTGTTCGAGAATTGCTACCCCAACACGCTCGACACCACCGTCTTCACCAGCACCATCGACGGCAAGCCCGACACGTTCGTCATCACCGGCGACATCGAGGCGATGTGGCTGCGCGACAGTTCGGCGCAGCTCCAGACCTACGTCCATCTGTGCCGCCAGGACCCTGCCCTGCGCCGGTTGTTCCAGGGTGTGATCCAGCGGCAGGCGCGCTGCATCCTGATCGACTCCTACGCCAATGCGTTCATGGCGGATCCCACCACCAAGTCGAACCTCGGCGCGATCACCGACATGACCGAGATGCGGCCGGGCGTCGCCGAGCGGAAGTGGGAACTCGATTCACTCTGCTATCCGATGCGGCTGGCGCACGCCTATTGGAGCGAGACGAAGGACACCGTTCCGTTCGATGGCTTGTGGGCAAAGGCGATGGCGCGCGCCGTCGCGACGATGCGCGAACAGCAGCGCAAGACCGGCGACGGACCGTATAAGTTCGAGCGCGTCAATCGCCATGCGACCGAGACGCTGATGCTGAAGGGCATCGGCGCGCCGACGAGCAAGGTCGGCTTGATCCATTCGATGTTCCGGCCTTCGGACGATGCCTGCACGCTTCCCTTCCTGATCCCGTCCAACCTGCGCGCGGCGCGCTGGCGGAAGCACCGGGCTGGGCATTCGATCGCGCCAGCACCGCCGCACGCCGGATCTGGGCAAAGGAGCTCGACATCCTGCGCGTGTCCGGCGGTACGCCTGCGCAGCACACGATCCTGTCGAGCGCGCTCTACCACACGCTGATGGGGCCGACGTTGTTCAGCGACCGTGACGGGCGCTACATGGGGCTCGACCAGCAAGTCCATACGCTCGCCGCCAGCGAGCGCGCGTACAGTGCCTATTCGCTATGGGACACCTATCGCGCGCTGCATCCGCTGATGACGCTGGTGCGCCCCGACATGGCCGAACGCTTCGTCCACGACCTGATCCGCCAGACGCAGCAAAGTCCGTACGGTCCGCCGACCTGGCCGCTCCAGGGGTTCGAGACGGGCTGCATGAACGGCTGGCATTCGGTCGTCGTGCTCGCCGAAGCACACGCCAAGGGGATCAAGGCCGATTACGCGGCGGCCTGGCCCAACATCCGCAAGCGCGCATTCGACGCAAGCTACAAGGACAGCCTCGCGACGCACGGGCGCGACCATTACATGAAGCTCGGCTATATTCCGGCGGACAAGATCAAGGAGTCGGTCAGCCGTACGCAGGAATATGCGTATGACGATTACGCCATGGCGGCACTGGCGGACGCGATCGGCGAGCGCAGCGATGCGGCGGTCCTGCGCAAGCGCAGCGGCAACTGGCGCAACGTGATCGACCCCAAGATCGGGTTCGCGCGCCCGCGCTTTGCTGACGGAAGTTGGTGGGCGGCGTATGATCCGGTCACGCTCGGCCACATGCCGCAACCGCGCTGGCGCGATTATACCGAGGCCAATGGCTGGCAGGCGACGTTCCTCAACCAGCATGACATCTACGGCATGATCGCGCACATGGGCGGCGATACGGCGTATGAGGCGAAGGTCGATTCCTTCTTCAACGCGCCCTCCACCCTCCCCGACAATGCGCCACCCGACATCGCAGGATTGGTCGGGCAATATGCGCACGGCAACGAACCCGGGCACCACGTCGCCTATCTCTATGCCTATGTCGGCGCGCCGTGGAAGACGCAGGCGATGGTTCGGCGGCTGTGTGCCGAGATGTACAAGAACGATCCGGACGGCGTGATCGGCAACGACGATTGCGGGCAGATGAGCGCGTGGTTCATTTTGACGTCGCTCGGCTTCTATCCGGTCGATCCCACGACGGGGATCTATGTGCTGGGATCGCCGCTGTTCGACACTGCGGAACTGCGCGTCGGTGCGGGCAAGACCTTGCGCGTCCGCGCGATCGGCAATGCGCCCGACCGGCCCTATGTCCAGTCGGTGCGCTGGAACGGCAAGCCGTGGACCAAGAACTGGATTGCGCACGCCGATATCATCGGCGGCGGGGAGCTCGAGTTCACGATGGGCGCGAAGCCGTCGCGCTTTGGCGCAGGGGTTGCGGATCGTCCGCCGTCCGCACCACGCGCCTGACGAAACCGGGCGGGGGTCGCCCCCCGCCCGCCTTCAGAAGAACGTCTCCACGACGTCGATCACCGTAAAATCGTCATCGACCACGAGAATCTTGCGCCATTTGTCGAAGGTCAGGCACGGGTGCGAGATGTCGAACGCGATCACGTCGCCGACCGCGATGTCGTCGCCCGGCGCGATCGTCAGATACGCATGCTGGTCCATCAAACCGGTGACTTCCCAATGGACGGGGGCCTCGACGGGACGATCGTCCCGCTCGGGACGGAACAGCGTCGCGGGGCGCGGCAGCCCCGCATCGAACGCGACGTCGCGCTTCCCCATCGCGATGATCGCACGCGTCGGATCGGAGATCGACTGCACCACCGCCCAGATCCGCAGTGCCGGGAGCAACGCCTCGCCGAAGGTCGGGGCGACGGCGTTGCGCTTGAGGATTGCCTCCTGCGCGACCCGGTACAATCCGTCGTCATGGCTGATGTAGCAACCCGGACGCAGCACGACCTCGACCTCGCCCGCCTTCGCCATCGATGCGGTTTCGTCCGCGACGATGTCATACCAGGCGGACCCCGCCCCCGACAGGATCGCCGGTGTCCGGTCGATCCGATCATCCGCGATCAGCCGCTTCGTCACCTCGACCGCGCGACGGACGAACCGGCGAACATGCGCTTCGTCGGGAAGCACGCCTTCGTAGAATTCTACGCCGCCGAGCCGCAGATGATCGCGCCATGCATCGAGCGCGGCGAGAACCTCCGCAAGCCCCGCTTCATCGCGAACCCCGGCACGATACCCGGGCTGATCGGGCTCGGGTGCGAGTTCGATCAGCACGTCGAGCACTACGCCCGCCGACCGGCATCCCTCGCCCAGCAACGCCACGCCCGCTGCGGAATCGACGATGCAGATCACGTGCTGGTCGGGGATCGCCAGCAGACCGACGACCGCAGCGACATTCGCCTTGCCGACGATCTGGTTCGCGATCAGGATCCGACGGACGCCGTGCGCCGCCGCGACCTGCGCCTGCTGGCTCGTCGCAACCGTGATGCCCCACGCGCCGTGCGCAATCTGCCGCTGGAACAGCTTGGGGGCCATCGTCGTCTTGCCGTGCGGCGCGAGCGAAACGCGATAGGCATCAATGAACGACCGCATCCAGTCGAGATTATGCTGCATCCGCCGCTCGTCGAGCACCGCCGCCGGGAAGCTGACATCGCCGTGCAACAGGTGCCACGGGTCGGCACCTTCGGTACCTACGCCCTTGTCGAGCTCGAGCTTCTGATCGTTCACGCGCCTGCTCCTCGTTAAGGAAAATTGTTTACATTATTCCGCGCTAGGGTGACAACGCCGTTGTGACCGGAACCGTCGAGGATGTGGAATGACACGGACGATCATCGCCGGGGTGAGCGTGTACGACGGTACCGGCACCCCAGCTTACGGCGCGGATGTCGAGATTCGCGACGATATCATCGCGAGCATCCGCCCGGCCGCCAGCCATCCCCCGCTCGATTCGATCGATGGACGCGGGCTGGTGCTCGCGCCGGGCTTCATCGATGCGCACACCCATGACGATTTCGCGGTGATCGCCGCGCCCGCCATGACCGCCAAGGTGACGCAGGGCGTGACCACCGTCGTCGTCGGCAATTGCGGGATCAGCGGCGGCATGGATGTCACGGCGCACGGTGACCTGCCAGATCCGCTCGTGCTGTTGGGCGCTGCGGACGCATTCCGGTACGACAACTTTGCCGCTTATGCCCAGGCGGTGGATCGCGCGGGCCCGGCGACCAACGTGGTGGCGCTGGTGGGGCATACCGCGCTGCGCGCGCGGCACATGGACGCGCTCGACCGCGATGCGACGGGAGCTGAGCGCATGGCGATGCGCGCCGACCTGACGACCGCGCTCGATGCCGGCGCGTTCGGGTTTTCCACGGGCCTCGCTTATGCCAACGCCAATGCGGCATCGACCGAAGAGGTGATGGCGCTTGCAGAGGCACTGCGCGACACCACTGCACTGTATTGCACGCATTTGCGGAGCGAAGCAGGCGAGATCGTCGCCGCGCTCGACGAGGCGTTCGCGATCGGGCGCCACGCCGCCGCACCGGTGGTCGTCTCGCATCTCAAATGCGCGGGCGCGCCGCAATATGGCCGCAGCGGCGAAATCCTTGCGATGCTGGAAACGGCTGCGACGACGCAGCCCGTCGGATGCGACTGCTACCCGTATACCGCCAGTTCCTCGACGCTCGACCTGAAGCAGGTCGTCCCCGAAACCCCGATCAAGATCACCTGGTCCGATGCGGAGCCCGCGCAAGCCGGGCGGATGCTCGCCGACATCGCGGCAGACTGGGGCACCGATCTGCGGACGGCCGCCGAGCGGCTGCAACCGGCGGGTGCCGTCTACCATTGCATGACCGACGGCGACGTCGACCGGATCCTCGCACACGACCTGACGATGGTCGGGTCGGACGGCCTGCCGTGCGATCCGCGCCCGCATCCCCGCCTGTGGGGCAGCTTCCCGCGCGTGATCGGCCATTACGCGCGCGACCGCGGGCTGTTTTCGATGGCAACCGCGATCCGCAAGATGACCGGCCTCCCCGCCGACCGCTTCGGCCTGAGCGACCGCGGCTATGTGCGCGAAGGGCTGGCGGCGGATCTCGTGCTGTTCGATCCCGCGCAAATCGGCGACCGCGCCACCTACGACGATCCGACCGTTCCTGCTGCCGGGATCGTCGGCGTGTGGGTCAACGGCATCGCGACCCTGACGCTTGGGGGCCCGACCGGCGCGCGCGGCGGCCGGATGCTGCGGCGTCCAACCCAACCCATCCCACCACCAAAGGACTTTGAAGACATGACCGACGAACTCAAGCGCTACGGCGTCGAAGGCGGCAGCGGCACCGGTGGCCAGCATCTGCCGTTCGCGCGCGCCGTCCAGGCCGATGGCTGGCTCTACGTGTCGGGCCAGGTGCCGATGGTCGATGGCGAAGTGATCGACGGCGGGATCATCCCGCAGACGCACCAGGCGATCCGCAACGTCCTGAAGATCCTGGAAGAAGCCGGCTACGGCCCCGAACATGTCGTCCGTTGCGGCGTGTGGATCGACGACGCGCGCGACTTCATGTCGTTCAATCGCGTGTTCAAGGAATATTTCGGGGCGAACCCGCCGGCGCGCGCATGCGTCGTTTCGCAGATGGTCGTCGACTGCAAGGTCGAGGTCGACTGCATCGCCTGGAAAAAGCCTTAAGATGGCGCCGGGCGGCCTGCTCCTGATCGAGGCGGGGGTCGCGGTCGCCCTGCTCATCGTGCTGATTGTCCGGGTTCGACTGAGTCCGTTCATCGCGCTTACTCTTGTCTCGCTCGGGCTGGCGCTGGTCGTCGGAATTCCGCTCGGCGGGATCGTCAAGAGTTTCGAGGCGGGGGTCGGCGGCGCGCTCGGCCATATCGCGCTCGTCGTCGGGCTCGGCACCATCCTCGGCAAGATGATGGTCGAATCGGGCGGTGCCGAGCGGATCGCGGATACCGTCATCGGTTTCTTCGGGCCCGCGCGCGCCGACTGGGCGATGATGACGGTCGCGCTGATCGTCGGCTTGCCCGTGTTCTTCGAGGTCGGGTTCGTCCTGCTCGTGCCGATCGTCTTCACGCTCGCGCGGCGGCTCGGGCAACATCCGATGCGGATGGGGCTGCCGATGGCGGCTGGCCTTTCGGTGGTCCACGCAATGGTCCCGCCGCATCCCGCCGCTTTGCTCGCGACTCAGGCGTATAACGCCGACGTCGGCCTGACCGTGCTGTTCGCGCTGATCGTCGGCATCCCGACCGCGGCGATCGCCGGACCGCTTTACGGGCGGCTGATCGTCCCACGGCTCGCGCCCCTGCCGATCGCGCCTGTCCCGGTTGCGGACGAGCATGACGACCGGGTGCTCCCTAGCTTCGGGATAACGCTCGCGACCTTGCTGCTTCCAGTCGTGCTGATGATGGCTGGCAGCCTGGCGACCGCGGTTGCCGTGCCGGGATCGACCCTTGATGGCATCTTGCGTTTCGTTGGAACCCCCGTGGTCGCGCTGCTTGCCGCTGTGCTGGTCAGCTATTGGACGCTCGGCCTCGCACGCGGGATGAACCTTGGCACGATCCAGAAATTCACCAACGACTGCCTCGCGCCCACTGCGATGATCACGCTGGTGGTCGGGGTCGGCGCAGGGTTCGGCCGCGTGCTGATAGACAGCGGCGTGTCCGACGCGATCGTCGCCGCCGCGACCAGCGTGCATCTGCCGATCGTCCTGCTCGCCTGGTTGATCGCCGCGCTGATGCGCGTGGCAACCGGATCAGCGACGGTATCGATGGCCACCGCCGCCGGCATCATCGCACCGCTCGCCGCGGCCAATCCGGGGATCCGGCCCGAATTGCTCGTGCTTGCGACGGGTGCGGGATCGGTGATCCTCAGCCATGTCAATGACGGCGGCTTCTGGCTGGTAAAGGAATATTTCGGCTTGAGCGTCGCCGACACGATCCGCAGCTGGACGGTGTGCGAGACACTGATCTCGGTCATCGGGCTGGTGCTGACGCTCGCTTTGTCACTGGTAGTCTAGCGCCCCGTTCACCGTTGTCCGGTGAAGAACCTCAGGCCCGGTGCAGCTGGCTCGCGAATTGCTCGTGGACGTCGCTGCGAGCGGTCATTTCGGCAGGACGACGCGGTCGCCGGTGATGGTCACGTCGGTCCACACGCCCCCACCCGTTGCCTCGGCATCACCCGGTTGTCCGCCGGCCACGAACAGCCGGTATCGTCCGGGAACGATCGCGCGCGTACCGTCACGCTCGACCAGGCTGAGGCTGCGGGGTTCGATCGTGAGCGCAACCGCACGCCGTTCGCCGGCGCGCAGCGTGGTCCGGCTGAACCCGACAAGTTGCCGCTGCAATACGGGCGTAGTGCGGCCCTGTTCCTGCGGTGCGGTCGGCGCGAGATAGGCCTGCACGACCTCGTCGCCCGCTACCTTGCCGACATTGCGGAGGCCGACCGTGACGACCAGCGGCTGCCCCGCCACGATACTGGTGGTCGCGGGCGAGACCGTGTCATACGCAAAGCGCGTATAGCTGAGCCCATGGCCGAACGGATACAGCGGCGTGCCGGTGAAGAAGCGGTAGGTCCGGTTCTTCATACTATAGTCGATGTACGCAGGCATATCGCGCGTCTGCGCATAAACCGTCACCGGCAGCCGCCCGCCGGGATTGATATCCCCCGCGAGCATCCGCGCGATCGCGGTCCCGCCCGACTGGCCGGGATACCAGGCCGCGACCACCGCATCGGCATTCTGCTTGCTCCATGCGTCGGCAATCGCCGAGCCGGTCATCTGCACCACGACCAGCGGCTTCCCTGCGGTCGCGAGCGTCTCCAGCAGCACACGTTGCGGCTGCGGGAGTTCGATCGCGGTGCGATCGCCGCCGATGAACCCGGGTACGTCGAGCCGCAATGCCTCGCCCTCCAGCGTCGGGGACAGCCCTGCGAACACCACCACCACGTCCGCCGCACGCACGACCGCCAGTGCTTCCTCGCGTTGCGCCGCATCGGGTGCGACCCAGCGCAATCCGATCCCGCCGTCTTCGCTGACATGGCGATATTCGATGCGGATCGCGTGCGGCTTCGCGTCGTCGAAATCGACGCTCGCCTCGACTGCGCTGTCGTCGCCGACATCGGTGATGATCGCCTTGTCGTCGAGCCATAGCTGCACCGGATCATGCCCGTCGCAATCGAAACAGCGCGCGATGTCCAGCCGCAGGCGATAGCGTCCCGGCGCGGGCGGCGTGAGCTGCCCGGTCCAGCGGACCCCGTAGCCCTTTTCCGCCAACCCCGGTGCAGGCGGCGCACGGTCCCAGTCGAAGTCGATCTTGCGGTCCTGCCGGATCGTCGCGGCAGTCCCCGTCATCGCGCTGGTCCGGAAATACTCGCCCTTCAGCCCGGGCTTTCCGCCTGCCGACAAAGCGGTCTCGGGCACGGGCAACGGCACCCCTTCGGCAAGGCCGCTGCCCTGCGCATAGCGGACCTGTGCCGCGCCGAAGCGCGTGCGGATCCCCTCCAGCGGGGTGACCGGGGCCGCGGCGGTGCCATGATAATTCGCCTCGAGCACATCGAGCGAGTCCGCATTCGGCCCGATCACCGCGATCTTGAGACCGGGCTTGAGCGGAAGACGGTTCTTGTTGGTGAGCAGCACCAGCGACTTTTCCGCCGCGGTCTGCGCCAGCGCGCGGTGTGCCGCCGTATCGACCTGCGACGGCTTGATCCGATCCCACGGACTGCGTTGCCCGAAGGCGATCCCGAGCGCCGCGCGCGACGACAGCACACGGTGCAAGGCGGCATCCACGGTGGCTTCGGGAACGAGGCCCTGGCGGACCGCGGCGGGCAGCGCGTCGTAGCTCGGCCCGCAGTCGAGATCGGTGCCCGCCGAGAGCGCCGCAGCGGCGGCGCCGGGCAGGTCGGGCTTGTAGTAATGGAAGCTGGTGATGTAGCCGACCGCGTCGCAGTCCGACACGACCATCCCGCGGAAACTCCAGTCACCGCGAGCACGGTCGTTGAGCAACGCTGCCGACGCGCAGGCCGGCGTGCCGTGCAGCGAAATATACGCGCACATGATCGATCGTGCGCCGCCCTCGATCACCGTGCGGCGGAAGGCGGGGGTATAGGTCTCCGCCATGTCGCGCGGCGACACGTCCGCATCGAAGCTGTTGCGCCCGGCCTCCGGCCCTGAATGCGCGGCATAATGTTTGGGGGTGGCAATCGCCTTGGGGTGGTCGGGGTCGGGCCCCTGGATTCCCTGCACGAACGCGACGCCGAGCGTGCCGGTCAGATACGGATCCTCGCCATAGGTCTCCTGCCCCCGGCCCCAGCGCGGATCGCGGAAGATGTTGACGTTGGGCGACCAAATATGGAGCCCCGAGAAGCGACGCCGGTTGCTGGTCTTAAGCTTCGCATTGTATTTCGCACGTGCCTCGGTCGAGACGACGTCGCCGACCTGATGGAGCAGGTCGGTGTCCCAGGTCGCGGCAAGCCCGATCGCCTGGGGGAAGACGGTCGCGATCCCGTCGCGCGCGAAACCGTGAAGCCCCTCGCTCCAGTAATCATATCCGGGCAAGTTCAGTTTTGGCACCTCCGGCGCGGTGCTGCCGAGCTGCGCCGCCTTTTCCTCGAGCGTCATTGCCGAGATCGCCGCCTCGATTGCCGGCGTGGTGGTCTGGGGACCGGCGGCCATCAACAGAAAGAGCAGCATCGACGTCCCTCGCAACAAGCCGGAGTCTCGAGGGCCGGATCACGCCGATCGGCTATCCGGCCCGCGTTCGCGTCAGAAGTTGGCGCGCATGCCGACACGGAACGCACGACCGACCACATCGTAGAGGCCCGGATTGGTCACATCGCTCGGGACCGTCGCTGCGTCCTTGTTGAAGACGTTGTCGACCTTGACGTACCCCTGCACGGCGGGAGTGAACTTGTACGACGCACCGACATCGACATACAGCGCGCCATCGAGATGGTTACGGTCGATCGTCGGATTGTTGATCGTCGATACCGGGCAGTCGGTCTGGCACACGACGAACTCGTTGCTGATCACGCCCGCGCTGATCCATCGTTCCTGAAGCGTCAGCGCGAACAGGTCGGTCGTCCAGTCCTGCATCGCGAGGACCTTCCAGCTCGGCGTCGCACCCTGCCCCAGGTTCACGCCTGCGCCCTGGATCGGGATCGTGTTCGGCAGCCCGCGATCGGACACGAAATTCTTCACGTGCGTGGCGAGGCCGCGCACCGTGGCCCGGCCGGGCAAGCCGATGCCGGACAACGGGATCTGATAGCTCGCCTCGATGTCGAAACCGTCGGTGAAGATCGACGCGAAGTTGAACGGCTGGACCGTCACCGATGCGTTGTTCGCATCGCTGATGTCGAAGCTGTTGCAGGTGAACGTCACGCCCGCGAAGCAGAGGTTGATCTGCGTCTGCGCGTCCAGCGCCGCGATCGCGCTGTTGATCTTGATCCGGTAATAATCGACCGAGATATTCAGCCGCGGCGCCCAGCTCGGGCGGGACAGGATGATGCCGAACTCGGTATTCCGCGCGACTTCGGGGCGGAGTGCGGGGTTGCCCGTCGTCGTCTGCAACACGGTGAGCGTGCGTCCCGGGGTGAACGGATCCGTCGTCCCCGTACGATTGCTCGTGACCGGCGCAGCGAACAGCTCGCTCAGATTGGGTGCGCGAATGTCACGCGACGTCACGCCGCGAAGCCGGATGCCGTCGAGTGGCGTATCCCACGTCCCCCCGATCTTCCACGTATAGACGGTTCCCGACGTGCTGTAGTTCGTCGCGCGCGCGGCGCCGTTCAGGTTCGCCTTGCCGATGGCGTCGGAGTCGAACAGCGGCGCGTTCAGTTCGAGGAACGTCTCATACACGCTATAGGCGCCGCGCCCGTCGCGGTAGTTGCCGGCATACCAGTTGCCACCCTGTGGGTTGAGCAGCGGATCGCTCGGATACTGGTCGTTATACGCACCGCTGGTCACGACGCCGTTGCCATAGGGATCGGCATTGACGCTGTAGAATTCGTGGCGGTACTCGCCGCCGAACGCGAGCGCCAAGGGCCCCGCGGGGAGTTGCAGCGGTTCGCCACTTACCGAGAAGCTCGCGACGTCCTGCGTCTGGCGGGAGTGCTGATAGGGGCCGTTTTCCGGCGTGATGTAGTTCAGCGCGGCGGCGCTGGGCGTCTGTCCGCCGATGATGTTGATCGGGACGCAGCCGCTGGCGACGGCGACCGGATTTGCGCAGGTGATCGTCCCGTCAGGCGCGCGGACCGCCTGGATCGCGGCATTGTACCGCGGGATCACCGGGATATCGTGAACCGTGATATCGGTGATCCCGGTGCCGTGCGCGTAATAGGCGTCGTAACGCCAGTCGCTGCCGAACGCCTGGACCTTGCCCTTGGCCCCCGCGACGAACCGGTACTGCTCGCGCTCGGTCCGGACGGTGATCGGATTCGGGAAGATCGCGTTGCTGACGCCGTAGCGGAACTCCGTGATGCCATTCGCGTCACACGCCGCCTGGACCGATGCCGGGACATAGGGATTGGAGCATTGCAGCGTCAGATTGCCGAACTGGGCGGACCCGATATTGGGGATGTTGCCCGTCGTGACCCGTGCGACGTTCACCGTCGTGTAAATCTCGTTGTCGGGCGCGATATCGAACCCGATCCGGCCATAGCCACTCAGGCGCGTGATCGAGGATTTGAGCGAGTTCGCATTGGTCACGTTGCCCGACCGGTCACCGCCCTCGCAGACGCCGTTGAAGCAGCCCAGAACGTTGCCATTGGCGTCCCGCGCCGGAACGCCGTTCGACCCATAGTCGAACTGGCGCGGATTTCCGTCCATATCGAACGCGGTGCCTTGCAGCGGGCCTGCCGTGATCAGCCCGTAGAGCGCCGTGTTGTTCGCCTGCGTAAAGCTGCGGTCGAGATATTGCGGCAGCCCCTCGTTCATGATCCCGCGGTTGATCAGATTGCGCGAGACCAGCCAGTTGCGTCCGCCCGGACCGCTGCCGTTGGGATCCGAACCGACGCCGAACCCCGCCGACCCGATACCGTCTTCATGACTGTATTCGCCGCTGCCGATGATGTGGAGCCGGTCGTTGAGGAGCGATTTCCCGACCGCAGCCTGGACGGTATAGTTGCCGTCGTCGCCATAGGTGCTGACCCCCGACTGGAGGTTGGCCTTGAACCCGGTGAAGCGCGTGTTGGTCACGAAATTGACCACGCCGCCGACCGCGTCGGATCCGTAGCTTGCGGACGCACCGCCCGTCACGACGTCGACGCGGTCGATCAGCAGCTGGGGGAACAGGCTGACGTCGGCGACGCCGGTGACATTGGCGCCGACGACGCGCTGACCGTCGATCAGCGTCAATGTCCGGATCGGCTGCAGACCACGCAGGCTGAGTGCGCTCAGGCCCTGCACGCCCGTCGAGGTGCCGTTCGACCCCACCGTTGCGCCCGTGCTGCCCTGCAGTGACGGCAGCTGCGCCACGGTGGTAAACACGTTTGGCTGCGCGTTCTTGCCGATCGCGTCCGCGTTGAGAACCTGGGTCGGCGTCGGCGCTGTAAAGCCGGACGCGGTGATACGCGATCCCGTGACCACGATGTCGGATTGACCTGAGGCGGGTGCCGCTGGCGCCTCGACAGCCTGCGGGGCTTCCACAGCCTGTTCGACGGGGGCCTCTGGCGCAGGTGCCGGCGCGGGTTCGGGTGCGGGCGGCATCTGCTGTGCGAGCGCTGGCGATGCCAGCATCGTCGATGCGATGAAAATCGCTCGCAGCGATTTCAGAGTGGTGGCCCGCTGCATCAGAATCTCCCCTTGTGGCCGCGGGGTCAATTGGGACCTCCGAGACTGAAACTTGTCCTAAATCAATCAGCCACCCTGCCGCAATAAATATTTCATCAAGTTTCTTTATCTATGCGATTGGAATTCTTTGTCAGGGTTGATCGTATGTGTCGCACTGCAGCACTGTCCGATCGATAACGAGCGGACGTCGAGATACCGTCGGGAAGCGCGAACTGCCCGACGGCCTAACGTCTCGCGAGAATTCGAGCCGGTGTCGTCCGGCTCTGCAGATCTGTCAGAACGAAATCTGGACGCGACCGAGGACCCTGTCCGCCACGTTGCCGCGATCGGCAAATCTGTTGGCGTCGCCCGTCCGATCGACGTCAGTGCCGACATAATCCACGCCGAGCGTCAACCGATCACGACGATGCTCGAGCCCAAGCCGCCAATTGGTGTAGCTTCCGCCCGGTCGAAGGCGCTCGGCACGAACGGGGTCGCTGACACTGCCGGTCGAATGGCCGAGTTCGCCGAGTATCGTGAGCGGCGTACCGGGAATACCGGCATTGGCGCTTGCATAGAGATAGACGTTGCTGCCGCCGATCGCCCGCTGCGACGGGGCCGCGGTGGCACCCAGCGTCGCGTATAGTGGACCATAGGCATAGCTTGCCGATACCGCACCCTCGACATAATCCATCCGCCCCCGCGCACCGGCGAACGCATGCCCGATGGCATCGGTGCGGATCCGGACCGCGCCAAGGTCCCAGCCGGTCCCGACGACGAGGTCGACCACCGTATCGGCGCCGTCATGTCGCGCGCTGCCACGCGTCGTCACCGCCCGCGCCGATGCATCGATCGGCCCGAGCGAAACCCGAACGTCCCCGGCGGCGGCGGCGCGCCCCTCGGTCCAGCTCAGGCCCCGCCGCACCTCGTCGGTCATGACCTCGACAGAGGCCGAACGGGCATTCTGGGCAACTGCCGGCGTCACGAGCGCCCAGCCCGCGACACCGAGCACGCCTGCCCGCGTCAGATTCGCGATCATCCGGCGCGCTGCTCGCCATGGATCCGATCGAGTTCGGCACGCAGCATTGCTTCGTCTTCCTGCGCCACGACCATCAGATGACGCTTCATGTCCGCGGTCTTGTCCGCAACTTCCCGCGTGATCGCTCGCCGACTTGCGACGCACCAGCCAGGCCGGGTACCCGACACGCCAGGCTCGCTGTCGATGGTGCGGACAAGGTTCGTCCCCGATGCCGCGACGGCATGACGCGCCACGGTCATGGTTGCAGCCCAGTCGCAGCGCAACGACGACGCTCGGCCGCCGGGCGACACCGCGCCGACCTGCTTGTGCGTGATGGCGACATCACCGCGATATTTCACGGCGACCGGACCCGTGTGATGATCGACTTGATTCTGGTGATCCACGGACATGCCGATCACCGCGCCAGTGGCGGCGAGTGCCAGCCCGGCTGTGAGTAGATACGCCATATGTGCTCTCCTTTTGCTCTTCCGATCACGACGGATCGGGACTGCTGATCCTTTCGGATGATGGATCGGACCAGCTGAGATGAGAGGAGGCAATCAGGCCAGGCCTAAACATCGAGCTACCCCGATGCGGTCCGACATCACGTTCGACCGAAGACAAGCGCCAGAGGGGCCCGGCCCGCCTGTTCAAACTAACGTTTCGGCAGCGAGGGTCAAGATGATTATAGGTAATCACCGCAGCTGTTGACATGAAACGCGCGCATCACGATGTTACGTCGATGGATGCTTTTGCAACCCATAAGCGTTTTCGCGACCACGCCGGCCAACTCGCCGCACGCGATTAGCCCGAGCTCGCGACTGCGTGTCGCTTGAGTTCGGGCTTTATTCGATCTGACCTTTGGGATGCGCTTGGCGCGCCCATGTTCTCGAATAGCGGAAACCGCACAGTGACAGACCATAACTCAAAAACCGACGGGTATTACCGGGGCAGTACGCTATCGCGCACGCAAAACGATGTCGTGACGATGCCGGCCAGTAACGCGCCCGAGTCCGCAACACCGGGCCAGGGTGGCGCGCGGCTCGACCGGTTGAATTTGCAAGCCGATCGATACGAGAGCCGGGATGACATTCAGAACTGGCTCGGCCGGCTCATGGACCTCAATCTCGTCCTTCTCATCCTGTTCGTTGGCGTTCCGGTGCTTGTCTATTGCATCGTCGAGACTGGTTGAACGGTCGTTCGGCTCAATCAGTAGCGCGCCCAACCCCACGCGTCTTGAGCCGGGCGCGCGCATTGCCGCCGCTGAGCATCGTATTCCTACCGCAAGGCATAGCCACCGCGCTTCCCTGACGCACCCCTCCCGCGGCATGATCCGACGATGGTAACGACGCGCAATGAAATCGTGAGGCTCGCCGCTGGCGACGTCCAGGGCTGTTCGGAAGACGGCGTGTCGTTCTATCGCGCCATCCCGTACGCCGCAGCCCCGGTGGGCGAGTATCGGTTCCTCGTCCCCCAACCCGTTCTTCCGTGGGAGACGCCGCGCGACGCGACGGCGCCGGGGGCAAACGCGCCGCAGCGGACGCGACAGGTGCCGGGGCTGGATGCCGCGCCGCTGATCGGTACGGGCTGGTCGAAAGGCGACGCGTATCTGACGCTCGACGTCCTACGTCCCCATGACCAACGCACCGCCCTCCCCGTCATGGTCTTCATCCACGGCGGCGGGTTCGTCGTCGGGTGCAAGGATGCGTCGGTACAGGACGGCAGAAGCTTCGCACGCGACGGCATCGTCTATGTCGCGCTGAATTACCGGATGGGGATCGACGGGTTCCTGCCGATACCGGGCGTGCCGACCAACCTCGGCCTGCGCGACATGATCACCGGGCTCGGCTGGGTGCAGGACAATATCGCGGCATTCGGGGGCGATCCCGCGAACGTCACGGTGTTCGGCGAAAGCGCAGGCGCGATGGCGATCGCCGACCTGCTCACCTCGCCGCTCGCCAAGGGCCTGTTCCGCCGCGCGATCGTGCAGAGCGGACATGGCGGCATGACGCGCGATATCGGCGTTGCGCAGCGTCTGGTGCGCAAGCTCGCGAAGCTCCTCCGCATCACCCCCGATCGCGCGGGCTTTGCCAGCGTACCCCCCGGCGAGGCCATGCTCGACGCTGTCGAGAGGGTCTCGCTCCCGACGACGCGGCTCGACCTGCGCGGTCCCGACGGGCGCGAGCCGGTGTTCGGGATCAGCCGCTTCGTACCCGTCCATGGCGACGACGTGCTCCCGATCGCGCCGCTCGACGCGCTCAGCCAAGGTGCAGGCGCCGAGGTCGACCTGCTGATCGGCAGCAATGCCGAGGAGATGAACCTCTATCTCATCCCCAGCGGTGTCCGCGACAAGCTCGGCACGCTGCTCGCCTGGTTCGTGCTCCGCAAATCGCAGCCGCGCGCATGGGCGGTGCTCAAGGCCTATGGCATGGGCAGCGGAAAGGCGCCCGGACAGGCGCTGACCGATGCGATGACCGACCTCGTCTTCCGCTGGCCCGCGCGGCGGTTCGCCGAGGAGCATCAGGGACGCACGCATCTGTACGAATTCGAATGGCGCTCGCCGCGCTTCGATGGTGAGCTCGGCGCGTCGCACGGCATGGAACTGCCGTTCGTGTTCGACAGCCTTGCAACCTGCACCGGCGAGGACGGCCTGTGCGGCACCAATCCGCCGCAGGATCTGGCGGATCGTGTCCACAGGCTCTGGGTCGATTTCGCGCGCGACGGGTCGCTCCCCTGGGCACCGTTCGAGCGCGACACGCGGATCGTCTACAGGCTTGCCGCCGGCGAAGCACGGTTCGAGCCGCCGATGCCCGCCGCTTCATTCCTTCCCTGACCGGAGCGCCCCGCATGTATCTCGACCGTCTGCGTCTCGATGGCCGCACCGCGCTGGTCACGGGTGGCGCGCAGGGCATCGGCTATTGCTTCGTCGATGCGCTGGCCGAGGCAGGCGCGCGCGTCACGATCGCCGACCGCAATTCCGACGCGATCGATGCGGCGATCGAGTCGCTCCGCGCGAAAGGCCATGACGTCGGGGGCGTTGTCCTCGACGTCACCGACCCGGGCCGGGTGACGCAGGTCGCCGATCAGTTCGGCACGATCGACATCCTCGTCAACAATGCCGGCATCGCGCGCAGCGAGACCGCCGCCGAAGACGTGACCGATGAGCATTGGCGCAACGTCATCGACGTCAATCTCAACGGCACCTTCTGGTGCGCGCGCGCCTTTGGCCGGCACATGCTCGCGGCCGCAAAGGGCAGCATCGTCAACGTCGGATCGATGTCGGGGTTCATCGTCAATCGTCCGCAGCCGCAGAGCTATTACAACGCGTCGAAGGCCGCCGTGCATCACCTGACGAGGAGCCTTGCCGCGGAATGGGCACCGCGCGGGGTACGCGTCAACGCCGTCGCCCCGACCTATATCGCGACGCCGCTCAACGCCTTCGCCAACAAGGACGGCGCAATGTACAAGCGCTGGATCGACGGCACGCCACAGGCCCGCCTCGGAGATCCGGAAGAGGTGGCCTCGGTCGTCCATTTTCTCGCGAGCGACGCGGCCAGCCTGATGACTGGCAGCATCGTGCTGGCCGATGGCGGGTATAGCTGCTGGTGAGCGATCCCGCATACCGGCCAAGCCTAAAATCCGATCGGCATAGTCGTCAGCCTTTCCGATAGGTCGGGTCGGGCGCACAACCTTTCAGACAGGTGAGCAAAGACTCGCCAGCCGTAGAGAGGATTACCGATGCGCCTTCGCACCCTGCTTGCTGCCTCGACCGCTGTCGTTCTCGCGCTGCCCGTGCCGAGCTGGGCGCAAGTCGCCGACACCCCCGACGCGACCGCCTCCACCCCGCCCGGCCAGGCCGCCTCCGCCGCGCCGCAGACCGGCGATCAGGACATCGTCGTCACCGCGCGCAAGCGGGCAGAGACACTGCTCGACGTGCCGATCGCCGCGACCGCGATCAGCGGCAACACGCTGACCGAACGCGGTATCAATTCGGTGCGCGAGGCCGCGGCGCTGACGCCGGGCCTGAACATCGCGAGCGACGGCGCGGGCCGCGCGTTCGTTTCGATCCGCGGCGTCGGCGTCACGCTCGTCCAGTCGGTGCAGCCCGGCGTCGGCCTGTTCATCAACGGCATCTACCAGCCCAACACGTCGTACCTGAACAACCCGCTGCTCGACATCGACCGGATCGAGGTGCTGCGCGGGCCGCAGGGTACGCTGTACGGCAAGAACACGTTGGGCGGCGCGATCAACGTCATCACCCGCCAGCCCTCCAACGCGGTCGAGGCACGCGGCAATCTGAGCTTTGCCGGACCCGATGACAGCATCCTGGCGTCCGCGTCGGTCAGCGGCCCGATCATCAGGGACAAGCTGCAGGTCCGGATCGCCGCCGGCCACCGCCAGCAGGATGGCTTCCTGCGCAATCCGCTGCTCGGCACCGACGCCAGCCCGTTCAAGACGGACTCGCTGAACGGCACGATCCGCTTCGCGCCGGTCGACGACATCGTGCTGACCGTCAACGGCTATTACGACTGGGTGAAGGGCGCGAACACGCCCTATGCGCGCGTCACTGGCCCGACCGACTATTCGCGCAACGTGCAGTTCAACGCACTGTCCCGCGTCGAATATCGCTATCGCGGCGTCAATGCCCGGCTCGAAACGCCGATCGACGCGATCAATTCGAAATTCACGCTGGTCGGCTCCTATGACGCGCGCAACGGCATTTCGCCCGACAGCGACGCCGATTTCGGTCCGCTCGACATCGCCCGCTCGGCCGGCACCGACAAGCTGCGCACCAAGACCGTCGAGGCGCGTCTCGATACCGAGATCGGCAGTACACTGAGCTCGTTGTTCGGCCTGTTCTACAGCCGCGAGACGACCGGCGCGACCGACACGACGCGGATCGTCCCCGCCAATCTGATCCGCCTCACCAACAACGCGACCCAAGCGGACACCTATGCGGCGTTCGGCACGCTGTTCTGGAAACCGACCACGGCCTGGGAAATCGCCCTCGGCCTGCGCTACGACCATGAGAAGCGCAGCGCTAACGGCGACGTCGCGATCTCGGTCGGTCCGGTCAGCCTGCCCCCGACCATCACCAACGCGCAGTTGAAGTCCGACCAGGTCGAGCCGCGGCTGTCGATCACGCGCCACTGGACCCCCCAGCTGATGACCTACGCCTCGGTCGCGCGCGGCTATCGTGGTGGCGGCTTCAACGCGCCGACCGCGCCGATCCGCACCTATAAGGGTGACTCGGCCTGGACCTATGAAATTGGCTCCAAATACGTCTCTCCCGACCGCGTGTTCAGCCTTTCGGGCGACATCTTCTACAATGACTATTCCGATTATATCGGGCTCAACTCGATCGCGCCGGCGACCGGCGGCGGGCTGGTCACGGTCGATCTCAACTCCGGCGACGTCGAAAGCTACGGCGCCGAGCTTGAAGCGACGCTGCGCCCGGTCAGGAACTGGACGATCAACGGCAGCGTGACTTACGTCCATGCGCGGCTCACCGATTCAACGCCATACACGCGCGTGACCGGGCGTACGCTGTCGTCGGACCGGCTGACCTTCCAGCCCGATTTCACGGGCAATATCTATAGCGACTACACGATCCCGCTTGGCGGCAGCGACACGCTGACCCTGACGGGCGGCGTCGTCGCCAAGGGCCGCCGCCTTGCCGGGACGCTCAACCAGACCACGCCGACCTTCCTCAAGGGCTATGCGCTGGTGAACACGGCGATCACCTATCGGACGGGGCCGATTGAATTGGCGGTGTTCGCCAACAACCTGCTGCAGAAGGACTATTTCGACGCCTATATCGAAAAGACCACGTTGCAACTCGCGGGGCTTCCCGCCTCCGATCTCGGCATCATCGGCGACCGCCGCCGTATCGGCGTCCGCCTCGGCTTCAGGTTCTGATCCCATGCATCTCGACACGTCCTTCGTTCGGGCAGCGCTCGACCCCGCATTCCTCGACCGGCTGCGCGACCGGTTCGGAACCAGCCTGCACCTGACCGACGCGATGCTGCGCCAGCACGGTGCCAACGAAGCGCATTTCGATGTCGTCCTTCCCGACGCGGTCGTCTTCGCGCGCTCGACGCAGGACGTGGTCGACCTGGTCACCCTGTGCGTCGCTGCCGACGTCCCGATCGTGCCGTTCGGCGCGGGGACCTCGATCGAGGGCAACGCCGTCCCGGTCCGCGGCGGCGTCAGCGTCAATCTCGGCGAAATGAACCAGATCGTCGCGGTCAACGCCGACGACTTCGATTGCACCGTGCAGGCCGGATGCCGCCGCGAACAGCTCAACGAACATCTGCGCGATACCGGGCTGTTCTTTCCGATCGACCCGGGTGCCAACGCGACGATCGGCGGCATGGCGTCGACCCGCGCGAGCGGCACGAACGCGGTTCGCTACGGCACGATGCGCGAGGCAGTGTTGAGCCTCACGGTCGTCACCCCCGATGGCAAGGTCATCACGACCGCCCGCCGCGCGCGCAAATCCGCCGCCGGCTATGACCTCACACGGCTCTACGTCGGCAGCGAGGGCACGCTCGGCATCATCACCGAGGTCACGCTGCGCCTGCATCCGATCCCCGAGACGATCTCGTCGGCGGTGTGCGGCTTCGAAAGCCTCGAAGGGGCGATCACCACCGTCGTCCAGGCGATCCAGGTCGGCGTACCGCTCGCGCGGGTCGAGATCCTCGACGACATGCAGATCCGGGCGGTCAACGCCTGGTCGAAGCTCGGACTGCCCGAGGTGACGACGTTGTTCTTTGAATTCCACGGCTCGCCGAACGGCGTCGCCGAGCAGGTCGAAATGGTCAGCGCGCTCGCCGCGGACAATGGCGGTGGCGACTTCGCCTGGTCCAACCTGCCCGAGGAACGCGCCAGGCTCTGGAAGGCGCGGCACGAGGCCTATTATGCGGCGGTCGCGCTCAGGCCCGGCGCGGTCGGCTGGACCACCGATGTCTGCGTGCCGATCAGCCGGCTTCCCGAATGCATCACCGCGACCAAGCATGACCTTGCCAGCGCGAGCATGCCCGCGACCATTCTCGGCCATGTCGGCGACGGCAATTTTCACGTGATCTTCGCGATGGACCCGAATTCGTCCGACGAACTGCGCGAGGTCAAGGCGATCAACGACCGCCTCGTCGCCCGCGCGCTTAACATGGACGGCACGTGCACCGGCGAACACGGCATCGGTCTGGGCAAGCAGGACTGGCTGGTCAAGGAACTCGGCGACGCGGTCGACGTGATGCGCGTGCTCAAGCGCGCCCTCGATCCGAAGAACCTGTTCAACCCCGGCAAGATCTTCAGCCTGTGACCGGCGCATCGCCGCCGCCGGCGCCTCCGTTCGCCCGCTCGCTTCTGCCATTGTTCGCGCTCGCGCTGGCGATGATGCTCGGTTTCGCACTGATGGGCTCGTTCGGCACCGTCCAAGAGGGCGCGAAGGCCGAGCTGCACCTCAGCGACTATAGCCTCAGCCTGATCCAGGGGTTGAGCGCCGCGCTGCCGCTCGCGCTCTTTTCGATCCCGATCGGTATCCTCGTCGATCGCCACAACCGCGTGCGTATCATGCTCGTGCTGGTCACGACGTTCGTCCTCGGTACGATACTGACCGCGTTCGCGAACAGCGTCGTGCTGCTGTTCGTCGCGCGGATGCTCACCGGGATCGGCACGACCGGCGCGCTCACCGCGGCGCTGTCACTCTGTGCGGACCTCTGTGCGCCGACTCAGCGAGGGCGCGCGCTGCTCATCATCAATCTCGGCAAGTCGCTTGGTCAGGCGATGGCGTTCGGGCTGACCGGGATCCTGTTCGGCATGGTCGCGCATGGCGGCGCGCCCGCGTGGTTCTGGCAAGCGGCACCGTGGCGCAGCGCGCATCTCATGCTCGGGATCCTCGGCGCCGTCCTGATGGTCCCGCTGTTCCTTATGCGCGAACCCACCCGTCGGGAGGTTGCCGCCAGCACGCATGCACCACTCCGCGTCGTTGCCGGCGAACTCTGGGCACGCCGCAACTTCCTGCTGCCGCTGTTCGTCGGCCAGGTCGGCGTCGTCATGGCCGACGCCGCGGCAGCGATCTGGGCCGCGCCCGTTCTCTCGCGCAGCTTCGGCCTGCAGCCCGATCAGGTCGCATATTGGATGGGGCCGCTCATCTTCTTCGCAGGCTTGCTCGGCGCGATCCTGGGCGGGCTTTCTGCCGACTGGGGTCAGAAAAGCGGGCGACGTGGCGGGCTGCTTATCGGCGCCGTGATCGCCGCCGCGATCGGCATCCCCGCAGCGCTCTTCCCGATCGCGCCGTCGGTGCCGGTGCTCGCCGCGACGCTCGGCACGCTGCTGCTGTGCGGCGCCGTCACTGGCGTGGTGACGTCGGTCGCGCTGACCGTCCTCATTCCCAACGAACTTCGCGGGCTCTGCATCGGCGCGTTCATCGCCATTGCCGGGCTGATCGGCTTCGGCGTCGCACCAACCCTGGTGGCCGTCGCCAGCAGCCTCTACGGCGGCGAAAGCCATCTCGATCAGGGCCTTGCGACGATCGGTACGCTCACCAGCCTCCTGTCGCTGATCGCCTTCTATCTAGCGATGCGTCGCGCGCCCTCGTCCGCGACGAGCGAACCTATCTGAAAGCAGTTGCGTCAGCTATCCGATAGGTTATGGTGGCCTTCTACCTGGAAAACGGGAGGAGAGGCATGATGAAGGCACAGATCGAGGTATCGCCGGAGATGGTCGCGCTTGTCGGTGACGGCCCCGCCGCGCTCGATGACTGGACAGACACCGCGATCGGCTTCAGCTACGTCTTCTCCCCCGCCACCTGCTCGTTCCACCTGGATGCAGACACGGCCGGCGATCTGTCAGCAGCCGATATTGTGTTCATCGTCCAGCGCGACGCGTGCACCCGCATCTTCGGCATGGTGCCCGCCGCTGCGGCGACCTGGCACATGCCGAGTCAGATGCGCGGAATCGCGCTCGCGGTCCGCGACTGTCGGCTCACGGGCCTCGCCGCGACGACGTTGCGCGTCGCCAAGAGCATCGAACTCCTGTGTGCGACCTTCGAACAGCTCGGCGATGGCAGCCTGATCCCGGCCGACGGCACCGGCGCACTGACCGCCTCAGAGGCGGGGCGCATCGCCGCGGCACGCGACCTGATCGACAAGCGCTGGAACGAAAAGCTGACATTGGAGACGATCTCGCGCGCATGCGGGATCAACCGCGCGCAGCTGACGCGCGGGTTCCGGTCGATGTTCGCGATGAGCGTCGCCGATGCGATCGCCGACCGCCGACTGGGCGGCGCGCGCCAGCTGCTGCTTGCGACCGACCTGCCCGTGTCGGCTATCGGCTACAAATGCGGCTATCTCAACAATGCGAGCTTCACGCGCGCCTTCTCGCGCCGCTTCGGCCAGGCACCGACCCAGCTGCGCAACGCCCGGCTCGCCGCATGAGCGACTCGCTGGTCGACCAGGCCGTCCGCCGCGTCCGCGCGCACATCCGCGACCATGATCTGAAGGTCGGCGACACGCTTCCCGGCGAAGGTCATTTCGCGACGGAACTCAGTGTCAGCCGCGCGGTCATGCGCGAAGCCTTTGGCGCACTCGCAGCACTGCGCCTCATCGACGTCGGCAACGGCCGCAAGGCCCGGGTCGGCGCGATCGACGGTTCGGTGATGGCGGCCTCGATCGACCACGCGGTCGCCACGGCGCAGGTCACGACCACCGAAGTCTGGGATGTCCGGCGCACGCTGGAGCTGCGCACAGCCGCGCTAGCCGCCGAACACCGCAGCGATCAGGACGTGATGGTGATCGCCGATCATGCCAGGCAGATGGCGCTGCACGCGAACGATCTCGACCGGCTCATCGGCCACGACATCGCCTTCCACCAGGCCATTGCACGGGCCGGCGGCAATGCACTGTTCCACCAGATCGTCCGCTCGTTCGAACAATTGATGCGGGTCGCGGTGCCAACCGCCTGGGACACGCGCGAAACCGAAGCGCAACGCGACGTGGTCTTCCGCGTACATCAGGACATCGCGCAGGCGATTGCGGACCGGGCGCCGACCGAGGCAGCCGCGCTCATGGATTCGCACTTCGACAATGCGATCAGCGACGTCTTCCGCGGCCAAGCGCACTCGGCGTAAGCGAGCCACGCAAGCCGATTTAGCGGCCTCACATCGAATGCTTCGGTCCTGCGGACGCAATCACGCAAGGTGGGGCAACAGCGCTTAATGCTGGCCCCTTCGACGGGAACCCTGAGGGGCACGCATCTCGGCAGTACGTTAAACCCTGGATGCGCTGCCGTTGATCGGATCCATTCGTCTATCGCTACGGCAACGCCAGCGGAGAAAATTGCCTCATTGTCCGTCCAGTCGCTCGGCGCGCTGACGTAAATGTTGCTTCTATGCGTGTGTCCAGAAACGCAAAAAGCCCCTGCGGCGGTGACCGAGGAGGCGTTGCAAATCAAGTTGGTTGCGGGGACAGGATTTGACCGCTGTAGAACTCGATTCTGCCTGACGAGCAGCGCCATCGTGTCACCCACCGCGGCGGTTTAGTGGACGACTTGACGTAGCTATTTCCCGAAATTCCTCGGGAACGTCTTGTGGCCCAAGCGTTTCAAAGTCTCGGAGTTTTAAGGACGTAAAAATAGCAGACGACAAAAGCAAGACCGACGGCCGTGATCGCAGCCGTGTTTCGGGTAGCGAACCTTACGAGGTCGAGTATTTCGCCCAGAAGCATGGATTGAGTGCGCAGCAGGCGCGTGACCTAATTGCCGAGGTCGGGAACGACCGTGAAAAGCTCGACGCTGCTGCAGGCAAGATAACCGGTCAACGCGGTAGCGCCTGAACACCGGCAAGGTGCTGTCTCAGCGCCGTCGAAATGAGCAGATGTCACCGGCGCCCCGCGACAGCCGGAGCGCAGTGCCCGAAATTACGCGGGATGGCGACCTGCGCCTGCAGGCCTCAGCGGCTTTGGACGGGCGTCCCAAGCCGGCGCATTATCAAGTGCACAGTGTAACGATCGCTTGCGCCGGCCCGACAATCAGGTTGCGGAACGCTTCCGTCTCGCGGCCTTCAGTTTCATCCAGACAGGGGCATGGTCGCTGGACTTCTCCCAGCCCCGGACGTGATGATCGACCTGCGCGTCCGCCAGTCGCGCGGCCGCAGGGGCGTTCAGGAGAAGATGATCGAGCCTTAGCCCGGCATTGCGACCATACGCGTTCCTGAAGTAGTCCCAGAACGTGTAGATCGTTTCGTCGGGATGCTTTGCCCGCAGCGCATCCAGCCAACCCTGATCGATCAAACGAAAGAACGCGGCTCGGACTTCTGGCGCAAACAGCGCGTCCTTGATCCATCGTTCCGGCTTGTAGACGTCCATCTCGGTCGGCATCACATTGTAATCGCCGGCCAGCACGACCGGCGCATCGGTGCCGAACAGCGTGGCCGCATGGGCGATCAAGCGTTCCATCCAGGCGAGCTTGTAGTCGAACTTCGGACCCGGCCTCGGATTGCCATTGGGTAGATAGAAGCCTGCTATCAGGATACCGCCAACGGCCGCTTCGAGATAGCGGCTCTGCACGTCGTCCGGGTCGCCCGGCAACCCCCGTCGGGTCTCGACGGGTTCGGCGCCCCGGGCGAGGATGGCGACGCCGTTCCAGCTCTTTTGACCCTGCCAGATCGCGCCATAACCAGCCGCCTCGATCGCGCTCAATGGGAACTTCTCGTCCGGCGCCTTCAGTTCCTGCAGGCAGACGACGTCGGGCTGTGCTTCCTCCAGGCAGCGCAGAAGCACCGGCAGGCGACCGTTGATGCCATTCACGTTGTAAGTCGCGATCTTCATCGGCGCACCGGGCGAAGAGAGTCGATCATAGGTCGGGCAAAATTTGGTCAGCGCGTCCCCAACCGACCAGATCCTTTGACGCTGCGCGCTTCAGCAGCGCGCCTGCATCGCCGATATGCCAGCCCGATGCGCGATCGAGTTTAGCGAGCTCTTTCCACGTGATAGGCACGGCAACGGGCGCGCCCTCGCGAGCACGAGCGCTGTACGGCATAACTGCCGTCGCCCCGCGCTGATTGCGCAAATAGTCGATGAAGATGCGTCCGGTTCGCTTGGCCTTTGCAAGGGCTGCGGTAAATCGATCGGGTTCGGACTGGGCCAGGACGAGTGCCAAGCGGTGTGCGAAATCCTTCACGGCCGGCCACTCGGCTTGCGGTGTTAGCGGCGCGATGACGTGAATGCCCTTTCCGCCCGTCACCATCGGAAAGGTCTTGAGACCCATCTGGGCCAACACGTCGCGAACATGAAGGGCCGCGGAAATGACGTCCTTGAAATCGAGGCCTTCATCAGGATCAAGATCGAACACCAGCCGGTCGGCCTTCTCGACGTCTTTGATCCGCGCACCCCAGCCGTGGAACTCGATCGTACCCATCTGGACGCAGGTGACGAGACCCTCGGCATCGTCAACGAACAGATAGGGTTCGTCATGTCCGTCCTTCTCGGCAATCCCGACATGGTGGACATCCACGCTCTCCTCACGGAGCCTGAATCAGATCGCGCCTCTCACATCAATGGGTCCTGACCCTAGCCCGGCCGCTGCTAACGCCTCGTCCGCGTGCTTCAGGTGGCGGGTGTGCGCGAAGAAGAGCAAATCCATCCCGCCGCGGATAGCGTCTTCGCGTAGGAACTGGCCCTTTGACGGTAAGATCACGTCTTGCATGCTGCCATGATTACCGAACGGGCTGCGGAAAGCTACAACATGCTTGCGACAGGGGTGGAATGTTCCTTTGTGACCCTTACCGCCTCTGCGTCCTTGAGTTTGCGCGAAGACGCTAAGCTTGCCGGCTAAAACTTAATCTCTAATACCACAGGCATGTTCCCGTGATGCCATTATAATCTGTCTGATTTTTAATCGCTACTGCTTAGCCCCGGCGCGGCAGGCCATTTGTCGGCTCGGGCGGAAGACATGGGCGGTGATCTAGGCGTTCCGCATGTTGACCATTGAGCACAGGCAACAAGTAAGGGCCGAGCCCGAATTTTAGCCAAAGCGAAGCCATTTTACGGCGCAGCCGTTTACGGCGGTGCTGGGCGCATCACGCCAGCGCAGTCCATTGCGGTTCACGAAAACGATGCCGCTCAACACCCGCCGGTCGTTAACTAGCGGCTTACCATGGCTCTTGAGGGAAATATGGCCGCAGGCGCGGCATCTGTTCGTCCGTCAGCCAGTACAGGTCGCTGATCCCACGCTCTTCTCACGGAGCCTGAATCAGATCGCGCCTCTCACATCAATGGGTCCTGACCATAGCTTCGATATAAGAAGCCTTTAGGCATTTAGTAAAAAACCTAGGCTATGCGGCGTTCCTCAAGCCGAGTAGGCTCTCAATCGCAATTCCAAGATTGTTTACGGTGAATGGTTTGAGTAGCCCCTCGTTTTCTAGACGCCTTGAGCCATCAAAGCCTGCTGCCGTTCGAACTCGACGGGCGACAGCATCC
>NZ_CEEDCZ010000008.1:0-187832 GCF_979253475.1 Sphingomonas sp. AC449 | reverse complement strand
GGTGACACCCCTCTAGGCCCACCCCACACACCCGTCAAATGCAAATTTCACTTTTATGGCAATTTTTCCAAACTCACGCGTTTCAACGCCCCCGTGCCCCACAGGGCGATCCCTTGGGCCTCGCAGAAACGATACCAGGCTCGGCATTCACCCCGCGCAGACCCCGATCACCGATCGTCGATCGCACCATCTTGGGAAACATCCCGCATCAGCGTCGCAAGATCCTTAAACCGTTGTGAAGCCTGATTGCGTATAGGCGCCCGATGATGACCGCCGCGACGCCCGACGACCCCGATCACGACCAGTCCGCCGCGGGCGAGTCGTTTGCCGGTCAGGTCCGGAACGCCGTGCTGTGGCGCTCGGGGAGCCAGATCCTCGCGCAGCTGGTGCAGTGGAGTGCGACCTTCCTCGTCATCCGGATCCTGTCGCCGGCGGATTACGGGCTGTTCGCGATGTGCCAGGTCATCCTGACCTTCATGGCGATGCTCAATGGCTATGGGCTGGCGAGCGGGCTGATCCAGCAGGCGACGATCAGCCGGCACGAAGTCCGCCAGCTGTTCGGCATGCTGATCCTGTTGAACGGCGGGCTCGCGATCCTGCAATTCGGGCTCGCGCCATGGGCCGCCGCCTATTACCGCCAACCAATCGTCGGCGACATGCTGCGGGTCCAGGCGCTGCTGTACCTGACGACGCCGTTCATCGCGCTTCCCTATGCGCTGTTGTCGCGCGCCATGGACTTTCGTCACCAGGCAAAAGCGAACATCACCGCGTCGATCGCCTCCGCGAGCACCGCGTTGTGCGGTGCGCTGTACGGGCTGGGAGTCTGGACGCTCGTCTTCGCGCCGATCGTGTTGTTCACCGTGCGCGGCGCGATGATGACATGGTCGGCGCGGTCGCTCGTCTGGCCGAGCTTCGACTTTCGCGGCGCGGGCACGATCGCACGCTATGGCGGCGTGATGGCCGCGAGCCAGTTGTTCTGGTTCCTGCAGAGCCAGGCGGACGTTTTCATCGCCGGACGCAGCTTTTCGCCGCACACGCTCGGCATCTACACGACCAGCCTGTTCCTCACGCAGATCTTCGTCGCCAAGTTCGTCCCGCCGCTGAACGAGGTGGCGTTTTCGGCCTATGCGCGGATGCAGGCGGATCCCGATGCGATCGCGCGCGCGTTCGTCAAGGGCGTACGCCTCGTGATGATCGCCGCGATGCCCTTCTATCTCGGGCTAGCCGCGACCGCCGAGCCGCTCGTGCTGACCGTGCTGGGCGACAAGTGGCGCGAGACGATCCCGGTCGTCCGGCTGCTCGCACTGGCGATGCCGTTCATGACGGTGCAGGTGCTGTTCACCCCCGCCTCGGACGCGCGCGGGAGGCCCGGCATCGGCGTGCGCAACGGCGCGATCGGCGCGGTGATCCTGACCGGTGCGTTCCTCGTCGGCGCCAACTGGGGCCCGGCGGGAATGGGGCTGGCGTGGATCGCCGCCTATCCGCTCTATCTCGCGATCAGCGCGTGGCGGACGCTGCCCGTTATCGGCGTGCGCGCGCGCGATCTCGGCGACGCGGTCGCCTCGCCGGCGTTGGCCGCGATCACGATGACGCTCGTCATCACGATGGTCGACGCGGTGCTGCCGCCGATCGACGTGCATTGGCGGCTGGCACTGCTCGTGCCGATCGGCGGGCTGGTCTATGCGGCGTGGATGCTGGTCTTCGCACGGTCGACGGTCGCCGACCTGATCGCGGTGATCAGGAAGCGGCCCGTCACCGCATAGACGTCCCCCGGCTCACCCCCCGGTTCACGTCGCAGGCAGATAGATCTCGCCGCCCTTCGCGCGGAACTGTTCGCTCATGTCGGCCATGCCTTTCTCGGCATCGGCATGCGCGCCCTTGGCGAAGTTCGCCCGATCGGCATCGCTGTGATCGACGTCGGCGGCGAGGAAACTGTCGGCGGGGCTGTTCTGCTTCGCGGCGAAGTCCCGAACCTCCTGCGTGATCTTCATCGAGCAGAATTTGGGACCGCACATCGAGCAGAAATGCGCGGTCTTGGCGCCTTCCGCGGGAAGCGTCTGGTCGTGATATTGCTCGGCCGTGTCGGGATCGAGGCTCAGGTTGAATTGGTCGCGCCAGCGGAATTCGAAGCGCGCGCGCGACAGCGCGTCGTCGCGCATCTGCGCGGCGGGATGCCCCTTCGCCAGATCGGCGGCATGCGCGGCGAGCTTGTAGGTGACGACGCCGACCTTGACGTCGTCGCGGTCGGGCAAGCCCAGATGCTCCTTGGGCGTGACGTAGCAAAGCATCGCGGTGCCGTACCAGCCGATCTGCGCCGCGCCGATCCCGCTGGTGATATGGTCATAACCCGGCGCGATGTCGGTGGTGAGCGGCCCCAAGGTATAGAAGGGCGCCTCGCCGCAGACCTCGAGCTGCTTTTCCATATTCTCCTTGATCTTGTGCATCGGCACATGGCCGGGGCCCTCGATCATCACCTGGACGTCGCTCTTCCACGCGCGGTGGGTGAGTTCGCCGAGCGTGTAGAGCTCGCTGAACTGCGCCTCGTCGTTGGCATCGGCGATGCTGCCGGGGCGCAGCCCATCGCCGAGCGAATAGGCGATGTCATACGCCTTCATGATCTCGGTGATCTCGTCGAACCGCTCGTAGAGGAAGCTCTCCTTGTGATGGCTGAGGCACCATTTCGCCATGATCGAGCCGCCGCGCGAGACGATGCCGGTGACGCGCTTGGCGGTCATCGGGATATAGGCGAGGCGCACGCCGGCGTGGATCGTGAAGTAATCGACGCCCTGCTCCGCCTGTTCGATCAGCGTGTCGCGGAAGATTTCCCAGGTCAGCTCCTCGGCAATGCCGCCGACCTTCTCGAGTGCCTGATAGATCGGCACGGTGCCGATCGGGACGGGGCTGTTGCGCAGGATCCATTCGCGCGTGTCGTGGATGTTGCGGCCGGTGCTCAGGTCCATCACCGTGTCCGCGCCCCATCGGATCGACCAGGCGAGCTTGTCGACCTCGGCCGCCACGTTCGAGGCGACCGCGGAGTTGCCGATATTGGCGTTGATCTTGACGAGAAAGTTGCGGCCGATCGCCATCGGCTCGGACTCGGGGTGGTTGACGTTGTTGGGGATGATCGCGCGGCCGCGCGCGACCTCGTCGCGGACGAATTCGGGGGTGACGAAGTCGGGGATCGACGCACCGAAGCTTTCGCCGTCGCGCTTGTATTCCTTCAGCATCGCGCGGCCGAGATTCTCGCGCGTCGCGACATATTCCATCTCGGGCGTGATGATGCCGCGGCGGGCATAGTGCATCTGGCTGACATTGGCGCCGGCCCTGGCGCGCAACGGGCGAGCGATGCTGCCGGGGAATTGCGGTACGCCGCCCGAGCGGTCGGGACCGAGCTTGCCATTATCCTCGGGCCGGACCGCGCGCGCGTCGTAGCTCTCGACGTCGCCGCGCGCCTCGATCCACTGGCGGCGGAGTTGCGGGAGGCCGGCGTTGATATCGATCGTCGCCCTGGGGTCGGTGTATGGACCGCTAGTGTCGTAGACGCGCAAAGGCGGCTCGGAACAGCTCGGGTCGAGCACGATCTCGCGCATCGCGACGCGGACGTCGGGGCTGGAGGGCACCGCGACATGGATCTTCCGCGAGCCGCGGATGGGGCCGGTGGTGACGCCGATATCGGCCTTTTCGCTGCGTGCTTCGTAATCGGCCATGCGCTTGCTCCTAAAGGTCTCGGAGCAAGGCGTGCGGTTCTGTGGCGACCGCTCCCTCCCTCCGCCGGTATCAACCGGATCAGGTTCAGCGGGTCGAAGGCTCCTGCCTTCCTCTCAAGCGCGGATCGGCGCTCCCCCGGGGTAGGGCGAGCATAGGCGCAACGGACGGGGGCGCAAACGAAAAACCCCGCGCGGCCGGCCGCACGGGGTTTCGGGTCGATCGGCGGGTTGCGATCAGAAGGTGTAGGTCAGGCCCACCGCGCCGAGCCACTGGTCGGCATCGCCGACGTCCGCGACGATCGGGCTGTCCTTGTACTTGCCGAGCATGCGGCCGTAGAGCACGCCCGCGCCGACACCGAACCCGCGGCGAAGATCGCCCGACAGGCTCTGCAGCGCGAACGCCGAGACGTTGACCCGGCGGAAACCGCTGTCGTTGATGTCATAGGTGCGCAGACCGCTGTTGATCGTGCCGATCGGCGTCACCGCGGCATAGGTCCGGCCAAAGCCCTTGCCCGCATAATCCGCCGACAGGCCGAACGCGACCAAGGTGCGGACCGATAACGGCGTCGTGTAGTTGACCTGCGGGGTGATGACATAGCTGTCGTGCGTGCCCGACACGTCGTGGATATAGGCGACGCGCGCGGTCAGCGTGTCGTAATCGCTGGTGATGACGCCGGTCTTGCCGATCCCGACAAAGCCGCCGACTTCGTACGCGGTGTCGATCTTCCCGAGCGCGCGGACCTGGCGGTTGTCGACCTTGCCGGTGCGATCGGTGCGGACCGCGGCGATGACGCCGACTTCGTAGTTGATGCCGACCGAGCCCGTGTTGGGGATCAGGTTGACGTAGAGCTGCGTCCCGCGCGTGAAGAAGTCATGCCCGCGCACCGTCCCGATCGCGACCGCGCCGGGGGTGAAGCTGTTGCTGTCTGCACCCTCGTAATCGGGGAGCGACGCGACGCCGAGCCCGAGCGTGATGCGGTTGTTGTCGGCGGGATCGGTGATCGGCGGGGTGGGGTTGGGATCGGTCTGCGCAAGCGCCGGGGTGGCGACAGCAAACGCCGCGGTTGCGGCAGTCAGGACGAGAGAGAATGCGCGCAAGGACGTGCTCCGGACAAAAAGGTTTCACCGCGCAACGCGGCAGTGCGTCATTCGGTCCGCTATCAACGTCAGAAGATATAACGCATTTTTACTTGTTGTATTTCGGCATCACCGGCGACCGCGAAGCGCGCGGCGGAAAAGGACGGTGGCCCGAAACGCACCGGGGCGTTGCGCGAGAAGCCGAAACCCTCGCGCGGAATACCCGCGAACGTGTCGAGCTTCGAATTGCCATTCTCGTCATGAATGATCGCGAGCGCATAGCCGCGCTGCGGGAGTCCGGCGAAACTGGTCGTCCGCTCGTTCGCGGGCAGGTTGCGGGTCAGCGCGTTCGCGTCGTCGATGCAGGCCGGAAAATTCTGCGGGTCGGCGGTCAGGCAGATCCGGATCAACCCCTTGGTCGAGCGGACATTGTCGACGCGGACGTCAAGCCGCGTGACCGGCGCCGCCGCCGCCAGGGTGGCCCATATCACTGCCGCCGCCGCGAGCCGCAGCATGGGCGCGTGCCGCCTTGTCATGCGACTTGCTGAAGTCGCCAAGGCCTCGGTCGGTGCCGCAGAGCCGATCCCAAAATCGGAAATAGAGCCCATAATTGCACCTGTACTGTTCGTGATGTCGCTGATGGTGGCTGGCCGTGATCAGCCATTCCCCCAATGCCCCCCGCCAGATGAACCGGGGAAAAACTTCCCACCCCATATGGTTCGTGACTCCCATAACCGTCATGATCGTCAGGACCAAACCCAGTCCACCGACATGGATCGGAATCAGGAACACCAGTAGCGGAATTATCACAGCGCCAGTGATCGCCTCGATCGGATGGAACGCCATCGCCGCCCAGGCGGTCGGCGGACGGCTGGCGTGGTGCAGCGCATGCGCGAGCTTGAACGGCTTGGGCCGGTGCATCCAGCGATGCGTCCAGTAGAACCAGCTATCGTGCGCGACGAGGAACAGCAGCACCGACACGGGCAGATACCAGAGCGGCATCGCGTGGATGTCAGTATAGATCTGCGTCCAGCCGCGATTCTGCCACCCCCAGGCGACCACGCCTGCGGGCACGCCGTAGATCGCCGCCGAGGCGATGCTCCAGACGATCTCGCGCCGCATCTGTGCATCGAGCCCGCGGTAGAGCCCGGGATGCCGCGCGTGCGTCGCCGCGGCGAACGCACCCGACACGATGAGATAGCGCACGCCGACGATCACCGTCATCGCGAACGCAGAAAGAAGAATGGCCAGCGCGATCGTCATGCCGCTGCGTATAGGGGCTTTTTGCGGGCGGGGTAATGGGGTGTCGGGCGCGAAGGGTGCACGTGTCCTGCAGGACTGGCACGGCTTTGGGAATCCGGCCTATCCCGGCGGTCCGGACCCAGCATGACGGTCGAGGATCAGGATAGGCTTGTCGTGATACCGGCCAGTCACGCGCTCGAGATAGCCGAAGCGCGCGGCGAGCCGGAGCGAGGGCGCGTTGTCCAGATCGATGATGCACGTCGTGGCGGCGAAGCGTGGATCGGTCCACGCGAACACCGCGGCGAGCGCTTCCGATGCATAGCCCTGCCCCTGCGCCTCCCCGGTCAGCGTCCAGCCGACTTCGGGACCTGTCGCGCCCGGACCGTCGATCGGCGGCAGGATCGCCCGCCGCGCCTCGATCAGGCCGAGATCGCCGATCAGCCGCCCGGTCGCGGTCTCGCGTACGATCCAGCTGCCATAGCCATAAGCGGCCCATTGCCCGATCGAACGCAGCAGCCGTATCCACACGTCCTCGCGACTGCGTGGCACGCCGCCGATCATCGCGTAGACGCGCGGATCCGCCCACATCGCCGCACACTCGTCGAGATCGGCAGGCGCGTGACCGCTCAGCGTCAGCCGCGCGGTCGTGAGCGTCGGGGCCGGCGGATGGCGGTGACTGGCGTCGCTGGCGGGCGTCGGGTGCGTGGGCGGCATGGCGGATCCGGTGTTGCTGCCGGCATAGTGGCGGAGATGGTCGCGGCGCGCCATGCCTCTTCGTGTGCGGGCGGCGCTGGCTGAGGGTGTTTTGACAGGATCGCGCGACGCGGTTCCCGGCCTTCCCGAGGGCTGCGTCACAGGCTCCGTCGAAGGCTCCGCATCCCGCCCGTCGTCCCGTTGGCAATGCAGATTGTCTTCGCCCGCGATTGCACGGGAAAGGCTGTTTGCCGGGGCGCAGCTTTGCGCTAGTCGGAGCCATGGCATCGACGATCCCCTGCGACGTCGCGATCGTCGGCGCGGGTCTGGCCGGCGGGATGATCGCGCTGGCGCTCAAAGCCAAGCATCCGACGCTCGACGTGCGCCTGGTCGATTCGGCCGACAACGTCGGGGGCAATCACCTCTGGTCCTTCTTCGGCAGCGACGTGGCGCAGACCGATCGCTGGATCGTCGCGCCGCTCGTGGTGCATGCGTGGCGCGGCTACGACGTGCATTTCCCCGCGCACGCGCGCACGATCGACGAGACCTATTATTCGATCGAAAGCGAACAGCTCGACTGCGAGGTGCGCCGCGTCCTGCCGCGCGACGCGCTGATGCTCGGGCGCAAGGTGCTCGGCGCGAGCGCGACCGCGGTGGTGCTGGCGGATGGCGACCGGATCGAGGCGACCGGCGTGATCGATGCGCGCGGGCCGGGCGACCTGTCGCTGCTCGATCTGGCGTGGCAGAAATTCCTGGGCCGCGAGCTGAAGCTCGGCGCGATGCACAAGGCACCGCGGCCGATGGTGATGGACGCGAGCGTCGAGCAGATCGACGGCTATCGCTTCGTCTATTGCCTGCCGTTCAAGGCGCGGCGGATGTTCGTCGAGGATACCTATTACAGCGACACGCCCGATCTCGACGTACCGGTGCTGCGCGAGCGGATCGACGCCTATGTCGCGGCCCGCGGCTGGTCGGTCAAGGCGATCGCGCGCGAGGAATCGGGCGTGCTGCCGGTTGCGATGGGGGGCGATTTCGAGGCCTATTGGCGGTCGACCGGCGCGCGCGTTGCCAAGGCGGGGATGCGCGCGGGGATGTTCCACCCGACCACCGGCTATTCGCTGCCCGATGCGGTGCGGACCGCGTCGGCGATCGCCGCGCTGCACGATTTCTCGGGCGTCGCGCTCCACGACACGACCTATGCGATGGCGCGCGCGACGTGGAAACGCCGCGGTTTCTATCGCATGCTCGACACGATGTTGTTCCGCGCGTCGGAACCGGCGGAACGCTATCGGATCCTCGAACGCTTCTACCGGCTGTCGCCATCGCTGATCGGCCGCTTCTATGCCGGACGCTCGACCATGACCGACAAGGCACGCATTCTCACCGGCAAGCCCCCCGTCCCCATCGCGCGCGCCGTTCGCGCCATCGCAGGCAGTATGAGATCATGAAGACAGCTATCGTCATCGGTGCAGGGTTCGGTGGGCTGGCGCTTGCGATCCGGCTGCAAGCGGCGGGCGTGCAGACGACCATCGTCGAGAGCCGCGATAAGCCGGGCGGGCGCGGCTATTTCTGGGAGCGTGACGGGTTCACCTTCGACGCAGGCCCGACCGTCATCACCGATCCCGACTGCCTGCGCGAGCTATGGGCGCTGAGCGGACACGAGATGAGCGCGGACGTGACGCTCGACCCGGTGCTGCCCTTCTACCGGCTCAACTGGGCGGACGGGACCAATTTCGACTACACCAACGACGACGTGCAGATGCGCGCCGAGATCGAGAAGCTGCACCCCGGCGACTGGGCGGGATACGAGAAGTTCCTCGAATATTCGGCAGGCGTGTTCCGCGAAGGCTATGAGAAGCTTGGCCATGTCGCGTTCCTCGACTTCGGGTCGATGATCAAGGCCGCGCCCGCGCTCGCGAAATACCAGGCGTGGCGCTCGGTCTATTCGATCGTGTCGGGCTTCGTGAAGTCGGAGAAGCTGCGCGAGGCGCTGAGCTTCCACACGCTGCTGGTCGGCGGCAATCCGATGACGACGAGCGCGATCTACGCGCTGATCCACAAGCTGGAGCGCGATGGCGGCGTCTGGTTCGCGCGCGGCGGCACGAACCGCTTGGTCGCGGCGCTGGTGACGCAGTTCGAGCGGCTGGGCGGCGTGCTCAGGCTCGATGATCCGGTGACCTCGATCGAGACGCTGGGCGACCGCGCCACGGGCGTGGTCTGCGCAAGCGGCTGGTCGGCGCAGGCGGATGCGGTGGCCGCGAACAGCGACATCATGCACACCTATCGCGACCTGCTCGCGACCTCGCGCAGCGGACAGCGCAAGAAGGCGTCGCTCGAGCGCAAGAAGTACAGCCCGTCGCTGTTCGTCGTGCATTTCGGGATCAAGGGCACGTGGCCGGGCATCCCGCACCACATGATCCTGTTCGGACCGCGCTATAAGGGGCTGCTGTCGGACATCTACGACCACGGCGTGCTGTCGGAGGATTTCTCGCTCTACCTGCACCATCCGACAGTCACCGATCCGTCGCTCGCCCCCGAAGGGCATTCGACCTTCTATGCGCTCGCGCCAGTGCCGCACATGGGCAAGTTCCCGGTAGACTGGGACGAGATCGGCCCGATCCTCGAAAAGCGCATCCTCGACGAGATCGGCCGGCGGCTGATCCCCGATATCCATGAGCGGATCGTGACCAAGTTCAGCTATGCGCCGAAGGACTTCGCGCAGGATCTCAACGCGCATCTGGGCTCGGCATTCTCGCTCGAACCGGTACTGACGCAGAGCGCGTATTTCCGCGTGCACAACCGCGACGATCATATTCCGAACCTCTACTTCGTCGGCGCGGGAACGCATCCTGGCGCCGGCATTCCGGGCGTCGTCGGCAGCGCGAAGGCGACGGCGCGGTTGATGCTCGAAAGCGAGACGTAATACCGCGGCGCGGGATGCGATGGGTGGTGATGGCACAGGCTGTCCCATCCATTGCACGGCCCCGGTCGAAGATTTCGCGTCGTTGCAGGCGCGGTCTATGCTTGGCTTGCCGGAATGACATGGTCCGGAATGGTGGTGATTCTGGCAACCGCCGCTTCCGCATCCATCACTTACCTTCCAACTGCGACCTGTGTGTTCTCCACACCGCCGAAACGGATGGATCGTCGATGGTGCAGTGCTGACGATCCCCTACCCTTCCTGTCGAGCGGCCGCTCTGACCACATAGGAAGGATGACGACATGACCATCAAGGTAAACAAGCAGGACTGGAACGCACTGAGCGCCACCGAGCAAAACGAGATTTCGAGCATTATCGGCTCGCATTTTACCGGCGAGACGATCGAAGCGACGGACGACGGCACCGCGATCGCCGACGTCGGCGGCTTCTGCACGCTGCTCTGCAAGGCAGCCGAAGACGCCGCGAAAGCATTATGCAGCAGATTGACGAACCCCACCGCCAAACAGGTGTGCGTTGTGGCCGCGCAAGCGGCCGGCGATCTGTGCCGGTCGAAATGCTGAGCGACTGACCGTTCGAACCGGCCGCGACCGGCCGGTTCGAACACCGCGCTGGCCACCGCACCCGTCACTTCGCCAGGCAGGTATCACAGCGACTTGTGGCGCGGGCGTGCATCCCTTAGCGGTGCGCTATGAAACGTCTTGCAGTCTATTGCGGGTCGGCCACACCGGCGGACCCGATCTACATCGAGGGCGCCCGCGCGCTGGGGCGGACCTTTGCCGAGCGCGGAATCGGGCTCGTCTATGGCGGTGGCCGGACCGGGTTGATGGGCGCGATTGCCGATGGCGCGCTCGAGCGCGGTGGCGAGGTGATCGGCGTGATCCCGCAGGCGCTCGTCGATGCCGAGGTCGCGCATCGCGGGCTGACCGCGCTTCACGTCGTGCAGGGCATGCACCAGCGCAAGCAGCTGTTCACCGATCTGTCGGACGGGTTCGTCACGATCCCCGGCGGCACGGGGACGATGGACGAACTGTGGGAGGCGCTCAGCTGGGCGCAGCTCGGCTATCACGCGGATCCTGTCGGATTGCTCAACAGCGCCGGCTATTATGACCATCTGATCGCGTTCTGGGACAAGATGGGCGAGGTCGGTTTCCTGCGACCGCAGCACCGCGACCTGCTGATCGTCGCGGACACGCTCGACGTGCTGCTCGACCGGATGGCGAACCACGTCCCGACCCAGCCGATCGTGCGGATGAACGCGTCGGACCTGTGAGGTTGACGGCGCACTCCATTACTCGCCGCCACCCCGGCGAAGGCTGCGGCCCAGTTGGGACGGCCAAAGTGACGACGCGCGGCGTGAGCCAAGTCTGGTTCCCCAACTGGGCCCCGGCCTTCGCCGGGGTGGTCGTCGCAATCGTGGCGCGCGTGCGCGCATGAGCCACCCCCTTCCCTCGCGTGAGGCGATCGTCGCGACCGCGCATGAATCGATCGCGCGCGGATCGAAGAGTTTCGCCGCCGCGAGCCTGTTGTTCGACAAGCCGACGCGCGAGCGCGCATGGCTGCTTTACGCCTGGTGCCGGCGGTGCGACGACATCGCCGACGGGCAGGACCATGGCCACGGCATGACCGTGGTCCACGACGCGCCCGAACGGCTCGCGGCGCTGTCGGCGATGACCGAGCAGGCGCTCGCGGGCGAAGTCGTCGGCGAACCCGCCTTCGATGCGCTCAGGATCGTCGCGGCGGAAACGCGGATGCCCAAGCGGTTCGCGCGCGATCTCGTCGCCGGCTTCGCGCTCGATGCGGAGGACTGGCGCCCGCGTTCCGAGAACGACCTGTATCGCTATTGCTACCATGTCGCGGGCGTCGTCGGCTGCATGATGGCGGTCGTGATGGGCGTCGATCCCGACGACGAGGATACGCTCGACCGCGCCTGCGACCTCGGCATGGCTTTCCAGCTCGCCAACATCGCGCGCGATATCGAGGAGGATGACCGGGTCGGGCGCTGCTACCTGCCGATCGAATGGCTGGTCGAGATGGACTTTCCCCCCGGTCAGCACATGAAACCGCCCTTCCGGTCACGGCTTGCCGTCTTGTCGAAGCGGATGGCGGACCGCGCCGCTGCGTTCGAGGCGAGCGCCCGCGAGGGAACGCCGGCGCTGTCGTTGCGCTCTGCCTGGGCGGTACTCGCGGCGGCGGGGATCTATGGCGCGATCGGGCGAACCGTTGCGTCGCGTGGCGAGCACGCGTGGGATCACCGCGTCACGACGTCGGGGATGCAGAAGCTGGGGTTTATCATGACGGCTGCGCGAGAGGCGGCCGGTCGAGAGAAGCTCTATCCAAGGCAGCCGCGTGACGCGCGGTTATGGACGCGCCCCAAGGGCTAGTCCGAATAGCCGGGCGAAGGCTCAGCCCTGCGCCTTTGCCTTGCCGGCCTTGGCGATATACTGGCCTTGCGCGCGGCAATTCGCGCCGATCATCGGATAGGGAACGTCGGTGTTCTGCGCCAGTTGGTCGGGCAGCGCCGCGCGGCACTGCGCCATCGTCTCATAGCGTGCCGGGATCACCCGGGCTTCGGTGCAATTGATGTTGCCGTCACCGCAACCCATGATGGCCATGACGTAGAACAGCGGTTCCATTTCATTCTCCAGTCGAAATAGAAAAGCGACGAAGTGGCAGGATTGTTCCCCCAACCGCTTTCGCCGGGGCTTGACCGCGCCTACATCCCCACCAGCAATGCCCCCTGATACCTACACCTCCACCCGCGCGGACCAGCCTCTGCTGCCGACGCTCCGCCGCTTTCTGCCATTCCTGTGGCCGGCGGGGCAGCCCAGACTGAAGGCGCGGATCGTCGTCGCGATGCTGCTCGTGATCGCATCGAAGCTGGTGCAGGTCTTCGGTGCGGCGTTCACGCTCAAATATGCGGTCGACCGGATGGCGGGGAACGACCGCGGTGCGCTGACGCTCGTCGTGCTGCTGGTGGTCGGGTACGCCGCATCGCGGTTCGGCACGACGCTGTTCGACAACCTGCGCAATGCGGTGTTCGAGCGTGTCGGGCAGGACGCGTCGCGGCGCCTGGCGGCGCAGGTGTTTCGCCACCTCCATGCGCTGAGCCTCGATTTCCATCTGTCCAGGCGGACGGGTGCGGTGACCAAGGTCGTCGAGCGCGGCACCAAGAGCATCGATACGATGCTGTATTTCCTGCTGTTCAACATCGCGCCGACGCTGTTCGAACTCGTGCTGGTACTGGGGCTGTTCTGGACCAAGTTCGGCTGGCCGCTGGTCGTCGCGACCGTCGTGATGGTGGTCGGCTATATCGCGTTCACGCGGATGGTCACCGACTGGCGCAACGCGCTCCGCGCACGCATGAACGACCTCGATACCGGTGCGGTCGCGCACGCGGTCGATTCGCTGCTGAACTTCGAGACGGTCAAGTATTTCGGCGCGGAGGAGCGCGAGGCAAAGCGCTACGACAGCGCGATCACCGCCTATTCCGAGGCCGCGGTGAAGAGTGAGAATTCGCTCGCATGGCTCAACCTCGGCCAGGCGCTGATCACCAACCTGATGCTCGCGGGCGGGATGGGGTTCGTCGTGTGGCGATGGAGCCGGGGCGAGGCGTCGGCGGGTGACGTGGTGTTCGTGTCGACGTTGCTCGCGCAGCTGTTCCGGCCGCTCGACCTGCTGGGGATGGTGTATCGCACGATCCGCCAGGGGGCGCTCGACATGGCGGCGATGTTCGACCTGATCGACACGCCCGCTTCCGTCGTCGACGTGGCCGACGCGCCTGCGCTCGCGGTGAGTGCGGGGCTTGTCCGGTTCGAGAATGTCTCGTTCGGCTATGATGCGGGGCGGCCGATCCTGCGCGACCTCGAACTCGACGTGCCCGCGGGATCGACGCTCGCGGTGGTCGGGCCATCGGGCGCGGGCAAGTCGACGCTCGCGCGGCTGCTGTACCGGTTCTACGACCTGACGGGCGGGCGGATCACCGTCGACGGGCAGGACATCGCGCAGGTCCGCCAGGCATCACTGCGCGCCGCGATCGGCATCGTGCCGCAGGACACCGTGCTGTTCAACGACACGATCGGCTACAACATCGCGTACGGCCGCGAAGGCGCCGAGATGCCCGAGGTCGAGATGGCGGCCAAGGGCGCCGCGATCGCGGGCTTCATCGAGCGCCAGCCGCAAGGCTATGCGACGCGCGTCGGCGAGCGCGGGCTGAAGCTGTCGGGCGGCGAGAAACAGCGCGTGGCGATCGCACGCACGCTGCTCAAGAACCCGCCGATCCTGATCCTCGACGAGGCGACGTCCGCGCTCGACAGCCGTACCGAGGCGGAGATCCTCGACACGCTCGAGGCGATCGAGCGCGGCCGCACCACGATAGTGATCGCGCACCGGCTGTCGACCGTGGTGCATGCCGACCAGATCGTCGTGCTCGAGGCGGGACGGATCGTCGAGAAGGGCACGCATGGCGAGTTGCTTCGGCGCGAGGGCGTCTATGCGGAGATGTGGAACCGCCAGGCGCAGGAGCGTGCGGGGCAGGATGACGGGGCGCTGGCGGCCGAGTAGCAAAGCACCGGCGCTGCGCTCCCCGGATCGGGCTCACCCCGCCCTGTGCGTCCGTCGCCAGTAGAAGAACGAGTAGAGGATCGGCGTCGCGATCATCACCAGCAACAGCGCGATGACGAACGACGTACGCGTTGCGTTTTGCATCGGGAGCAGCGCGACGAGGATCAACCCGAACCCCGCCCCCACCATGATGCGGCCGCCATAGCGGTGCGTGGCGATCCAGTTGTCGGGATCCATGATCGCCCAGGGCGTACGGATGCCGACGAAGAAGCCGGGGCGCGACTTCGGCAGAACGTTGCCGAGCGCCACGAACAGCACGCCGATCCCGATCAGCATCGTCGTCGCGGGCAGCGCGAGCCCGAACGCCGGGGCGGCGACCATCGCCTCGACGAGGATCATGATCCCGAGCAGCCCGACCCAGGCGGTGCGATAGAGCGGCGCGGATTGTTCGAGCTTGTGCTGCATCGGTTCGAGCGAGGGCAGCGCCGCCATGGTCAGCGACACCACGACCGTCAGCGCGACCGGCATGAACAACGCGATCCCCGCATCGGCGAAGCGGTCGGGCAGCCCGTCGGGGCCCCAATGCGTCGGCAGCTGCGTCCCCGCCGGCAACCGCCCGAGAGCGACCGCGGCGACGATCGCGAGCCCGCCCGCGGTCACCGCAGAGGCTATGATGAGGTTTCGGTAGCGCATGTCTCGTCCCCCTTGTCGTCATCCGCAGCCCCGACGCGAAGCCGCCCCATGAAGCCCATCACCACCTCCTCCATCACCGACAGATCGAGCGTGTAGACGATCGACGTGCCCCGGCTTTCGGCCTGGATCAGCCCGGCAGCCTTCAGCTTGGCAAAGTGGTTGGACATGGTCGGCTTCGACACCGCGAACGCATCGGCCAGCGCCCCCGCGGTCATCGCGCCGCCTTTCAGCAGCTCGAGAATGCGGCGGCGCGTAGGGTGCGCGAGGGCGTCGAAGACCGAGTCCATGAGACTGCTTATTCGTAAGTTTGCTAATTAGCAAGATGACTAAATATGCTGGATTGCTCGACTGGGTTTGCGCCTCCCCGGCGGAGGCCATTCGATTTGGTCGGGATGCCAAGCCCCGATGCTACGTCGCGATAAGACCCGCGCTCTCCTCGACATCGCAGCGGGGATCGCTACCTAGACGGCGATGGCACTCGACCCCCTTCCCGATCTCCAGCGCATCTTCGGCTTTCCTGATTTTCGTGGCGTGCAGCGCGATGTCGTCGACCGCGTGCTTGCGGGGCAGCGGACGCTCGCGGTGATGCCGACGGGTGCGGGCAAGTCGCTGTGCTACCAGCTGCCCGCGACGATGCTCGAGGGAACGTGCGTCGTCGTGTCGCCGCTGATCGCGCTGATGCACGACCAGCTGCGCGCCGCGACCGCGGTGGGGATCAAGGCGGCGACGTTGACCTCGGTCGACACCAACCGCGACGAGACGATCGCGCGGTTCCGCGCGGGCGATCTCGACCTTTTGTACGTCGCGCCCGAGCGGGCCTCGAACGAGAGTTTCCGCAATTTGCTCGGCCAGGCGAAGCTGTCGCTGTTCGCGATCGACGAGGCCCACTGCGTCAGCGAATGGGGGCATGATTTCCGCCCTGACTACCGGTTGCTGCGGCCGCTGCTCGACAGCTTTCCCGACGTGCCGCGGCTCGCGCTGACCGCGACCGCCGACGCGCACACGCGCGCGGACATCCTCGAACAGCTTGGGATCTCGCGCGAGGGGCTGATCGTGTCGGGGTTCGACCGGCCGAACATCCGCTATGCGATCTCCGCGCGCGACAACGTCAACCGGCAGATCGCGGATATCCTCGAGAAGATCCCGGGGCCGGGGATCGTCTATGCGCAGACGCGCGCGGCGACCGAGAAGCTCGCCGAGGCGCTGGGGCGGAGCGGGCGGCCGACGCGGGCCTATCATGCCGGGCTCGATCCGCAGGTGCGCGCGAAGAACCAGGCGGATTTCGTCGCGAGCGAGGACATGGTGATCTGCGCCACGGTCGCGTTCGGGATGGGGATCGACAAGCCCGACGTGCGGTTCGTGGCCCACGCGGGGCTGCCGAAGTCGATCGAGGCCTATTATCAGGAGACCGGGCGTGCGGGGCGCGACGGCGATCCGGCGATCGCGCATCTGTTCTGGGGCGCGGAGGATTTCGCGCGCGCACGCCAGCGGATCGGCGAGGTCGAGCCCGAGCGGCAGGCGGGCGAACGCCAGCGGCTGACCGCGATGGGCGGGCTGGTCGAGACCGCGGGGTGCAGGCGCCGCATCCTGCTCAAGCATTTCGGCGAGGAGCGGCTCGAGGATTGCGGCAATTGCGACAATTGCCTTGGCAATGTCGACGCGGTCGACGCGACCGAGACCGCGCGCAAATTCCTGTCGGCGGTGTTCCGGACCGGGCAGATGTTCGGCGTCGGCTATATCGAGGGTATCCTGACGGGCGTTTCGTCGGAGCGCAGCCTGATGAATGGGCATGAGGCGCTGTCGGTGTACGGGATCGTCGACGGCGACGAGGTCGCGCTGCTGAAGCCCGTGTCGCGTGCGCTGATGCTGAAGGATGCGCTGCGCACGAACCCGCATGGCGGTCTCGAGTTCGGGCCGGCGGCGAAGGCGATTTTGAAGGGCGAGGCCGCATTGTCGGTGATCGTGCCGCCCAAGCGCGAGCGGCGGCGCAAGGCGGCGGCGGGCGCGGTGCCCAACCCCGTGGACGATCCACTGTTCGAGGCGTTGCGCATCCGCCGCCGCGATCTGGCGAAGGAGGCGGGCGTCCCGCCGTATGTGATCTTCCACGATTCGGTGCTGCGTGACATGGCGGCGCAGCGGCCCGCATCGCGTGCGGCGCTTGCCGTGCTGTCGGGCATTGGCGCGCGCAAACTCGACGCCTATGGAGATGCCTTTCTGGCAGTTATCCGCGAGTCCGCATGATCCGGCATATCAACGAGAGCATTTCGGTCGCACCGCAGATCGCGGTCGAACAGGTCGCGGACATCGCCGCGGCGGGCTTCAAGACGATCGTCAACAACCGCCCCGACGACGAGGATGCGGGTCAGCCTTCGGGCGACGCGATCCGCGCTGCGGCCGAGGCGGCGGGGCTGAAATACGTCGCGATTCCAGTGACGCATGCGGGGTTCTCGCACCCGCAGATCGACGCGATGACGCAGGCGCTGACCGAGGCGGACGGCCCCGTGCTCGCCTATTGCCGGTCGGGCACGCGGAGCTGCAATCTGTGGGCGCTTGCGGCCGCGAAGGCGGGGCGCAACCCCAATCTGTTGCTCGCGCAGGCCGAGGACGCGGGCTATGACCTGCGCGGCATCCGCCCCACGCTGGACGCGCTCGCAGGGCCGCGATGATCCCGATCGCGATCGCCCCCTATCTGATCGGGGGCGCGGTGAGCGCGGCGCTGGTCATCGCCGCCGGCGGCGGCTGGGCGATCGCACGACGGCGACGCGTGAACCGGATCGAGACCCCCGAGGAAGCCGCCGATGCGGCGCATGCGCAGTTGCGCGACTTCGCGGTCGCGGGGGCGGTCGTCGGCGCCGACGGGCTGGGCGCGCTTGCGATCGCCGATGACGGACGTGTCGCGGCGGTCAAGCGGATCGGCAAGCGGATCGCGGTGCGCGAAGTCACCTGGCGCACGGTCCGCGCGACGCAGGAAGGGATCCTGGTCGAGACGGGGGACCGCGCGATCGGCGCGGTCATGCTGGCGCGGGTCGACGTGCTCGACATCCGCCGGCTCGCGCCGAGCGTGCGCGTCTAGCAGCATGATGCGCGCGGACAGGGCCGCGCCGCATTCCGACACGCCTGCATAAAAAAGACCCGGTGCGTGATACGCACCGGGCCAAGGTTGTCCGCAGGAGGAACGTCGGGGGTGCGGGCTCGACCGGCCCGCTACCGATCTGATGTCAGTTGTAGGCGCGCTCGCCATGTTCGCCGATGTCGAGACCTTCGACCTCGACTTCGGGCGAGACGCGCAGTCCGGTGACCGCCTTGGCGATGTAGATCGCGATCGCCGTGCCGATCGACGCCCAGATGATCGTCACGAGAACGGCCTGGAGCTGGACCAGCAGCTTGGCGCCGATGACGTAATCCGCAGCGCCCGGGCCACCGAGCGACGGTGCATAGACCACCGCGGTGCCGATTGCGCCGATCATGCCGCCGATGCCGTGAATGCCGAACGCGTCGAGCGAGTCGTCATAGCCGAGCAGCGGCTTGAGCTTCGAGACCGCCATGAAGCAGATCAGCGACGCGACCGCGCCGAGGATGATCGCACCGAACGGACCGGAATTGCCCGCCGCCGGGGTCACCGCGACGAGGCCGGCGACGATGCCCGAGCAGAAGCCGAGCGCGGATCCCTTGTGACCCGAGAGCTTCTCGGCGAGCATCCAGAACAGTGCCGCCGACGCGGTCGCGACGAACGTGTTGATCATCGCCAGCGCCGCCGACCCGTTCGCCTCGAGTGCCGAACCCGCGTTGAAGCCGAACCAGCCGACCCACAGCAGCCCGGTGCCGATACCCGTCATCACGAGCGAATGCGGCGCCATCGGCTCCTTGGGATAGCCGATCCGCTTGCCGAGGATCAGCGCGGCGACCAGCGCCGAGACACCTGCGTTGATGTGCACGACGGTACCGCCCGCAAAGTCCAGAGCGCCAGCCTTGAAGAAATAGCCCGATGCCGCCCAGACCATGTGCGCGATCGGGAAATAGACGATCGTCAGCCAGACGAGGCCGAACACCATCACCGCCGAGAACTTCATCCGCTCGACGACCGAGCCCAGCACGAGCGCGACGGTGATCGCCGCGAACGTCATCTGGAAGCAGACAAAGACATATTCGGGGATCTCGACGCCCGCGGTGAACGTCGCCGACTGCGAGGCGGGCGTGATGCCCTTCAGGAATGCCTTGTCGAGGCTGCCGATGAAGTTGCTGAGGAACGGGTCCGTGACGTCAGGACCGAATGCCAGCGTATAGCCCCACATCACCCAGATCAGCATCGCGAGCGCCGCGACGGCACCGATCTGCGTCATCGTCGACAGCATGTTCTTCGACCGGGTCAGGCCGCCATAGAACAGCGCGAGCCCCGGCAGGATCATCATCAGGACGAGCACGGTCGAGGTCATCATCCAGGCGGTATCGCCCTTGTTGACCGTGGCGACGACGGGCGCTGCTACGGGTGCGGCGACCTCTTGTGCCCAGGCGGGGATGGCGGCGACCAGCGTCGCCCCGAACCCGAGTACCGCCGCGGCGGCAGTCTTATGTGCATGCTTCATCATCTACCCCCCTCAGAGCGCCGAATCGTCGGTTTCGCCGGTGCGGATACGCACCGCCTGCCCGACGTCGAGCACGAAGATCTTGCCGTCACCGATCGCCCCCGTGTTGGCGGATGCCTGGATCGCTTCGACGACGCGATCGGCCAGGCTGGTCGCGCAGACGACCTCGATCTTGATCTTGGGCACCATGTTGGTGCTGTATTCGGCCCCCCGGTAAATCTCGGTCTGGCCCTTCTGACGGCCGAACCCCTTGACCTCGGTGACCGTCATGCCCGCCACGCCGAGCGTGGTGAGCGCTTCGCGCACCTCGTCGAGCTTGAACGGCTTGATGATGGCAATGACGAGTTTCATCGCGCCCCTTCCCCTTGTTACGAAATTGCTTCCGCAACGATCGTGCCAAACGAAAACATCAGGGGGCATGACGCGGCCGGCGGCGGGCACGGGGCGAATTCATGACAGAAATTGTGCACCATGATCGCGCTGCCCGAAATTTACGCAGCAGCCTGGCTAGCCCAATATGATCGCGCGCGCCTCGGACAGGTCATCCTCGTCGATCATCACGCGAACGGGGATCAGCAGATAGCTGCCGTCGCCGATCGACATGTCACCATCGAACGCGATGGCGGGTATGCCTTCGCTTTCGAGGCGGCCGACGATGATCAGCGCCTCGTTGCGGCTGTAGCGGCCAAGCTCGACGAGGCTCAAGCGGACGCCCTCAAGACGTGGAACCGCCGGTATTGCCGCGCGTCATGGCCGGCGTGACCGTCGGAACACGGGTCGGCAACCCGTCGATGCTGACCGGGTGTTCGGCCCATTCGGCAAGGCGCTCCGCATCGCTTTGGCCCGCGTGATATTTGGACAGCGTCAGCCGCTCCCGTTCGAGCGCCATGAACGGCACGCCCCAGCCACAACTCGTCTGCACCTGATCGACCGCGATGACGAAGATCTGGCGCGTACCGGGAAGCGGTGCGAACCGGGCGTACAGCTCGTCCCAGTCGGGATCCTGCGGCAGGACGGCGCGCCCATGACCATAGATCCGAAAGATCAGGGCCGGCCGGTCGAACGCGCAGAACATGATAGTGATCCGCCCGTCCGCCGCGAGATGCGCATTGGTCTCGTTCCCCGACCCGCCGACGTCGAGATACGCGACCGTGGTCGCGTCGAGCACGCGAAAGCTGTCCATCCCCTTCGGACTGAGATTGATCCGCGCGCCCTCCGCGGCGGTCGCGACGAAGAAGACGGGCTGGCGCTCGACGAACGCGCGGTGATCGGCGGAAAGTTCGGAGAAGAAGTCCATCGGGCCAGTCTATCAGCGCCGCCGCCGGAAGCGAGGGTCTTGTGGCCCATCAACGCAATCCGTCTGATCGCTATTGCAAGTCAGTCGCGATAGTCGTAGCGGGCGGCCAAAGGGGTTCACCATGCTCGATCGTCGTCTTTTCCGCGCTCTTCTCGCGGGGTCCATTCTCTCCGCAACCCCGGCATTTGCCGCGGATCCCGTGCCCGACGACACGCAGGCGCGGAACGGCACCGAGGATTCGGGTGTGATCGTCGTCACGGGTGAAAAGCCCAACACCGTCGCGTCGTCGGGTACCAAGAGCGCGACGTCGATCGTCGAGACACCGCAGTCGATCAGCGTCATCAGCGCCGCCGACATTGCCGGGCTTGGGCTACAGAATCTCAATCAGGCGCTGCGGTTCGTGGCGGGTGTCACGCCCGAGACGCGCGGCGCATCGGCCGAGGTCTACGACCAGTTCAAGCTGCGCGGGTTCGACGCACCGGTCTATCTCGATGGACTGCGCCAGTTCGGCAGCGCGACCGGCTATGCGGTGCCGCAGGTCGACGTCTCGCGGCTCGACCGCGTCGAGATCATCAAGGGCCCCGCCTCCGTGCTCTATGGCCAGTCGAGCCCTGGCGGGCTGGTCGCAGAGGTCAGCAAGCTGCCGCTCGACCGTGCCTCCTATGGTGCGGTCAGCGGGACCTATGGCAGCTACGACCTCTACCGCGTCGACGCCGATATCGGCGGGCGTGCGGGCGACGGCGTGCTCTGGCGCATCTATGGCAGCGCGAACGGCGCGGACGACCAGCAGACGCAGGGCCAGGGCAAGCGCGAGCGCCAGACGGTGTCCGCCGCCGTCACCGCGGGCGCGGGCAGCAGCACGAGCTTCACGCTGCTCGGCGCCTATTCGCACGATCCGTTCAACGGCAATTACGGCGTCTTTCCGACGCTCGGCACGCTGATCGACAATCCGGCGGGCAAGATCTCGACGAAATTCTATGGCGGTGAGCCGGGCGACTTTTTCCGGCGCGAACAGGCGGCGCTGACCTATATCTTCAACCATGATTTCGGCAGCGGCTGGGCGCTGCGCTCGTCGGGGCGCTATCAATATGTGAAGAGCCGGATGGGGCTGGTCTATACCAGTGGGCCCGCGCTCGATCCGACCGCCGCGGCACCGACCGTCTACAGCCGATCATCCTATTCGACGCGCGAACAGCTCAACAACTGGACGTTCGACAATCAGCTGACGGGCAAGCTCGTGACGGGCCCGCTGACGCATCAGCTGCTGTTCGGGGTCGATCGGCAGGTCGCGCATTCGGCGGGACTGTCGGCGTTTGGCGGTGCGACGCCGATCGACGTGTTCAACCCCGTCTATGGCACGATGCCGACGCCCCAGACGCCATCGGAGGTTCCGGCGTCCTTCGGCATCAACTCCGCCAATGTCCGCCAGCGGCAGCAGGGCGTCTATGCGCAGGACCAGATTGCGGTCGGCGGCTTGCGCGTGACGCTCAGCGGGCGGCAGGACTGGGCACGCCAGGCACGCGATGGCCAGGTGCAGAAAGACGACAAGTTCACCTGGCGTGCGGGCGCGCTGTACCTGCTGCCGTTCGGTCTTGCGCCCTATGCGAGCTATTCGACGTCGTTCGAGCCGCAGAATGCACGGTTGCGCGACGGCGGCCTCGCCCAGCCGTCGCTCGGCAAGCAGGTCGAGGTCGGCGCCAAATACCAGCCCGCGGGCACGCCGATCCTCGTCACCGCGGCGTGGTTCCGGATCGAGCAGACTAACGTCGTCGTGTCCTATCCCGATTTCACCTCCGACCAGGTCGGCAAGGTGCGGTCGCAGGGCATCGAGGTCGAGGCGAGCGCGCCCCTGCCCTACGGCTTCAACGCCAAGCTCGCCTATAGCCGCCAGCGCGTGAAGAAGGTCGAGGACGTGGTCCCCGCCAATATCGGCCTGCCGCTGGCAACCGTCGGGCGCGGCGGGATCTCGGCAAACCTCGAATGGGCGCCCACCGAAGGCTCCGCCTCGGGCTTTGCGATCGGCGGCGCGGTTCGGCACGTCGACAAGACCTATGCGGACTTCTACGCGGACGGCGTTGCACGCTATACCCCCGCCTACACGGTGTTCGACGCGCTCATCCGCTATGATCTGGGCAAGCTCAGCCCGCGGCTCGCCAATGTCGATCTCGGCGTCAACGCGACCAACCTGTTCGACAAGAAATATCTGACGAGCTGCTTCGCCAACTATGCGTGGTGCTGGTACGGCAACCGCCGCACGGTGCAGGCAACGATCGGCTATCGCTGGTGATCGCTGCGTCGCGATCGTTTTAATGCGCGATTCCACGGCACCCTTTGCCGCGTCGACCGTTCTGCGACCCGAGTGCGTCCGTTCCGGATGCCGTCATTCATAGGAGATCAGCATGAACACGACGACGTTGAAGGGTGAAGGCCAGGATCTGCTCGGTTCGGTAAAGCAGGCTGCGGGCAACGCGACGGGCGACAGCTCGCTGCAGGCCGGCGGCGTCGCCGACCAGATCGCAGGGACCGCCAACAAGGCGATCGGCACCGCGACCGATACGGTCGCACCGCTCGCCGACAAGGCACGCGCGTTCGCCAAGGATCGTCCGTTCGCGACCGCCGCACTGGTCGGCGTCGTCGGGATCGCGCTGCTCAACACGCTGCGCGGCAAGTGATCGACCGGGGCCGCGTCCGCGCGGCCCCGCTATTACTACGCTAGTGACTGTTCCCGCGGGACGACCCGCCGACTTCTGGATCGGTACCCATCGCGGTGGATTGTATCCGCTGCGGCATGACGGTGGGCAATGGTCCTCCGGCGAACCCTATCCCCAGGCGTCCAGCGCCTCGTTCGGCGTCTATTCGCCGTTGCGCGATCTTCAGTATCTCGTCGACGAACGCGACAATGGCGCGGTCGGCATCTACCGCAAAGCTAGCAGTGGCTGGACCCGGTTGGCGCAGGTTGCGGTGCGTGGCGATGCCCCCTGCCACCTTGCCCTGAGCAGCGACCAGTCGCGCCTCGCGGTCGCCAATTATGCGAGTGGCAGCGTCACGCTGTTCCTGCTCGATCACGATGGCATTCCAGTCGCCCCCGGGCAGGTCTTCGCCGCGACGGGGTCGGGTCCCGACCGGACACGCCAAACCGGCCCGCACGCCCATTGGGTCGGGTTCGACGCCGCCGATCGCTGGCTGTACGCGGTCGATCTGGGCAGTGATGCGATCCATGCCGTCGCGATGACCGCAGCGGGCGGCGAGGTCTTGAGAACAGCGTTCAAGGCACCACCCGGTTCGGGACCACGCCACCTGCTTCTGCATCCGCGCAGGCGCGATATCGCCTATCTCGCATGCGAACTGGCGAACACGCTGATGCTGCTCTCGGGCGGGGACGGCGCATTCACCGCGATCGAGACGCTGTCAACGTTGCCCGCGGGGTTTGGCGGTCCGAGCATCGTCGCGCACCTTGCGATCAACGCCGCGGGCGACCGCCTCTATGTCTCGAATCGCGGGCATGACAGTATCGCGGTATTCGCGCTCGACGACGCAGGGACGCCGCGCCTGATCCAGCATGCGCCCACCGGAGCGGCCTATCCCCGCCACTTCCTGCTGCTCGAGGACGAGGCCTGCCTGATCGTCGCGAACGAGAAGGACGAATGCGTCACGGTGTTGCCGATCGCGCCGAACGGGATGCTCGGGCGAAGCGTCGCGCGGGTCGCGGTTCCCGGGGCCGCGTTCGTGCTGCGCGCCTGACCGGAGCGACCCGGCTCATCGATAGGCGAGCGTCCAGCCCGACGGCAGGTAGTCGGTCGACATGTAATAATAAAAGAGGCAGCTGCCATCGGCACGGTAGGTGCCGCCCTTGACGAGGCCGAGCGCGACCTGCCCCTCGAACACCGGTGCGCCGCTATCGCCCGATTTGCAGGTCGGCCCCTCGACTGCGACCCAGGTCGGCAGGCAGGCGCCCCCGCACAGATCGCCCGCGGGCGCGAAATCGACCATCGCCACCGGCGCACAGCTATAGCCGGTGCGCTCGCCGCGGTGACAGACGAAGTCGCCTGCGCGCGTGCTCGTCCGGTTGCGCCAGGTCGCGACGGTCCGCGCCTGGCGTTTCGCCGTATCGGCATAAAAGGCCGGGAGTGGCGGCATGCGATCGGCTGCGTCGGGCACGCGGTTGATCTGGACGTCCTGATAGCCCCAGCCCCATTGTCCGACATAGCCGAGCGCGCGGTCGCCGCGGCCGCGGTCGACGTACCGCAGATCGTCGGGGCAATGCGCCGCGGTCGCGACGGCATCCTGTCCGCCGTTGCTGACGACGAACCCGGTGGTGCAGACATAGCGCGTGCCGTCGCGTGGATCGGTCCCGACCACGCGGCCCCCGCCCAGCACATCGAGCGGCGCGGCGACCGGGGCTGTGACCTCGTCCTGCGCGGGTGCGGGCATCGCCATCTCGGCAGCGGACGCATCGACTGCGACAATCCGCACCGGAACGCCCGTCATCGTCGCAAACCGCGTCGTCAGCGCGCCGTCGCGATCGAGCGCGAGATCCGCCGTCGCCACCATGATCACCATCTCGCCCGTCCGCTGATCGACGCCGATCCCCGGCGGGTGCGGCAGCGCAGCGCGGATATCCGCCTGATGGGTGCGTATCCGCTCGAGCAGCACGTCTCGCGTGACCACCGCACCGGTGCGGAACAGGATCGGAACGACGAGCCCGCCCGCGATCACCGATCGGTCGGCGACCGGGTCGCTGCCCGTCAACAACACGGTGATTCGGTATCCGGGACTATGCTCGACCGCGATCCCGGCAAACCGGTCTGCGAACTCGGTACGCAGCGCGTCCGTCGTCGGGATCGTCGCGGCCTGCGCGCGCAACCGGTGCATCGCCTCGTCGAGCGAAACGGAGAACAGGCGTGCATATTCGCCCGCATCCTGCATCGCAGCCTCGATCGGCAATTGCAGATGGACACCGGGTCCGGCGGCCTGGGCGGGCGTGACGACCGCGGCGACGATCAACGTGGCAATCTGGATCGCCCTCTTGCGCAGTCGAGTCATTCGCGGTCCAACTTCAGCGACGGTATTGAAATAGCACCGAAGTCGGGCCGCCGCATCGCCTAGCCCAACCCGACCGCGGGAGGCGAGCACATCTTTGCGCGCGAAAGCAACGCCGCGGGAAATCGCATAACAGGCAACAATATCCCGGTCCTGGCCTAGCCTCGAATCGCAGCCTGTTGCTGCGATTGTAAAAAGGAAAGCCATTGTGACCCTCGTCCTTCCCACCCGCTATTTCATCAGCCCCGACGTCGCGCAGGACATCACGCCCGCCGCCGCCGACCATGGCCTGTTCGCGCTTGACCAGCTCGAGGTCAGCTTCGACCCGGTGCTCGACACGCTGTGGACCTATATGCGGCCGACGGCGCGGCCGAGCTTCAATCCCGGGCTGCTCGCCGATTTCGCGCAGTGGCAGGCGGGTATCGATCACGCCTGCAGGTCGAAGGCGCTGCCGATCAAATATCTCGTGCTGGGCTCGACATTCCCCGGCGTCTTCTCGTTCGGCGGCGACCTCGACCTGTTCGCGCAGCATATCCGCAGCGGCCACCGAGAGGCGCTGGTGCAGTATGGCCGCGCCTGCGTCCGCATCCTGCACCGGAACATGCGCGGGCTCGACCTGCCGATCATCACCATCGGTCTGGTCGAGGGCGACGCGCTGGGCGGCGGGTTCGAGGCGCTGCTCTCGTTCAACGTCGTCGTTGCCGAGCGCGGAACGAATTTCGGGCTTCCCGAGACGGCGTTCGGCCTGTTTCCCGGCATGGGGGCGCATTGCTTCCTGTCGCGCCGGCTGGGGTCCGCGCGCGCCGAGCAGATGATCCTCAGCGGCCGCAGCTACAGCGCCGAGGAACTCTACGATCTCGGCCTCGTCCACGCGCTGGCCGATCCCGGCGAGGGTCGCCGGGTGGTCGAGGACTATATCCGGCAGAACCGCCGTCGGCATAGCGGCCATTGCGCGATCTACGAGGCGTCGCGTGCGGTCAATCCGCTGACGCTCGACGAACTCGAGGCGGTCGTCGATCTGTGGGCCGATGCCGCGCTACGGCTGCGCGACGTCGACCTGAAGCTGATGCGCCGACTGGTTGCGGCCCAGACGCGACTGCTGGCCGCTGCGGCCGAATAAGCCGGACCGCCAGCTGCGGGATCAGGGTACCGCCCGCATCCTGGGTACGTCGTCGGCGAGCAAGGTTGCGACCATGCTCGCCGACATCGGCCGCGCCAGCAGGAAGCCCTGCACTGCGGTGCACCGCGTCCGGCGAAGCTGTGCAAGCTGCGCGGGCGTCTCGATCCCCTCCGCGACGGTGCGCATCCCCAAGGTCGCGGCAAGATCGACGACGGTCTGGACGATCGCCATCGACGCGGGATTGTCGTCGAGCGCGGCAATGAACGAGCGGTCGATCTTCAGCGTCTGGAACGGGAATTTGGTGAGATAGCTCAGCGAGGAATAACCCGTGCCGAAATCATCCAGCGTCGTCGCGACGCCCATCCGGTTGATCGCCTTCAAGGCCTCGAGCGACGCATCGATGTCCGCGAGCAGGACCGATTCGGTGACCTCGAGATCGAGCCGGTCGGCCGCCAGACCGCTTGCGCCGAGCGACCCCATGATCACGCCCGGCAGTCCCGGCGACAACAGCTGGATCGGCGACAGGTTGACCGCGACACGGACCGACGACGGCCATTCCCGCGCCTGGCGACAGGCTTCGCGCAGGACCCAGCCGCCGATCTCGACGATCAGCCCGCTCTGCTCGGCGATCGGGATGAACTCGGCGGGCGAGACATTGCCGTGCACCCGGCTGTTCCAGCGGAGCAGCGTCTCGCACGACCGGATGCGATGCGTTGCGAGATCGAAGATCGGCTGGAACGCGAGGTGGAACTCGCCCCGCGCAAGCGCCCCCTGGAGCTCGGCCGCGAGCGAGCGCACATATTCGATCTTTTCGTCCATCACCGGTTCGTAGAAGCACAGCGTGCCTCGACCACCTTCCTTGGCGCGGTACAGTGCGAGATCGGCGTTCTTGAGCAACGTGTCCGCATCGACACCGTCGGTCGGAGCGATCGCGACGCCCAACGACGCGCCAACAGCAAGATGCTGCCCGTGATAGGCGACCGGCTTGGCGATGAGGTCGAGGATGCGATCACCGATCGCCGCCGCCTCATCCTGCGCGTCGATGCGGCTGACGACCGCGAACTCGTCGCCGCCGAGCCGCGCGACGATCCCCCCCGTCAGGGCGAAAGCGGTTTCGAGCCGGTGCGCGATCCCGACCAGCAGCGCGTTGCCCGCCAGATGACCGAGCGAATCGTTGATCTCCTTGAACCGGTCGAGATCGATCCAGTGGATCGACACGAGCCCGCCCGTGTCGTCGCGCAGTCGCAGGATCTGCTCAAAACGCTCGCGGAACGCGGTGCGGTTGGCGACGCCCGTCAAATCGTCCCGGCGCGCAAAGGCGGCATGATGCTCGGCGAGCGCGGTCTTTTCGCTTGCGGCGAGCGTCGCCTTCAGGATCGCGTCATACGTCTGGAGCGTGATGTCCATCATCGCGAACACGAACAGCAGGATCACGATCGCAAGAACCGCATTCAGCCAGTTTCCCGACAGGATGAGGCCCAGCGGCAGCGGCAGCGACGCGAGACAGAGCTGCGCCAGCGCGATCCAGGGCCGGCCCGCATTGCGCCCGGCGATTCCTGCGGCATAGCCGATCGCGGTGGTGACCGCGAGCAGGTGGAGCACGCCGTCCTCGGTGCGGATCAGCGTCAGCATCCCGAACAGGCCGAGCAACGTCGAGAATGCATAGGCGCCGAGCCGGTAGTACCGCTCCCACACGCTGCGCCCGGCAACGCCCTCCGCACCGCGATCGACCGGCGTGCGGCTGAGCGGAGAGAACGCGGATGGGCGGATCACGCCGACGATTCGGATCGCGGCGACCGCTGCGATGAGGATCGCGAAGACGACGAGCCAGGCGTCCTTGCTCGTCACCGCGACGACGGCGGCGATCGAGCTGCTGGTCAGCGCACCGATGACGAGCGATTTGGGGGACGCGTAGAGCGACGTGACCAGGACGGCGCGGACATTCGCGTCAACCGCCTGGTCGGAGTGCCGTAGCTGGCGCAGTCGGGAGATTAAACGCGTCATGACACCTTTGAGTTATCGATTGCCGTAGGGGAAAGGTGTTAATCAAACGCTATGGATCCCCGGCCGGTCGCATCCGGTCCGGTTTAGAGTTCGGGTCGGGGCGCCGTTGGTCTAGCAGGCGACATGACCCCGTCGTTCGACCCCATCGCTTCGCTCCGCCGCGTTCGACCACTTCCCCCGGCGATATTGCTCGTCGCGCTCGCGTTGGCGGGGTGTGGCACGACCCGCTATCGCCCGGTCAGCGATGACATGGTCAGGATCGGCCGCCCCTACACGGTCCGCGGGACGCACTACACGCCTGCGGACCTGCGCCCCTATGACGTTGTCGGCTATGCGAGCTGGTATGGCGGGGAATCGGGCAACCAGACCGCGAATGGCGAAAAGTTCAGACCGCGCGGGATCTCGGGTGCGCATACCGTGCTGCCGCTGCCGAGCTATGTCGAGGTGACTGCGCTCGATACCGGCAAGACGATCCTGGTGCGTCTCAACGACCGTGGCCCGTTCACCCAGACCAGGCCGACTCCGCGTGTGATCGACCTGTCGCGCGGCGCCGCGCGACTCCTGGGCGTTGAGGCCTCGGGCACTATCCCCGTGCATGTGCGCCGCGTCGATCCGAGCGAACGCGACAGTGCGCGGCTTCGCAAGGGGAAGCCCACCGCGTCACGCCCCGATGTCGATCCCGCGACGCTCGCCGCCTGGCGCGCGCTGCTCGGGCCGCAGCCGGGGCGGTAAACTGTTCAGCGAAGCGTCCGCTCAGATCTTCCAGGCCCAGTAAAGCTGGGCGGGCGGCACGTTCCACCATTCCATGTCGTGATCGATCGACGTGAAATGCGGGGTGAGGAAGTCCTTCACCTTCGGGCTGAACTGATAGACGAGAAACGCGCCGCCGGTCCGCAGCACGGAATGCGTCCCGGCCGCGATCGCCGGGCCGACACCGGGGGGCAGCGTCGAGAAGGGCAGGCCGGACAGCACATAGTCCGCCGATTCGAAGCCGTGATCCGCGACGATCTTCTCGACGTCGGCTGCCGAGCCGAGCACCGCGGAGAAGCGCGGGTCGGTGATCGTGTGCCGCAGATAGCGGATGAAATCCGGGTTGGTGTCGATCACGATCAGCGTCGCGTCGGGTGCCATCCGGTCGAGGATCGGGCGGCAGAAGGTGCCTACTCCGGGACCATATTCGACGAACACCTTGGTGTTGTCCCAGTCGACCCGGCCGAGCATCTTGCGGATGAGCTTGTCCGACGATGGTACGATCGAACCGACCATGACGGGGTGTTTCAGGAATTCGGTGAAGAACATCTGCCACGGGGAGGGCACGCCGGCGGGGCGGGTGCGCGCGCGCCGGGCGGCTGTGGTCGGACTGGGCATCGTGTTCCTTACGATCAGGGGTCCCGCGCGCTGGCGAGGCTTTGACACTCCCGTCGCACGATTTCCGAACGCGTTTCAAGGCCCGCAGGTTGCATCGCGCGACGAACTGCATCGGAAGTCGTGGTGGACCAAGCGGTTCCGCCATCCTTGCCAACCCCGTGGCAGCGTTTAAGCACCGGTCATGCACCTCGATCGAACCGGCCAGACCGCGGTCATTTTCACCTCGTTCCGCAGCGGTGCGGACGCAGACGGCTATGAGTCAGCGGCGGCGGCGATGGACGCCCTGGCGATGGTGCAGCCGGGGTATCGCGGTGTCGAAAGCACGCGCGGGGCCGACGGCATGGGAATCACGATAAGCTACTGGTCCGACGACACCGCGGCGATCGCCTGGCGCGACCACCCCGATCACAGCGCGATCCGCGAGCGCGGGCGTGCGATCTGGTACGACCGCTATTCGGTGACGGTCGCACACGTCACGCGCGGCTATGGATGGACGAGACCATGACCCCACCCGCCGCTGCAGCCCCCGCCGATGGGCCGAGGATTGATCGGCGTTTCGCGCTGATGTTCCTCGTGATGCTGACCATCGCCGCGGGCAACACCGCGCTGCAATCGGTGCTGCCGGCGCTCGGGCGATCGCTGCGAGTCGCGGACAGCGCGGTCGCAGCGGCGTTTTCGGTATCCGCGCTGCTGTGGGTCATCGCCGCGCCGTTCTGGGCGAATCGATCGGACCGGCATGGCCGCCGCGCGATGATCCTGCTCGGCGTCGGCGGCTTCAGCGTGTCGCTGACGGTGTGTGGCGTCTTCCTGATGGCCGGGATCAATGGCTGGATCGGCGGGACCGCCGCGTTCCTGTCGTTCATCGGCGGACGGCTGATCTACGGACTCTTCGGATCGGCAGCGCCCCCCGCGGTGCAGGCGCTCGTTGCGGGCGAGACCACGCGCGAGGAACGTACCAAGGCGCTGACGCTGCTGGCATCGGCGTTCGGGCTGGGGACGATTCTCGGTCCTGCGATCGCCCCCTATCTGATCCTCGGTTCGATCGCCGGTCTGGACGTCGGGTTGTCGGGCCCTGCCTTCCTGTTCGCAGCGTTCGGGATCGCGGTGTGGATCACCGTACGGCGGATGCTCCCCGACGACCGCATCGTCGCTGCGCACGACACGCATGGGGCAAGTTCCGCTTATCCCTCGATCGGCGGCGCCCCCAGCGGCGCGTCGGTCGCAGCCGCGACGGGATCGCACATCGAGCATGTCGGCTATACCGACCCGCGGATCCGCGCTTGGATGATCGCGGGGCTCGTGATGGGGCATGCCCAGGCGATGACGGGCCAGGCGATCGGCTTTCTCGTGATCGACCGGCTCCACCTCGCGCCGGCCCTGGCGCTCGAGCCGACCGGCATCGTCCTGATGATGGGTGCCGGCGCCGCGCTGCTTGCGCAATGGGGGATCATCCCGCGGCTGAACATGACCCCGCGCCAGCTCGTGCTGACGGGGCTCGTGCTCGCGGCGGTCGGCAGCGCACTGACGGGGATCGCGACGTCGCTTTACGGAATCGCGACCGCCTATGCGCTGGCGAGCCTGGGATTCGGCTTTACCCGGCCGGGTTTCACGGCGGGATCGTCGCTGGCGGTCGGCGCCAATGCGCAGGGCTCGGTGGCGGGCAAGGTCACGAGTATCAACGGCGCCAGCTTCGTGCTCGGGCCGTCGATCGGCGTCGGGCTGTACGAGATGCAGCATTCGCTGCCCTATCTGATCGCGGGCGCGGCTTGCGTGGTGATGATCGGCTATGCCTGGGCAAGCCTACGCGACCCGGCCGAGCGGATCGCGTAGCGCGGCACCCGCCGGCTGAGACACCGGCGGCTCCGTGTCGTCAGGCGCCCTGATCCTTTCGCCCGGGAAACGCGAAGCCGATCGGCTGGATCGCGGTGGCATCCTGTTTGAGGCGCGCGGCCATCTGCTCATATTCGCGCTCGGTCTCGGGCGTGACGCTGGCGCGTGATTCGGTCAGCGCCTTGTCGAAATCCGCCATCGTCACGTGCGTCGAGTCGATCTCGCGGCGCAACGCGACGAGGCCTGCGCGGCGCACGACATCCTCGAGATCCGCGCCGCTGAAGCGATCCGTCCGCTCGGCCAGTCGATCGAGATCGACGTCGCCCGCGAGCGGCATCTTCTGCGTCTGGATGCCGAGGATCCGCCGCCGTCCCGCCTTGTCGGGCACGCCGACATAGACGAGCTCGTCGAACCGCCCCGGCCGCAGCAACGCCGGGTCGATCAGATTGGGGCGGTTGGTTGCGCCGATCACGACGACCGACTGGAGCTCCTCCAGCCCGTCCATCTCGGCGAGGATCGTGTTGACGACGCGCTCGGTCACCTGCGGCTCGCCCGCCCCGCTGCCGCGTGCGGGGACAAGCGAATCGAGCTCGTCGATGAAGATCACGCACGGCGCGACCTGGCGCGCGCGCTGGAACAGCCGGGTGATCTGCTGCTCGCTCTCGCCATACCATTTGCTGAGCAGGTCGGACGACTTGGTGGCGATAAAATTCGCCTCCGCCTCGCGCGCGACCGCCTTCGCGAGCAGCGTCTTGCCGGTGCCGGGCGGGCCGTAGAGCAGGAAGCCCTTGGCGGGGCGAATGCCGAGCCTGCGGAACGCGTCGGGATTCTTCAACGGCAGTTCGACGCCCTCCTTCAACCGCATCTGCGCGTCGTCGAGCCCGCCGACATCGGCCCAGCGCACGGTCGGCGCCTGAACCATGACTTCGCGCATCGCCGATGGCTGGACGCGTTTGAGCGCGCCGAGAAAGTCCTCGCGCGTGACCGACAACTCGTCGAGCACCTCGGGCGGGATCGTCCGCTCTTCGAGGTTGAGCTTGGGCATGATCCGCCGCACCGCCTCGATCGCGGCCTCGCGCGCGAGCGCGGCGAGATCGGCGCCGACAAAGCCGTAGGTCGTACGCGCGAGCTCATCGAGATCGACGCGGTCGCCAAGCGGCATGCCGCGTGCATGGATGCCGAGGATCTCGCGACGACCGCGCTCGTCGGGGACGCCGACGACAATCTCGCGGTCGAACCGGCCGGGACGCCGCAGCGCCTCGTCGATCGCCTCGGGGCGATTGGTGGCGGCGATCACGACGAGGTTCGCGCGCGCCTCAAGCCCGTCCATCAGCGTCAGCAACTGCGCAACCAGCCGCTTTTCCGCTTCGCCCGCGACTTGGCCACGCTTGGGCGCGATCGAGTCGATCTCGTCGATGAAGACGATCGACGGCGCGGCCTTGGCGGCTTCCTCGAATACCTGGCGCAGCTTGCCTTCGGATTCGCCATAGGCCGACCCCATGATCTCAGGGCCGTTGATCAGGAAGAACTGCGCGTCGGATTCGTTCGCGACCGCGCGCGCGAGGCGCGTCTTGCCCGTTCCGGGGGGGCCGTGCAGCAGCACGCCCTTGGGCGGATCGACACCCAGACGCTGGAACAGTTCGGGGTAGCGCAGCGGCAGTTCGACCATCTCGCGCAGCTGGTCGATCGTCTGCGCCATCCCGCCGATATCGTCATAGGTGACGTCGGCGCGACGCGCGGCCTGCGGTTCCTCATATTCGGACCGCAGCTCGATCTCGGTATTCTCGTCGATATGGACCACGCCCTTGGGGCTCGCGGCGATCACCGCGAGGCGGATCTCCTGCAACGCGTACGCCGGGGCATTCATGAACTGCTGGACGCCCGGCGGCATGTTACCGACGCGCTGATGGCCCGCAGTCGCGACGATATCGCCCTGGCAGATCGGCCGGCCCAGGAACGTGCGCTTGAGCGCATTCGTCGATCCCTGCAGGCGCAGGTTCTGCTGTGCCGGGGCAAAGACGATGCGCGTCGCCGGCTTCGATTCGGCCTTGCGGACTTCGACGAAATCGCCGGACCCGACGCCCGCATTCGCGCGCTGCAGCCCGTCGATGCGCAGGATGTCGAGGCCCTCGTCCTCGGGATAAGGGCCGACGGCGCGTGCGGGCGTATTCTGTTTGCCGAGGATCTCGATCACGTCGCCCTCGCCGATTCCCAGCGTCGCCATCAGCGCGCGCGGCAGATGCGCCAGGCCGCGACCGCTGTCCTCGGGCCGCGCATTGGCGACCTGGATCTTCCGCGTCGGGGTTTCGCTATCGGGCATCGTCACTCCTTCACACTCGAAGTGTCGGAGATGGGGCCCCCGCCCCGTGCTTGCGAGGACCCGAAGCGACAAAAAAAAGGGCCGGCCAATGAAGGCCAGCCCGTGAAAGTTTTTAGGAGAGGATGCCTGAAAGGCGAGGTCTTTTTGCGTCGAGGCGGTTCATGTTGCAAGTGCGAATGGATCCGCTACGATTGCGCTAACTGCAATCGCGTGCATGAATGCAGTCCGCAGTCATTGTCACAATCGTCGAGTCGAAAGAGGGATCATGCGCAGGTTGCCGCCATTGGGGGCCATCGAGGCGTTCGTGCAGGTGGCGCGGCTGGGGTCGATCAAGGCCGCGGCCGAGGATCTGGCGCTGTCCGCGCCCGCGCTGAGCCGGCGGGTCCAGAGCCTCGAGCGGTTCATCGCCAAGCCGTTGTTCGCGCGTCGCCACCAGGCGATGGTGCTCAATGCCGATGGCGAGCGGCTGTTGGCGCAGATCGCGCCCGTGCTCGATTCGCTGTCCGATGCGGTCGAATCGATGACCAGCACGACCGAGGTGCTGCGACTGCGACTCGGGATTCTTCCGCTCTATGCCTCGCAAAAGCTGTTTCCGCGGCTGGGCGAGCTGCGTACCGCCCACCCCGAACTGCATCTCGACATCGATACGGCCGCGCATCTCGTATCGCGGCTGGGCGACGGGCTCGATGCGGTGATCGCGTTGTCACGGGAGATCGACCCGTCGCTGTACGCGCGGCGGCTCGACCGGAATTCGGTGTACGTCATCGGTGCGAGGAGCCTGATCGAGCGCGCGGACCCGGTCACGCGGCCCGAACAGCTCGCCACGCTGACCGCGCTGGTGCACCGCGACATGACGGATACGTTCACGGCGTGGCGGTCGGCGGCCGGGCTCGACGACATCGAACCGCTGGCGATCGATCATTTCGATTCGGGGGCGTTGATGCTCGAGGCGGCGGCGCAGGGGCTGGGCGTCGCGTTCATGCATGCGAGCCATTTCGCCGATGCGAACGACCCGCGTCTGGTCCGGCTTTTCGATATCGAGGTGGAGAGCCCGTACAGCTACTGGTTCGTCTGCCGCCCGCGGGCGCTGCAGACCAAGCCGGTGCGGTTGTTCCACGACTGGCTGATCCGCACGCTGGCGGAAGTATAGCCACGACTTCGTCCCCAGCCCCCCGGGACGTCACCCCAGCGAAAGCTGGGGTCTCCCAGTCGGGAAGCGGCACGGCTCGAACCGGAAGATCCCAGCGTTCGCTGGGATGACGGCATGGAGTTGGTACGGGATTCAGGCGGCAACCGCGACGCGCTTCTCTCTCGAAGCGCGTCGCGGCAAAGCCGCGCCGTCGAACGGAGCTGCACTCCGCCGGCCGGCTTCGGCCGCCTCCGGCGCAGCTTTGCTACGCCGGAGGCGGCCTTCAGCTCAGGCAGCCCGGGCCTTGACGATCTTGCCGGGCTGGCGCGGCGGCTCGCCCTTGGGGAGCGCGTCGATCAGCTCCATGCCGTTGGTGACTTCACCCCAGACGGTGTACTGCTTGTCGAGGAAACGCGCGTCGTCGAACACGATGAAGAACTGCGAGTTCGCCGTGTCGGGCTGGTTGGTGCGCGCCATCGAGCACACGCCGCGGACATGCGGCTCGGCCGAGAATTCCGCCTTGAGGTTCGGCTTGTCCGACCCCGACATGCCGGTGCCCGTGGGATCGCCACCCTGCGCCATGAAGCCCGGGATCACGCGGTGGAACACGACGCCGTCATAGAAGCCGTCATTGGCCAGCTCGACGATGCGCTCGACATGCTTGGGCGCCAGATCGGGGCGCAGCTTGATCGTCACGTCGCCACTGTCGAGGGTCAGCGTCAGCGTTTCGGGGGTATCAGCCATTTAAGTCTTCTCCTGAATTGATGCGCCGCAGATAGGGAGCCGACCCGCGACTGGCAAATGCCGCCATTGCGGGTTAGGGCGCGGACGCACGCTTTTAAGGGAGGCAGCCATGAGCGAACTCGAGCTTCCCGAGGTCGAAATCGAAACCCAGCCCGAGACGCAACTCGACCGCGACGACCGGTTGCGGCCCGAATTCGTTCGCGCGGTGCTCGATGCGGTCGAGGACGGCGACGACGAGGGCGCGCGCGCGCTGGTCGAGCCGCTGCATCCCGCCGACATCGCCGATCTGTTCGAGCTGACCCCGCAGGAGGATCGCGCGGCACTGGCGCGGGCGGTGACCGATCTGCTTGACGGCGACGTGTTCGCCGAGATGAACGATTATGTCCGCGAGGATCTGATCGACGCGCTCGAGCCGCACCAGGTCGCGGACCTCGCCTCCGAGCTCGATACCGACGACGCGGTCGCGATCATCGAGGACATGGACGAGGACGAGCAGCGCGCGGTGCTGCGCGCGCTCGATCCCGACGATCGCGCCGCGATCGAGGAGGCGCTGAGCTACGCCGAGGAGTCCGCCGGCCGCCTCATGCAGCGCGAGCTGATCGCGGTGCCTGAGCATTGGACCGTCGGCGACGCGATCGATTATCTCCGCGGTCACGAGGAACTGACGACCGATTTCTGGGAGATCTTCGTCGTCGACCCCGCGCACAAGCCGATCGGGACGTGCCAGCTGTCGTGGATGCTGCGCACGCCGCGCGGGATCGCGATCGCCGACGTGATGAAGCGCGAGCAGACGCTGATCCCGGTCGACATGGACCAGGAAGAGGTCGCGCTGCGCTTCCAGAAATACGCGCTGATCTCCGCCGCGGTGGTCGATCATGGCGGCCGGCTGGTGGGCATGATCACGGTCGACGACATCGTCCACATCATTTCGGAAGAAGCGGGCGAGGATACGCTGCGTCTCGCCGGCGCCGGCGACGGCGACATCAACGAGCCGATCCGGCTGACCGTGCGCACGCGCTTCACCTGGCTGGTCGTCAACCTGGGCACAGCGATGGTCGCGTCGTCGGTCGTCGGGCTGTTCCAGGGGACGATCGCGAGCTTCGCGCTGCTCGCGGTGCTGATGCCGATCGTGTCGGGGATGGGCGGCAATGCGGGCACGCAGACGCTCGCGGTGGTGGTCCGCGCGCTCGCGACCAACCAGCTGACGAGTTCGAACACGAAGCGGATGATCGGGCGCGAATTCCGGATCGCCACCGCCAATGGCGTGATGCTCGGCACGCTGATCGGGCTGGGCACCTACGTCATCTTCCGCAATTCCGATCTGTCGATCGTGATCGCGGCGGCGATGCTGACGAACAATATCACCGCAGGGCTTGCCGGCGTGCTGGTCCCGATCACGCTCGACAAGTTCCGGATCGATCCCGCGGTCTCGTCGGCGGTGTTCGTAACGACGATGACCGACACGATGGGGTTCTTCTCGTTCCTCGGCCTCGCCAGCCTGTGGGGGCTGCACGGTTGACCCTCCGGTTGACTGGCGCGGTTTAACGCCCATTTTCAGACGGATGCCGCTTCACCTCACCAAAGTCGCGTTCGGCGCGGACAGCGTCGACCATCTGGCGGAGCGCCTGCGGCTGCGCGGTGAGGAGGGCCCCGTATTCCTGACCACCCGCTACCTGCCCAAGCGGCACGAGGAGGTCGCCGGGCCCGTCGGCGAAGGCGGCTCGATGTACTGGATCCTGAAGCACCAGCTGATCGCGCGGTCGCCGATCCTCGGCTTTGGCGAGGCGGAGGGCGGGCGGGTCGCGATCCATATCGACCCGAGGCTGGTACTGGTGCAGGCGCGCCCCAAGCGCGCGCATCAGGGGTGGCGCTATCTGGAGGGTGCCGACGCGCCGCTCGATCTGGGCGGCGACGCGACGGGGCTCGACGTGATGCCCCCCGCGTTGATGACCAAGCTGGCCGAGCTGGCGCTGATCTGAGCCTGCATCGACCGCGCGGCGATGGGCGGATGCGTCAGCGGCCGCACGTCACGGGGCCACCCGCCGCCGCCTCGACGCGGCATTTTGCAGTCCCCGCGACGGTGACCGACCCCAGCCCCGTATTCGTAACCTGCGCGGTATAGCGCGCGGCCGCTGCGACCTCGCCGACACCTTCGAGGTGCACAGTCAGGTCGTTGACCTGCAGCGCCGTCGCATCGATCGCCCCGGCGCCGTTCATCATCAGCCGCGCGCGTGCCACCCGGCCCGCCAGCGTCATGCGGCCGGTGCCGATCACGGTGGCGTTCAGTTGCTCGGTTTCCGCCGCCGCGAGGACGAGGCTCGCATTGCCCCCCACCGTCGTATCGACGCGCATGCCCCGCATCCGGTCGATCGTCAGCCGGCCCCCCGCCGCCACGCTCGCCGCGACGAGCGCGGGGGTCGACAGCATCACGACGATCGGCCCGGCCCGACCGCCACGCGGCTGTTCGCCCCAGCCCCCCGTTCCCTTGCGGACGGACAATGTCCGGCCGTCGACGCGGATATTGACCCCTTCGGCAACGCGGGGATCGCCGAGGATCGTCGCGCGCGGCGATCCGGTCGTGACGCGGACCTCGAACGGCCCCTCGACACGCAGCTGATCGAAACTGCCGACCGATACGGTCCGGCCGGACGCGACAGGACCGGCCGCCGCGGGCATCGGCAACAGCGACGCGGACAGGAGCAGCAGCGAGGCGAGCGGATGGTGCATACACGACCGTCGCCGCTTACCCCGGCTCACGCAAGTCGCAGCGCGAGGATCATCCGCCGCAGCGAACCGACCCTGACCCCATTTTCGATGTCGTGCACCGGGCGTTCGGACCGAGATCGACGTCGCCCGACCCCATCATGTCGACCTGGGCCGGACCATCGACGACCGCACGGACGCTGCCCGAACCGGCAACCTCGACCGACGCCGATTGCGCCCGCAGCCGCGTCGCATCGACATCGCCCGAACCGGCAATCTCGACCTTCAGGCTGCGTACCGTTCCGCTCGCACGGACGTTGCCCGACCCCGCGACCGAGAAGCGTGCGTCGTCGACCCTGAGCGCGGCGACGTCGAGATTGCCCGATCCCGCGACCCCGCCCTCGAAGCTGCTCCCCTCGATCCGATCGATTGCCATGTTGCCGGATCCCGACACGCTTGCATCCGTCAGCCGCGGGACCGTCACGAAGATCTTGACCTTGGCACCCTTGCTCCAGCCGAAATTGCTGTTCTTCTGGCGTCCGATGTCGAGCGTGTCGCCGTCGCGATCGATCCGCAGCCGGTCGAGCTGTTCGGCAGGCCCCTCCGCCCGGATCGAGAACCCGGCACCGACGCGGACATCGACATCGTCGGACCCGCGCAGGTCGATCCCGTTGAATCCGGTGACCTGGTACGTCCGCGTCGCTCCGGCACCCGATGCCGCCGCGCCCGAACCCTCGGTGTCGTCGTTCCAGCTGAATGAGCAGGCTGCGAGCGGAATGATCAACCCAAGCGCAAGAACGTTCATCGAGTCCTCCTGTGTATTGCCTAAACAATACACTCGATCGACAGGCTTACAAAGGTAATTTCTTACAACGAAAAAGGGCGGCCCCGCAGGACCGCCCTCATCGTCTAAACAGGGTAGGCCGCGTTACGCGGGCACCTTGTCCTTGTTGTAGATCGCCGCGGCGGCGCGGAGGATGTCGAGGATCTTCTCCTGCGCCTTGGGCTCGTCAATCTCTTCCATCGCGGCAAGCTCGCGCGCGAGACGGCTGGTCGCGCCTTCGAAGATCTGCCGCTCGGAATAGCTCTGCTCGGGCTGGTCGTCGGCGCGGAACAGGTCGCGGACCACTTCGGCGATCGACACGAGGTCGCCCGAGTTGATCTTCGCCTCATATTCCTGCGCACGGCGCGACCACATGGTGCGCTTGACCTTGGGCTTGCCCTTGAGCGTGTCCATTGCCTCGCGCATGGTCTTGTCGGACGACAGCTTGCGCATGCCGACGCTTTCGGCCTTGTTGGTCGGAACGCGGAGCGTCATACGCTCCTTCTCGAACCGGAGGACGTAGAGTTCGAGCGTCATGCCGGCGATTTCCGAGCGTTGCAGCTCGATCACACGGCCGACTCCGTGCTTGGGGTAAACGACGAAATCACCGACGTCGAAGGACAGTGCCTTGGCAGCCATTGGGGGCCTTTCCGGATCAATGCCTCCACGCGGTGCCACAGCGAAGCATTCGCCGGATTGCACCGAGGAGGAATAGGGTTCGAACATACTCCAGGCGGACGACATGACATATCGCGCCCGTCACGGACCCAATTAACAGCTTTGCAACAAAATTACCAGCGGGTCGTGGCAGCCCCCATGCCCCAAACCCGCATTATCGTACGATTTCAGCGCATCGTCAGTCGCCGGCGCCCGGCTCTGGCGAGAAAAACTTGTCGAACTTGCCCTCGACACCCTTCATCGCATCCGCGTCGGGAGGCGTCTGGTTGTCGTTGCGCGTGACGTTTGGCCACTGCGCCGAGAACGTGGTGTTGAGTTCGAGCCACTGCTCGAGACCGCTTTCGGTATCGGGAAGGATCGCTTCGGCCGGGCATTCGGGCTCGCAGACGCCGCAATCGATGCACTCGCTGGGATTGATCACCAGCATGTTCTCGCCCTCGTAAAAGCAATCGACCGGGCACACTTCCACGCAATCCATGTACTTGCAGCGGATGCAGGCATCGGTGACGACGTAGGTCATTGGGTAACTCCTGGGCCGGATTCCTTTCCGGCAACGAACGCGAAAGCGACTATGCGCGGTTCCCGGTCGCGTCAATCATAGCAAGCCTTCTGCGAGACGTTATCAGGCTTTGCCGCCCCCCGCATCCTCCGCCGCCCAAACCATTCCGTCATCCTGACGAAGGTCCGGACGACGGGCGTGACGGTGCGACGTCGCCCGCTTCGACGATCGCTCGTAGTCTAATGCGTCAGTCACTCGGACGCCGGATCACGGACGGTGCCGCCCGGCGTGCTGCCGGCGATCAGGTCCTGGTAGCAGGCCTGCGCCTCCGGGGCGGGCCCGCGTCTTGCCGGCAGCGCCTCGACGCGGATCACCCGGACCTGATCATGCGCCGCGAAGGTCAGCACGTTGCCGACCCGGACCGGACAATGCGCGCGATCGATCGCGCGACCGTCGATCCGCAGATGCCCCCGCTCGGCGATCGCCTGCGCGGCGCTGCGCGTCTTGGCGAGCCGCACGAACCACAGGAACCGATCGATCCGCATCGCGCCTTCAACCATGGCGGACCAGTGCAGCAAGACCGGCAAAGGCGTTCGCGCGCGACGGATCGACCGGAGCCGGCGGCACCGGCCGTGCCGGCGGACGCCCGCGCCAGACCCAGCGCGGCGTGTCGCCGGCGAGCGCCTTGAACCCCAGTTCCGCCATCAGCCGGTCGAGCGATGCCGGGTCGAGCCCGATCGAGGTCGCCAATGCCGGGTCGGGCGCAAACGGCGTCCGGCCCTGACGCGCATCATGCGCCGCGCGGGCGATGCGCTCGACCAGATCGACGCGAACCGCCTGAAGCCCAAGCGGACGGAACCCCGCCTCGAGCGTCGCACCATCGCTGCCCCGCGCGAGCACGGTCGCGCCGTCCCGCGGCGCCACGATGTCGCCGCCGCGTGCGGTCGCAAGCGCGCGGCGCCAGCGTGCCGCTTCGGGCTTCATCAGCCGGGGATCGAACAGGTCGAGCGCACCGATCGTGATCCCGATCTTGCGCAGCCATTTGCGTTCGTCCGCGTCGATCGCATCCAGCGACAGTCGCAGCGGCAACCGCGGCGTGATCCCCCCCGCCGCCTCGATCGCGCCGGCGACGATCCGCAGCGCCGGCGTCGCCTTTGCATCGCGGCTGGCGTCGGCCAGCCTGGTCAACGCGCCAAGCCGGCGGGCGAGCATCGTCGCCAGCCAGCCCGCCAGACGCGTCTCGATTCGGTCGCGCGCGCTTTTGTCGAGACAGTCGAGCGAGCGGTCGAGCACCAGCCGGGGCCGGGCAAACGAGGCCCCGGACGCCAGTCGCGCGACGGCATGCCCCGCCCAGACGAGCTGCGCGTCATCGTCCAGGTGGATGTCGCCGTCACCGGCATCGACCAGCGACTGCGCACGGCGTGTCCGTTCGCCCGTGAGCCGCTTTTCGGCCGCCGCCAGCAGGAGTCGCTTGTCGCTGGCACGCGCATCGGCAGCGACCGTGAAGCGGAACCCGTCGAGCCGGCCGATCGGGTGGTCCTCGACCATCACCTCGCCCTCGGGACCGATCACGACCGGCAACGACGCGGCGTCCGCACCGATCTGTCGCATCAGCGCGGTCGTGCGCTTGTCGACGAACCGCTGCGTCAGGCTGGCATGCAGCGCATCCGAAAGCCTTTCCTCGAGTGCGGCGGTACGCGCCGCCCAGTGCGCGGGCTCGGCGAGCCAGTCGGCACGTTGCGCGATATAGGCCCAGATCCGCGTCGCCGCGATCCGGCCGGCGATCACCGGCACGTCGCCCGCGACCGTGTCGAGCCGTGCGATCTCGTCGGCGAACCATTGGTGCGGGATGTGCCCCCGCCCTTCGCTCAGATGCCCGAACACGCGCGAAACGAAACGCGCATGCGGGTCGAGCCCGACCTTGCGGAAGTCGGGAATCCCGCACGCCGCCCAGAGTCGCGCGACCATCCTGGGATGCCGCGTCCGTTCGCGCACCCAGCCCTCTTCGGCGAGGCGCTTGAGCACGCCGAGATCGAGCGCCTGCGGGGCAGCGCGCAGCACGCCCGCCGGCGGGCGCGCCTCGAGGCTGGCGACGAGCGCGTCGATGCTCGCGAAATCGGGCTCACCCTGTCGCCAGTAGAGGTTCTCGAGGCGGGGGAAGCGGTGCTCCTCGATCGCGAGCACCTCCTCGGGCAGGAACGCGCCCGGCCCGTCGTCGGACAATGCGCCGAACGTGCCGTCGCGCTGATGCCGCCCCGCACGCCCCGCGATCTGCGCCATCTCGGCCACCGTCAGGCGGCGCTGGCGCTTGCCGTCGAACTTGTTGAGGCTGGCAAACGCGACGTGCGCGACGTCCATGTTGAGGCCCATGCCGATCGCGTCGGTCGCGACCAGATAGTCGACCTCGCCCGCCTGGAACATCGCGACCTGCGCGTTGCGGGTGCGCGGGGACAGCGCGCCCATCACCACCGCCGCACCGCCCCGCAGCCGCCTGAGCATCTCGGCGACCGCGTACACCTCCTCCGCGGAGAAGGCGACGATCGCCGAGCGCTTGGGCAGGCGGCTGATCTTCTTGGCGCCGGCATAGCTGAGCGTCGAGAAGCGCGGGCGATTGACGATCTCCGCCTTGGGAACCAGCGCCTTGATCATCGGGCGGAGCGCTTCGGAGCCGAGGATCATCGTCTCCTCGCGCCCGCGCGCGCGGAGCAGCCGATCGGTGAAGACATGCCCCCGCTCGGGATCCGCGCCCAGTTGCGCTTCGTCGAGCCCGACGAACGCGACATCGCGGTCGGGCATCGATTCGGCGGTGCACAGCAGCCAGCGCGCATCGGGCGGCATGATCTTCTCTTCGCCGGTGACCAGAGCGACCCGGTTCGCGCCCTTGATCGCCACCACCCGGTCATAGACCTCGCGCGCGAGCAGTCTCAGCGGAAAGCCGATCATACCGCTGGAATGCGCGCACATCCGCTCGATCGCGAGGTGCGTCTTGCCTGTATTGGTCGGCCCCAGGACCGCGGTCACGCCGCCAAACGCATCGTCACTCATAGCGTTGAACATCGGACCTAATGTCCCCCCGCGCAATGACCGGCGCACGAACTTCGCCGCAACACGCGCGTAGCGATCGGCCGGTCCGCGGCCGGCCACGTCTCGTCGTCCGCCGTGGCGCACCCGCGGCGGGTTAATTTGACTTTAGGACCCTTGCTGCACAGGAAATCGGACAACGCCGGGGGGAACGGCGATGTTGGCCATGATTCGAGGCGCCGCCGTGTATCTAGGAACGGACCAGGACTTGGAGCTCGCCGGCGGCCCGGGCCACAGCGCCAGCCGCGGTTTCGGTCGCGCGCCTGCGTCTCGCGTCCTTCCCCGGCATGACGCCGCCGCAGACGCGGCAACGTTCGGCACGGCGATCTTCGGGCAGGCGCGTGACGCCGTCACGCATCTCGACTGGGTCCCCGATCTGGGCGTCGCGATCGGCAGCCGCAGCTGGTGGCGCGGGCTTGCGACGTGCACCGCCCTGTGTGCCGCGACCATCATGCTCGCCCCGGGATTCACGCCACTGACGGGCAATGTCCCGGCACCGCTCGCCGGCGCCGAGCGCGACGAGGCCCGCGCGCTGGGGATCGCACCGCTCGGCCAGGGTGCGTCGACCGGACGGCGGATGGCGGCGAACGACCTCGTCGCGCCGCTGGCGCAGGCGCCCGAGCGTCCGAGCATCGAGCTGTCCGCGACGCTTGGTCAGGGCGACGCGTTTGACCGCGTCCTGATCCGCGCCGGGGTCGGCCGCCGCGATGCCGAAGACGCCGCGGCGCTCGTCGCGCAGACCGTCGACCTGCGCGATATCGCACCGGGCACACGAATCGCGCTGACGCTGGGTCGCCGCGCGGATCGCCGCGTCGCGCGCCCTCTCGACACGCTCCAGGTACGTGCGCGGTTCGATCTCGCGCTGTCGCTGAACCGCGTCGGCAATAGGCTGGCGATGACGCGCAAGCCGATCGCGGTCGACCGGACGCCGCTGCGGATCCAGGGACTGGTCGGATCGAGCCTGTATCGGTCGGCGCGCGCCGCGGGGGTGCCTGCCAAGGTCGTCGAGGCCTATATCAAGGCGGTTGCGACGCGTCTCTCGATCGGCCGCGACGTCACCGCCGCGGACGGTTTCGACCTGATCGTCGCGCGTGAACGTGCCGCGACCGGCGAGACGCGGATCGGCGACCTGCTGTTCGCAGGAATCGACCAGGGCCGCCGCAAGCTGCAGCTGGTCCGGTTCGGATCGACCACGAGCGGCGACGACCGGAGCGACGAGGATGCCGAAGGCCGCGGCGGCTGGTTCGATGCCAACGGGCAGACCGAACGGCGCGCGGTATCGGGGATGCCGGTATCGGGACGGATCACGTCGAGCTTCGGACTGCGCATGCACCCGCTGCTGGGGTTCATGCGCATGCACAAGGGGCTCGACATCGGCGCACCTTACGGCGCGCCGATCCATGCGATGAGCGACGGCGTGGTCGCATTTGCCGGGCGGACCGGCGGCTATGGCAATTTCGTCAAGCTCGCGCACGGCGGCGGGATGGCGAGCGGCTATGGCCATATGAGCCGGATCGCGGTGTCGTCGGGAACGCGCGTGCGGCAGGGGCAGGTCATCGGCTATGTCGGCTCGACCGGGATCTCGACCGGACCGCATCTTCACTGGGAAGTGTGGAAGAACGGCGCGGCGGTCAATCCGCGCGCGATGTCGTTTGCGAGCGCCGCAACGCTGTCGGGATCGGCGCTGCGTGCGTTCAAGGCGCGGGTCGCGCAACTGCTGGCGGTCCGCGTCGGCGGGTAGCGACGCGGCTCCGGCGCCGCGCCGCGCCGGACGACCGCACCGCCCCTATTTGCCCTGCGCCCGCCATTTGCGGATCGTCCGTTCGAGGATGTGATCCTCGCCCCCGACATCGCGCCAGAGTTCGGAGAACAGCGGATCGCCCGATGCCGGGCGACGGGCCTCTTCGAGATCGGCGAAGGCGACGCGAATCGGGACGGTCACGCCCTCGCCGCAGATGATGCCTTCGCGGTTGCGGAGCGCGGGGATCGAATCGAGGAAGCCGCGCGCGCCTTCGGGCATCGCCGCGCGGACGAACGCCTGATCGCGATCGTTGTTGAGACGCATCGCGATGATCGTGCCGCACTGCGACAGCACGCCCTCCGCCAGATCCGACGGACGCTGCGTGATGAGCCCCAGCGACACGCCGTATTTGCGGCCTTCCTTGGCGATCCGGCCGAAGATACGCCCGACCGCACTCTTGCTGTCCCGACCCGCGGGAATGTAGCGATGCGCCTCCTCGCAGACGAGCAGGATGGGGCGCTGCGGTTCGTTGCGCGACCAGATTGCGAAGTCGAACGTCATCCGCGCGAGCACCGCGACCACCACCGAGGTGATGTCCGACGGAACGCCGGACACGTCGATGATCGAGATCGGCTTGCCGTCGCCCGGCAGGCGGAAGATCCGCGCGAGGAAGCTCGCCATCGTGTCCGCGACGAGCATCCCCGAGAACATGAAGCCGTAGCGCGGATCCGCCTTGATCTCGTCGATCTTCGTCTTGAGCCGGAGATAGGGTGCCGTATCGCCGGCACGGTCCATCTTGCCCATTTCAAGCCCGATGATGTTGGTCAGGTCGCTGAGCAGGTACGGGATCGGCGCGTCGACGGTGAGCTTGGCGATCTCCTGCGCGAGCCGGCTCTTCGCCTTGGCCATCAGGAGGCATTTGGCGAGGATGTCGGCATCGAACTGACGATCGGCGCCGCTGCTGGTCAGAAAGACCTCGCAATGCTCTTCGAAGTTCATCAGCCAATAGGGCATCTGCAGGTTGGTGACGTCGTGGATCGCGCCGTTGGTGCGGAATGCCGAGGCATATTCGCCATGGGGGTCGATCATCACGACATGCCCCTGCGGCGCGAGATCGCAGATCCGGTGAAGGATCAGCGCGGCGGCCGTCGACTTGCCCGTACCCGTCGCGCCGACCAGTGCGAAATGCTTGCCGAGCATCGCGTCGACATAAAGCGCGGCGCGGACGTCGGCGGTCGGGTAGACGGTACCGATGTCGATATTGGCGCGGTCGTCGGCGGCATAGATGGTCTGCAGATCCGCAGTCGTGATCGGATGGACCTCGCAGCCAGGCATCGGATAGCGCGTCACGCCGCGTCTGAAGCCGTGCAGCGTTCCGGTCAGCGCGTTCTCGTCGCCCTCGCCGAGAAAGTCGATCTCGGCCGCGACGCAGGTGCCCGTATCGTCCTCCAGCCTGAGCGAGCGGACATTGGCGACGAGCCAGGCGCTGCCCACGCGCATCTTGACCTGGCTGCCGACCTGTCCGGCGGCGGCGAGGATCGGATCCGCGCGATCCTCGAGCGTGGCGATCGCCGACCGGTCGAGCAGGATCCGGCTGCTCGATCCGGCGATCGCGAAGACCACGCCGATCGCGCTCGCCGCGCCGCCGGCCGGCGGCACGGTCGGGGGAGCATCCGCCAGGGTCGCCGCCGCGATGGCGCGCTGGAACATCTCGGATCCGGGCATTTCGATCATCAACAGTCCATTCTCGCCGCTGGGCTTCGCCTCATTCGGCGGCGACCATGCGGGCAGGAGCGTAAAGATACCGTGACTCGCGAGATACCTATGGCCCGATCCGGGGGGCGATCAGATCCGGCGGGCGATCCAGCCCGCGGCCCAGCCGAGGAAGATCGAGAGGAAGACCGCGGCAAGGCCATAGAGGATCGACGACCGGTCCGCGGCGCGCGCGACGAAGCGTTCGAACCCTGATTTGCGGATGTCGATGTCGCGCACCGCGGCGGCGAGCACGCGGCCGTCGCGAATCAGGAACGTCTCCGCGGTGAAACGCCCGACGGGCACGCGTGCAGGGATGCTGACCCGCGCCCGATAGAGGACGTCGTCGGTGATCTCGACCGCGCGCGGCGCCTCGTAATACAGCCCGGCGCGGCGCTTGAGATCGACCAGCCCGCGCTGGAACCGGTCCTGCGTGTCCGATGGTGCGCTCGACGCGGGCGACAATTGCAGGCTGTCGAGACCGAGTTCGTAGATCGCGCGCGTGCGATCGTCGACCAGCCGTGCGACCGGCCTCGACGAGGCGATCGCATAGAAGCTGGGCGCCGACCGATAGCGCAGGCGCGACGCGTTGACCCAGATTCCGGCAACCTTTTCCTTCTCGCGCATCACGACCGACTGCGTCGGCCCCTTCACGACGACGACGATGTCGGTCGGGCTTTCGCCGCTCGGCAGGCGGCCACCGGGATAGAGGATGGCGCCGAACAGCAGCAGCTCGGCGCCGGTGAAGCTGTAGGCGATCTCGATATTGCGCTGCGACACGTCGGGGACGAGCACGGGTTTGGCCTGCGCCATCATGAGTGGCGCGACCAGGGTCAGCCACATGCGTTTCACGAAAGCGCCACCGAGAAGATCTCCTCCGGCCGCCACACCAGCCCGAGCAGGATCCGCGCACCGACCAGCAAGACCATCACCGCGAGGCCGAGCCGCAGATATTCGGGACGAAACTTGGTCGCGAACCGCGCGCCGATCTGCGCGCCGACGACCGAACCGATCAGCAGCAGCCCGGCGAGCACGATGTCGACGGCCTTGGTCGTGGTCGCGTGGACCATCGTCGCCACCGCGGTGACGAACAGCGTCTGGAACAGCGACGTGCCGACCACCACCGAGGTCGCCATGCCGAGCAGGTAGATCATCGCGGGCACGAGGATAAACCCGCCGCCGATACCAAGCAGGATCGTCAGCACCCCGGTGAAGAAGCCGAGCAGCAACGGCGCGAGCGGCGAGATATACAGCCCCGAGGCATAGAAGCGCGTCCGCAGCGGCAGCGCGGCCACGAGCGGATGATGGCGTCGCTTGCGCGGCTTGGCGGGGCGACCGGTCCGCGCGCGCCCGATCGTGCTGATCGATTCGCGCGCCATCATGCCGCCGATCGACCCGAGCATCAGCACATAGACGATCGCGATCACGGTATCGATCTGCCCGCTTTGCTGAAGCAGCCGGAACAGCCATGCGCCGAAGAACGCGCCGAGGATACCGCCCGCGACGAGGACGCCGCCCATCTTCGTATCGACCCCGTTGCGACGGAAATGCGCGAAGACACCCGAGACGCTGGCCCCGGTGACCTGGCTCGCGGACGACGCGGCGGCGACGGTCGGCGGAATGCCGTAGACGATCAGCAGCGGCGTCGTCAGGAAGCCGCCGCCGACGCCGAACATGCCCGAGAGCAACCCGACGCCGCCGCCAAGCAGGATGATGACAAGCGCGTTGACCGACAGGTTCGCGATGGGAAGATACAGGTCCACCGGACGGGTTTATACGCAAAGCGCGCGCAGGGACCACCCGTTGCTCCTGCGGTTCTGCTCAGAAATCGCTGCCGATCGACAGGGCGGGCCCCGAGCCCGGGCGCGCACGGCCGCCGATCCGCGCACGCCAGTCGAGGGCCACGCGGATTGATCGCCCGCCGAGCGGGACTGCGGCACCCAGAGTCGGGCCGACATCGAGTCGCTCGGCATCACGCTGCGCACTGCACCAGACACCCAGACCGCCGTCGAGCGCGATACCGCGACGCTGCAGCACCGGGTGCGTGAGGCGTGCCGCCGCATCGGCATACGCCTCGATCCCGGCGCGCGCGATCGCTCCGGCCTGGCCATAGGCTTCGAGACGGACGCCGGGTGCGATCTCGCCCGGCCCATAGCCCGCAATCACCCCGAGCGTCGGGCCGCCACGACCGCCATCGAGCACGAAGCGCTGTTCGGCGACGAACCGGACGGGCAAGCGCGTGGGTTGCCATTCCAGCCCGACCGCCGCTTCGCGCCCACGCCCTTCAAGTGGCGCGGCGAGACGCGCGGCGAGCGAGACCTTGCGCGCCTCGCCCAGCGCGTAGGTAATTCGCACACCGGCCTGCGACGCGCCGAGCTGACCGCCCGACAGCGTCCCGGCAGGACCGCCTCTCGCGAGCAGCCATGCGCTCGCAGCGACCCGGCTTCGCTCGGACGAAACGGGCCGCACCGTTGCAAACACGCGCGGCATCGGATCCGTCTGCACGGGAGCCGGTCGAGGCGCGCCGGATAAGGGCGGGGTCGCAGCGGCAACCGCGGGACGGCGCTCGATCACGACTCGCGGCTGCGCGGGCGGAGACTCCCGGTGAAGACCAGCGACGCGCAGAATCGAGACCGCAGACGTGCGGCGCGCCGGCTGTTCGGCTGGTCCGTCATCGCGCGCCGATCGCGGGACTGCGCTGGCGGGCTGCGGCGCGAAAAGACGGACGATGGCGGGGCCGGGCGCGATGCCGGGCAGCAGGATCGCAGCGCGTATCCCCGCCCATGTTCCGAGTGCGACGACGAGGAACCGGAACGGGCGTCCGCCCTTCATGCCCGGGCAAGCGAACCGGGATCGGGAAATTCATGCTGCGTCTTGTCCCATATCGGAGGCGCGCCGCGAAGGATGGCAACGTACCGGATCAGCGCGCGCGGCGCGGCGATCAGCCCGATATAATTGCCCACGACGAAGCGGGGTATCGACCAGCACGCCTCGCGCAGACCATAGCCGCGCGCGGTGAAGAACATCCGTCCGCCCAGCCGCCAGACGAGCAATGCGGTGTTGACGATCAGCAGCCATGAGGCGGGCGTCTGGATTGCGGTGCGCGGCTCGGGCATTTGCCAGTGCAGCAGCAGTGCAAGCCCCCAGGCCAGCAACGCGAAATACGCCGTTGCGAGCACCAGCATGCCGAAGGGCGCACGCCGGTCGCGCATCCGCATCCAGTGATCGGTAAAGGCCAGCGGCCGCGCCCAGCCCGTGCGGTCCCATCCCGCCAGCGCGATCCCCGTCATCCAGCGCGCCTTCTGCCGCATCGCCGTGTCGAGCGTCGACGGGAAGAATGCACGGACGGTGATCTGACCGCCGATCCCGTCGCTGGTCCCGTCGCCGATCCACGCAAGACGACCGCGACCGCCGAGCTCGGCGATTCGCAGCCCGAGTTCATAGTCTTCGGTCAGGCTGGTGGCGTCGAACGGATCGCCGCCGCGCGCATGCGCCACGGTTTCGAGCACCGCGGTCGAGATCGCGCACCCGGTCCCCGCGAGCGGCATCGCCGCCCCGACCGCGGTGCGCACGACGAGCTGCTTCATGTGCGCCTCTGCGAATTCGTCCGCATAATGCCCCGAGACGAGCCGCGCGCCCCGCTTGACGAGCGGCAGGATGGGCAGTTGCACGACGGCGTACCGGTCGATCAGCGAATCGAACACGCGCAGTTCGAGCGGATGCACGACGTCCTCCGCATCATGCAGCACGATCGCCTTGGTCCGCCGCCCCGCCTCGGCATCGCTGCGGCGCAACGCGTGCCAGAGCGTGTTGAGGCAATCCGCCTTGGTCGTCGGCCCGTCATGGTCCCCGATCACCACCGTGATCCGCGGATCGCATGCCGCCGCTGCTGCAGCCGCATCGATCGTCGCGCGGTCATTCGGATAGGCACCGACATAGATCCGGTAATCTTCGTGCTCGAATCGCGCGACCGAGGTCGCGAGCATCGCCCCGATGACCGCCACCTCGTCCCACGCGGGCACGAATATCGCGAGCGGCGCGCGGACCAAGGGCGCGGGAAGATCGCGCAGACACGGACGGACGGTCCGACGACACCATATCGATCGACCGATGAAGACAAGATCGACCAGCAGATCGTCTAGTCCACCAATGAGAAGGCCGACACCCGCAAACAGGAATGCCTCCCGCGCGATGATATCGACAATCCATAGGTGTTCGACCATGGCATTCCCCCGGCCGGTACCTATCGCAATTTACCGCCAGCTCGGATTTATGTTGGTCCGAATCGGATGATTGGACGAATATTTATGGGTGCTCCGCATAAAGTCACAAGATCGGGCCGACATTCGCCCGGTCACAGACCGACACCTGATCGCGCGACGAAGCCGCCAATCCCGCGTCCGGGGTCGGCCGGTCAGGACTCTCCCAACAGCGCTGGACCCGACCGAGGAAGCGCGTCATCGTATCGCCATGAACGATGATCCGGGTCCGGCCAAACCGATGATCCACCGCGCGCGCACGGTCGCGTCGGGGTTCGCCGACGTCGGGTTGTCGCATGCCGAGGAGCTGCTTCGCCGCCTGTCGCCCGAGGGCCGCGAGCAGGCGCGGCGCGAGCGCGAGGCGAAGGCGCGGCGACAGCGACGCGTGCTGATCCGCCTGGCCATCGCGGCGATCGCTTCGCTGCTTGCCTGGGCCGCGCTCGCCGCGGTCACGGCGCCCGGGGTCGCGCTTGCCGTCGTGTCGGCGTTGATGCTGTTCCTGACGCTCATGATCATCCGGCGCGCGCCGCCCCGTGCGCCGGGTCGCGAAGCGTTGGTCGAGGCGCCGCTGTCCACCCTGTGCGAGGAAGCCGTGATCTGGGTCGCGGCGCAACGTCGCGGCCTACCCTTGCCGGCGCTCCGGATCACCGAGAGCATGGGCCAACGGCTCGACGCCCTGACACCGCACCTCGCGCGGCTCGATCCGCGCAGCCCGGCCGCGGCGTCGGTCCGCAAACTGATCGCGGTCGAGCTTCCCGACCTTGTCGACGGCTGGCGCAATATCCCCGTCTCGGCGCGGCGGATTTCCCATGCGGATGGACGGACGCCCGAGGACCATCTGGTCAACGGGCTGCAGCTACTCGATACCGAACTCGCGCGGGCCGTCGAGCAACTCGGCCGCGCGCCGCTCGACGAGATCGCGGTACAGGGCCGGTATCTCGAACTCAAATACAGCGCGGGCGACCGGCTCCCGTGACGGGTCAATCGCCGTCCGGATAGCCGCACCGCCTGGGCGCTTTCACGCGCGCGAGGTTGCCATTTCGTTCCGTCTCGCGCAGGGTCGGGTGCGTGCTTCCCTACCCTGCCCTTCACGCCAGCCACGGCGGCATCTGGATCGCGCAAGGCGGCGAGACGCGCGGGATCGGACGCGGCGAAGCGATCCGGATTGCCGCCGACACGCCCGTCATCATGCTCAATGCCGCGCTGATCGGTCAGCGGCTGGGCTATGCCGATTTGTCGGGGCTCGACCTGCTCGAGCTCTACGCCTTTCTCCGGCCGGCGCAGTTCGCGGTGCCGACGCCCAAGGGGATCGCGCGCGTCACCGGGCTCGACGTGCCCACCGACGATGCCGCGGTCGCACCGTTCCTGTTGCGCGCGGCGGAGGCGATGCTCGCGCTGACCGACAGTGCGACGTGGCCCGAGCGCGAGGGGGCGTGGACCGCCGCGCAATCGCTCTATCGCCTGCGCTGGCCGTGGGCGCCGGTGGTGTCCGAGCGGCTTGCCAAACCCGCGACGAACGAGCGCTGGCTGTTCTCGAAGCTGCCCGAATGGGAGGAAAAGGCGCCGCGCCCGGCACCGCGGACGATCGCGATCGAACCGGGCGACGCCGAGGAGCGGCTCGCGGACCTGACCGGGCACGGCGCGGAGGAACGGCCGGGACAGCGCGCCTATGCTGCCGCAGCGACGGCGGCGTTCGCGCCGCGGGCGATGCGCGATTCGCCCAATCTGGTGCTCGCGGAGGCGGGGACCGGGATCGGCAAGACGCTCGGCTATCTCGCGCCCGCCTCGATCTGGGCGGAAAAGGCGGGCGGTGCGGTCTGGATCTCGACCTATACCAAGGCACTGCAACGTCAGCTTGGCCGCGAGACCGAACGGCTGTTTCCCGATCCGGCGATCCGCCGGACCAAGGTGGTCACGCGCAAGGGGCGCGAGAATTATCTCTGCCTGCTCAACCTCGAGGATGCGTTGCAGGGCGGGTTCGCGGGGCGGGCCGCGGTGCTCGCACAGCTGGTCGCGCGCTGGGCCGCCTATAGCGCGGATGGCGACATGGTCGGCGGCGACCTGCCCGGCTGGCTGCCGACGCTGTTCCGCCGCAACGGGTCGACCGCGCTCACCGACCGACGCGGCGAGTGCGTCTATGCCGGCTGTCCGCATTACCGCAAATGCTTCATCGAGCGCGCCGCGCGTGCCTCGACCGACGCCGACATCGTCATCGCCAACCATGCGCTGGTGATGGTCAACGCCGCGCGTGGACGCGAACTCGCGACGCGACCGACGCGCTATGTCTTCGACGAGGGGCATCACATCTTCGACGCCGCCGATTCGATGTTCGCGACCGCGCTGACGGGTGGCGAGACGATCGAGCTCCGGCGGTGGATCATCGGCCCCGAAGCGAACAGCCGCGGACGACGGCGCGGACTCGCGGCACGGCTGTCCGATCTGGCAAGCTATGACGAGGCGGGCAATCGCGCGATCGGCGAGGCGGTGGCCGCCGCCGGCGCGCTCGCGAGTGAGGGCTGGCTGCAGCGGATCGGCGAGGGGGCGCCGTTCGGGCCGATCGAGGCGCTGCTCGCCGCGGTGCGCGGGCTGACCTATGCGCGCGCCGAACAGCCCGGCGATGCGGGCTATGGGCTGGAGACCGAGCTGGCCGAACCCGATCCGACGCTGATCGACGCCGCCGCGCCCGCGGCGGCCGCGCTCGACGCGCTGGTGCGGCCGCTGGTCACGCTCGGCCGCCGTCTCGAGGCGGTGCTGAGCGAAGCGCCCGACTGGCTCGACGGCCCGGCGCGCGCACGCGTCGAGGGCGCGATCGCATCGATCGGCTGGCGCGCCGAGACGGTCGCGGCGTGGCTTTCGCTGCTCGCGCGCGTCGGCGGGCCCGCGGATGCCGATTTCGTCGACTGGCTCGCGGTCGACCGCGTCGAAGGCCGCGAATTCGACATCGGGCTGCATCGCCGCTGGCTCGACCCGACGCGGCCATTTGCCGAGGTCGTGCTCAAGCCCGCCCACGGCGCGCTGGTGACGTCGGCGACGCTTACCGGCGGCGGCACGGCCGAGGAAGGGTGGCAGGTCGCCGAGTCGCGCAGCGGCGCACCGCACCTGCTGCGCCCCGCGGCCCGGTTCGAGGCGGTCAGCCCGTTCGACTATGCGGCGCAGGCCGAGGTGCTGATCGTCACCGACGTCAAGCGCGGCGACGTCGGCGCGCTGGCGAATGCCTATGCACGGTTGATCGTCGCCTCGCGTGGCGGGACGCTCGGGCTGTTCACCGCGATCCGGCGGTTGCGCGGCGTGCATGGGCGGATCGCCGACCGGCTGGCGCGCGAGGGGCTGCCGCTGCTCGCGCAGCATGTCGATCCGATCGACACGGGAACGCTGGTCGATATCTTCCGCGACGATCCGGGCGCGTCGCTGCTCGGCACCGATGCGCTGCGCGACGGGGTCGATGTGCCGGGCGAGTCGCTGCGGCTGGTGGTGATGGAGGGCGTACCCTGGCCGAAGCCGACCGTGCTGCACGCCGCGCGACGACTGGCGGGGGGCGGCGCGGTGTATGACGACCGGCTGATCCGTTCGCGGCTGGCGCAGGCGTTCGGACGACTGATCCGGCGCGCAGACGATTCGGGCGCGTTCGTGATGCTGTCCGCGGCGATGCCGTCGCGGCTGCTGACCGCGTTCCCACCGGGCGTTCCGGTGACACGCGTCACGCTCGACGAAGCGGTGACCCGAGTCGCGGCACGGCTTTCCTCGCGGCCTGCGTTGAGGCATGAGGCGGGCGAACCGGCCCGAGGACCCCTGCCATGACGCCCGAGCCATGAAGACGCTGACGCTGCTGCGCCACGCCAAGTCGGGATGGGACGATCCGGTTTCGCGCGACTTTGACCGCCCGCTCAATGCCAAGGGCAAGCGCGCCGCCGCGATGGTCGGGCGGCACATGCGCACGCTTGGTCTCGCGTTCGACCATGTCGTCGCATCGCCTGCGGTGCGCGTGGTCGAAACGCTCGACGAGATCGTCACGGGCTATGGGCAGACTCTGGCCCCGGAATGGGACCGCCGCCTGTACCTCGCGTCGGCGGGCACCATTCTCGACGTCGTCCGCGACCTGCCCCGCGAGATCGACCGCGTCCTGATCGTCGGGCATAACCCGGGGCTCGAGGATCTGGTGCTGATGATGGTGCCTGACGTCACGCACCCCTTGCGCGATGCGGTCGAGGCAAAATATCCGACCGCGAGCCTTGCCGAGATGACGATCGAGATCGACGACTGGGAAGATCTCGTGAGCGGATCGGCCCGGTTCACGCGCTTCATCCGCCCGCGGGATCTGGATCCGACGCTGGGGCCCGACGCGGACTGACCCAATGCGAGCCGGCCCTAGGCTAATTTGGACGCCGCGCCGCCGATTTCAGCCCCGGCCTTCCAGCTTGGCCTTCAGACCCGAGAACGCGTTGACCGGCTGATATTCGTCTTCGCTGATCACCCCGGCGGCGCGCAGCGCGGCGGCGGCGTTGGGACCGCGCGGAAACGGATCGAGCGCGAGCGCGAGCGTCTCCGCGGCGGCTTCGCCCAGATCGATCGCGCCGCCGTCGATCGGTACGGTATCGAGCGCATCGTCCGATAGTTCGATTTCCCCCTCCGCGGCGCCGAAATCGGCGACGAAGCGGAGCGCGACGGGCTCGTCGAGCGTCGCGGTGAGCGGCTCGTCGGTGACCGAGCAGGCCTGGATCACGCGCGCGGTGACGTTCCCCTTCGCGACGAAGCCGCCGGCCTCGCGCCGTATCGTGAAGCGCGCCTCGAGCGATTCGACCGAGACGACGTCGAACCGGGCCGCAAGCTTGCCGCGCTCCTCCGCGCTCGCCGCGATCTCGACCGTGCGATCGCGTTCGCCGATCGTGTCGAGACGTTCCGGACGGCTGAATTCGGGAATCATGGCAGCTCTCCGGCCAGAAGGGTCGAAACGGGTACGCCGGCAAGCGCACCCTGCAGCGCGGTCAGCGAATCGCGGACATGCGCCAAGGCCGCAGGCGCAGGCGGATCGCCGCGATAGAGGTTTCGCACGAGCGCCGGACCGAGGTCGCCCGTCGCCAGCCCCTCGCGATACGCGCCGAGCCGGCCGCCGAGCATGCTCATCATCTTGCCGATATGCTTGCCGACGATGATGTCGCCGATCCCGAGCTCACGGAGCTGCCCGTCCATGTCGTCGACGAAGCGTTCCGCGAGCCGCGCGGCGGGGTCACCACCCGACGGTTCGGATTCCATCCGCAGCATGACGAACGACAGCACCGCGGCGATCATGTCGAAGCGGCCATCGACGGTGTCGGGGACCTGCCCCTCGGCATACCAGTGTTCCTCGCGCGCGCGGAGCACGACCGCGTTGTACAACGGCAACGCCGCGTCCTGTCGCTCGCCCAATAGTCTGCCGAACCACCCCAATCCGTGTCGCCTTCTCATCGCCAATGCACTGCGGCTTGTTTGCCCGCGCAACCTCGCATATCGAGGCGAACCGCGGCCGATGCAATCGTGCTGCCGCCAGTAACGTGTGACCCCGCCCCGGGAGAGTATATGAGCGTCCTTTCATTCCGCCTGACACGCCGCACGGCCAGCGTCGCGGCGCTCGCGCTCGCCGGCCTGACGAGCGCGGGTTGCACCCAGCTTCGCTCGCACCAGGGCTATGTGGTCGACGTCGACCTCGTCAACTCGGTCCAGCCCGGCGTCGACAACCGCCAGTCGGTGCTCCAGACGCTCGGCAAGCCGACGCTTGCGGGCCAGTTCGACCAGGGCGACTGGTATTATCTGGCGCGCGACAGCCGCAATCTCGCCTTCCGCAACCCGCGCCCGAACGCGCAGATCACGTTGCAGATCAGCTTCGACCAGCAGGGTACCGTCTCCGCGATCCGTCGCGGCGGGCTCGACCAGGTCGCCTCGATCAGCCCCGACGGCAAGACGACGCCAACGCTGGGTCGCCAGCGCGGCTTCTTCCAGGATCTGTTCGGCAATATCGGTTCGGTCGGTGCACCGGGGACAGGCGGCGGCGGTGGCGCCAATACGGGGACGGGCCGCACGCGGCCGTAACGGCGCAACCGCGTCGCGGACTTTGCAGACCAGCGCCTTCGCGCTAGGGCGCGGCGATGACCGACGAGCTCCGCACCGCCGCCCTGGAATCCAAAGCCTGGCCGTATGAGGAGGCACGCAAACTCCTCAAGCGCTACCCGCAGGGCAAGCAGGGCGCGCCGATCCTGTTCGAGACCGGCTATGGCCCGTCGGGCCTGCCGCATATCGGCACGTTCAATGAGGTGTTGCGCACGACGATGGTGCGCAACGCCTTCCACGCGCTGAGCGACACGTCGACCCGGCTGATCGCGTTCTCGGACGACATGGACGGGCTGCGCAAGGTGCCCGACAACGTCCCCAACGGCGACATGCTGCGCGAACATCTCGGCAAGCCGCTCACGCAGATCCCCGATCCGTTCGGCACGCATTCGAGCTTTGCCGCGCACAACAACGCAATTTTGCGCGAATTCCTCGACCGCTACGGCTTCGACTATGAGTTCGCGTCGTCGACGGAGTATTACACCAGCGGCCGCTTCGACGAGGCGCTGAAGGGCGTGCTGCGCCATTTCCAGGGCATCCAGGACGTGATGTTGCCGACGCTGCGCGCCGAGCGCCGCGCGACCTATTCGCCGGTGCTGCCGATCTCGCCGACGAGCGGCATCGTGCTGCAGGTGCCGATCGAGGTGATCGATGCCGAGGCGGGGCTGATCGCGTTCGAGGATGAGGGGCAGCGGATCGAGCAGAGCGTGCTGGGCGGCAAGGCGAAGCTCCAGTGGAAGGTCGACTGGGCGATGCGCTGGGTCGCGCTCGGCGTCGATTACGAGATGGCGGGCAAGGACCTGATCGATTCGGTGACGCAGTCGTCGAAGATCGCGCGCGTGCTCGGCGGCCGCCCGCCCGAGGGGTTCAACTACGAGATGTTCCTCGACGAGAATGGCGAGAAGATCTCGAAGTCCAAGGGTAATGGCCTCAGCCTCGACCAGTGGCTGACCTATGGCCCGCAGGAGAGCCTGGCGTTCTACGCGTATCGCGAGCCCAAGAAGGCGAAGTCGCTGCACATGGGCGTGATCCCGCGCGCGGTGGACGAATATTGGCAGTTCCGCGGCAATTATGCAGCCCAGGACCTGAAGCAGAAGCTCGGCAACCCCGTGCATCACATTCATGACGGCAAGCTGCCCGAGGGCGAGCTGCCGGTGACGTTCGGGCTGCTACTCAACCTCGTCGGGGTAATGGGCGAAGCGAGCAAGGCGCAGGTCTGGGGGTATCTCGCGAACTATGTCCCCGATGCGTCGGCGGAGAGCTATCCCGAGCTCGACAAGCTGATCGACCATGCGCTGGCGTACGGCCGCGATTTCGTTGCGCCGACGCTCAAGCGGCGTGCACCTGTGGAGCATGAGGTTGCGGCGCTGGAGCGGCTCGACGCCGAACTCGCCGCGCTGCCCGCAGAGGCGAGCGCGGAGAACATCCAGAACATCGTCTACGAGATCGGCAAGACCGGCGGGTTCGAGAATTTGCGCGACTGGTTCAAGGCGCTGTACGAGACGTTGCTGGGGTCCGAGCAGGGGCCGCGGATGGGCAGCTTCATCGCGCTGTACGGAATCGACAATTCGCGCAAACTGATCGCGGAGGCGCTTTCCCGCCCTGCTGCCTGACACCGCTCACAAGGTTATACCCCGATGCGCATGTTCTTCGACGACCGGCAGCGCGCGCATGCGCCGACGCAGGAGCTGCACAATGGCGGCTTCACGACCTATGCGGAGATGCCCGCGCGCGTCGATGCGATCCTGGCCGCGCTGGGTCCGGTCGAGACGCCGGCGGACCGCGGCGAGGCGGCGATCCTCGCGGTGCATTCGCCCGCCTATGTCGCGTTCCTGAAGGATGCTGCGCGGCTCTGGCGCGAGGCCGGGCGGACGGGCGATGCGATTCCCTATGCGTTTCCGATCCGCGGGCGGCGACCGCTCGACCTGACGCGGATCGACGCGCTGATCGGGGCGCACAGCTTTGATGCAACGACGCCGATCACCCCCGACAGCTGGGCGGCCTCCTATGGCAGCGCGCAGTCCGCGCTCGCCGCGACGCAGGCGGTGCTGGAGGGCGACGCCGCGGCGTTCGCGTTGTGCCGGCCACCCGGCCATCATGCGGGCGCGGATTATTGCGGCGGCTATTGCCATCTCAACACCGCGGCGATCGCGGCGCAGGCGGCACGCGACGCCGGAGTCGCGCGCGTCGCGATCCTCGACATCGACTATCATCACGGCAACGGCACGCAGGACATCTTCTACGACCGCGGCGATGTGTTCTACGCCTCGGTCCATGCCGATCCCAAGACCGACTATCCCTTCTTCTGGGGGCATGCGGACGAAACGGGCGCAGGCGACGGTCTCGGCACCACGCTCAACCTGCCTTTGCCGCACGACACTAAGATCGACGCGTTCCGCGCCGCGCAGACGGCCGCGCTCGATGCGATCGCGGCGTTCGATCCCGGGCTGCTCGTCGTCAGCTTCGGCGCGGATACGTGGGAGGGGGATCCGATCTCGCACTTCGCGCTGACTACGCCCGATTATGCGGTGCTGGCGGGCGATATTGCCGCGCGCGGCTGGCCGACGGCGATCGTGATGGAGGGCGGCTATGCGGTCGAGGCGCTCGGCCACAATGTCGACAGCTTCCTGCGGGGATTCTGACATTTCGGGGACGGGTATCGCGGCGGGGACGCCGGCCTATCGCCGACTGACGCTCGCGATGCTGTTCGCGGGGTTCTCGACCTTCTCGCTGCTCTATTCGGTGCAGCCGTTGCTGCCGTCGTTTTCCGCGCAGTTCGCGCTGAGCGCGGAGGCGGCGTCGCTCGCGGTCTCGCTGGCGACGGGGCCGCTCGCGATCGGGATCCTGTTCGCAGGGCTGCTGTCCGACCGGCTCGGGCGGCGGCCGCTGATGATCGCGGCGATGTTCGCGGCGGGTGCGCTGACGCTCGCGACCGCGCTGGTGCCGGGGTGGAGCGGGTTGCTCGTGCTGCGGTTCCTGACCGGGGTGGCACTGGCGGGGGTGCCGGCGGTGGCGATGGCCTATGTCGCCGAGGAGGTCGATTCGGCGTCGGTCGGCGGCGCGATGGGGCTGTATATCGCGGGCAGCGCGATCGGCGGAATGGGCGGACGACTGGTCGCGAGCCTCGTCGCCGATTTCGGCGGGTGGCGGTTCGCGATCGCCGCGGTCGGCGTCGCGGGGCTGGCGATGGCCGAGGCGTTTCGCCGGCTCGCCCCGCCGTCACGCAACTTCCGCCTCAGCGCGGGTCGGCCGGCGGCGCTGGTCCGCGATGCGCGCGCGCTGTTCGCCGACCAGGCGATGCCGTTGCTGTATCTCGAGGCGTTCCTGCTGATGGGGGTGTTCGTCACGATCTATAATTATGCGGGGTTCCGGTTGATGGGGCCGCCCTACGGGCTCAGCCAGTCGGCGGTCGGCGCGGTGTTCCTGCTCTATGTGCTCGGGTCGATCAGCTCGGCCAAGTTCGGGACGCTTGCCGGGCGGCTGGGGCGGCGGACGATCTTCTGGGTGCCGGTGGTCGTGCTGATCGCGGGCGTCGCGCTGACCGCGATGCAGCCGCTGGCGCTCGTGATCGCCGGCATCGCGGTGGTGACGATCGGCTTTTTCGGCGCGCATTCGATCGCGAGCGCCTGGGTCGGGCGACGCGCGCAGGGCGTCGCGGGCGGTGGCGCGCGCGGCCAGGCGGCGGCGTTCTACCTGTTCTTCTATTATATGGGGTCGAGCGTGCTGGGCTCCGCGGGCGGGTTCGCGTGGACGCATGCCGGCTGGCCGGGCGTTACCGGCTTTTGCCTCGTCATCGGCGGTGCGGCGCTGGCGGTCGGTCTGATGCTGCGCGCGGTCCCGCCGCTGATGGTCGAGCCGCCGGCGGCACCGCGGATGCCGGTGCCCTGACCCTCAGCGCGACGCGACGTCGATCGCGTCGCCGGGCGGCAGGGCGGACAGCGACCGCGCGACCGTCGCCGCGGCATCCATGACGCGCAGCATGTTGCCACCGGCGAGCTTCGCCATGTCCGCGTCGCTCCAGCCGCGTCGCGCGAGTTCGGCGAACAGCAAAGGATAGCCGTCGACGCCCGTCATCCCCTGCGGTCCGGTGCCGTTGATGCCGTCATAATCGCCGCCGAGGCCGACATGGTCGTGGCCCGCGACGCGCGCGATATGCTCGACATGATCCGCAACGGTCGCGGCGGTGACACGCGGTTCGGGATGGTCCCGGTCCCACGCCACCAGCGGCGCAGGTGAACGCGCGCCGTAGACGTTGGCGGGCACGCCTGCGGTCCTGGCGAAGGCGGTCCGGTCGGCATCCCAGGCGCGCCATGCGGTCGAGACGAAGGCTGGGTAGAAATTGACCATGACGATCCCGCCGCGCGCACCGATCGCGGCGAGCAGGTCGTCGGGGATGTCGCGTGGCGCATCGGTCAGCGCCCGCGCGCTGGAGTGCGAGGCCATCACCGGCGCCCTCGCGACCGCGAGGACCGCGCGCATCGTCGCGTCGGAAACGTGGCTGACATCGACGATCATGCCGATGCGGTTCATCTCCGCGACCACTGCGCGACCGAAATCGGTGAGCCCGTTCGCGCGTGGCGTATCGGTCGAGCTGTCCGCCCAGCTCAGGCTCTTGCTATGCGTCAGCGTCATGTAGCCGACGCCGAGCGCGCGATATTGGCGGAGAACCGAGAGGCGCCCGTCGATCTGATGCCCGCCCTCGACCCCGATCAGCGACGCGATTCGCCCGGCGCGTTCGATCCGACGGATATCGGCCGCGCTGGTCGCCTGCGCGAGCGCTGCGGGATTGGCCGCGACGAAGCGGCGGACGATGTCGATCTGTTCGAGCGTCATCTCGACCGCGCGCGGCCCGGTCGTATCGGCGGGGATCCACACCGACCAGAATTGCGCGCCGACGCGGCCCTTGCGCAGGCGGGGAATGTCGGTCTGGAGCGGGCGCGTGTCCGCAGCGAGATCGAGTGATTCGACCTTTGCGCCGTGCGTGTCGCGGATTTCCCAGGCGAGGTCGTTATGGCCGTCGATCACCGGAGTTTGCCTGAGCACCCGGTCGACGCGCGCGGCTATGCGGGGATCGGGGGCGACGGGCGCCGCGTTTGCCTGCGCGGCGATCAGGAGCAGGGCGGTGATCATGCTCCGCCATCGTGCCCGCCGCGTCGGGCGGCGGCAAGGGGATCAGTCGTCGCCTTCGGGGGACCCGAGTTCGTTGATCCATTCCTGATTGTGGACGACGGTCGACCGGACCGGACGACCCGCGGCATCGAGCCATGGCCGATAGCGAAAGCGCAATTCGATCAGCCGGCACGTCGTCGCGTCGAGCACGCCATTGCCGCTCGATCGCGTCACCGAACAGCCGGTGACCCGCCCGTTCGTCTCGACCGTATAGCGTACGCCGACGATCCCGCCCGCGCCGATTATCGCCTCCGCATTCGGGAAGTCCTTGTTCCGGAAGCGCCCTTTCAGCAGCCGGGGCGGGCTTTCGTCCCCCCCGTCGCCGTCGCCGTCGCCATAGCGGCCGCTGCCGGTCCCATCGCCCTCACCCCCCGCGCCGGTGCCCGGCCCCGGAACCGGCGCAGCCCCCGTGGTCGCCTCGCTGCCGACCCCCGGCTTGAGCGCGGCGACGACCGGAGGCGGGATGATCGGGGGGACGATCGGGATGGGCGCGACCAGTTCGGTTGCCTTTGACCGCAGGTTCGCGGGCGATGCCGCGCCTTCGGGGCGATGGCTCCTGGTCGGGCGCGGCAGGACCTTTTCGGGCGGCGGCGGCGGTGGCGGCGGGCCGACCGCGAACGTCTTGAGCGCGTCGGGGATCGCCGACGGGAGGCTGACGCCAAGACCCATGATCAGGGCATAGCCCAGCGCCGCGCACAGGCCGGCGGCACCCGCGGCGGAGAGGATCCGGTCGCGGGGATGGGGTTGGACGCCGTACATGGTTGATATCTGGGGAGGATCGCGGGGAGCGGCAAGCTCGGGCCTGCCGTGGTCATCGCTGTCCGGGTTCTATGGGGGAGGAGGACCGCGGCCATGGGCCTGCCTGTCCTCCCCTCCGTCAGGCCGCGCCTGCCGCCTCCCCCTGGCGGGGGAGGTGGAGCGGGGTCAGAGCTTCTCAGTCAGTTCGGGGACGATCTTGAACAGATCGCCGACCAGGCCGATGTCCGCGACCTGGAAGATCGGCGCGTCCTCGTCCTTGTTGATCGCGATGATGACCTTCGAGTCCTTCATCCCCGCGAGATGCTGGATCGCGCCCGAGATGCCGACCGCGACATAGACTTCCGGCGCGACGATCTTGCCGGTCTGGCCGACCTGATAGTCGTTCGGCGCATAGCCCGCGTCGACAGCGGCGCGCGAAGCACCGACGCCCGCACCCATCTTGTCCGCGAGCGGATCGATCAGCGCGTGGAACTGGTCGCTCGAGGCCAGCGCACGGCCGCCCGAGACGATGATCTTCGCGCTGGTCAGCTCGGGACGCTCGTTCTTCGCGATCTCCGAGCCGGCAAAGGTCGACAGACCCTTGTCGCCGGTCGAGGCAACTGCCTCGATCTCGCCCGAACCACCCTCGGTCGCGGCCTTGGCGAACGCCGTGCCGCGGACCGTGATGACCTTCTTCGCGTCCGACGACTGGACGGTAGCAATCGCGTTCCCCGCATAGATCGGGCGCGTGAACGTGTCTTCGCTCTCGACCGACAGGATGTCGCTGATCTGCATGACGTCGAGCAGTGCGGCGACGCGCGGCGCGATGTTCTTGCCATGCGTGGTCGACGGCGCGACGAACGCATCGTGATGCCCCATCAGCTCGACGATCAGCGGCGCGACGTTCTCGGCGAGCGCATGCGCGAACGCAGCGTCGTCGGCGACGTGGACCTTGCCGACACCGGCGATCTTGGCGGCCTCGGCCGCGACGCCGTCGACGCCCTGGCCCGCGACCAGCAGATGGACTTCGCCAAGCTGGCTAGCCGCAGTGACGGCAGAAAGCGTGGCATCCTTGACGGCCTGACCGTCATGTTCGACCCAGACGAGCGTCTTCACTTGGCGACTCCCATTTCCTTGAGCTTGCCGACGAGCGCGTCGACATCGGCGACCTTGATCCCGGCCGAGCGCTTGGCGGGCTCGACCACCTTCAGCGTGGTCAGGCGCGGCGTCACGTCGACGCCGAAATCCGCGGGCGTCTTCTGCGCCATCGGCTTCGACTTGGCCTTCATGATGTTGGGCAGCGAGGCATAACGCGGCTCGTTGAGGCGAAGATCGGTGGTGATGATCGCGGGGAGCGTGAGCGTGTCCGTCTCCGCGCCGCCATCGACTTCGCGCGTCACGTTGACCGAGCCGTCGGCGATCTCGACCTTCGACGCGAACGTGCCCTGGCCCCAGTTCAGGAGCCCGGCGAGCATCTGCCCGGTCTGGTTGTTGTCGTCGTCGATCGCCTGCTTGCCGAGGATGACCATGTCGGGCTTTTCTTCCTCGACGATCTTGGCGAGGATCTTGGCGACGCCCAGCGGCTCGACCTTGGTCTCGCTGACGACGAGGATCGCGCGATCCGCGCCCATGGCGAGCGCGGTGCGGAGCGTTTCCTGCGACTTCTGCTCGCCGATCGAGACGACGACGATCTCCGTCACGCCCTTGTCCTTGAGGCGAATCGCCTCTTCGACCGCGATCTCGTCAAACGGGTTCATGCTCATCTTGACGTTCGCCAGATCGACGCCCGTTCCGTCCGCCTTCACGCGAGGCTTCACGTTGTAGTCAAGCACGCGCTTGACCGGCACCAGCACCTTCATCGGGATTCCTTCCAAGGTGAATCTATTCGTTTCGCCCGCCTGTTACCCGGCAGGCGTTGGCCGGACAGATGGCGGTTTCGCGTCGTTTTCGCAAGTGCGGTACGGAAACATCGGATACCGTAGCGTCACAACGACCGCCCCGTCGGGACAGCTGCGATACCAACGAAAAAGGGCCCGGACGTTTCCGTCCGAGCCCCGTTTTTCGCAGAATCAGTATGCAGTGGGCAGCGGTTACGCGGCGACCTTCTGCACCTCTGCGACGATCTTCTTGGCGGCGTCGCCAAGGTCGTTCGCGGGGACGATCGCCAGACCGGAGTTCGCGAGGATCTCCTTGCCCTTCTCGACATTCGTGCCCTCGAGGCGGACGACGAGCGGGACCGACAGGTTCACTTCCTTCGCCGCCGCGACGATGCCGTCGGCGATGATGTCGCACTTCATGATGCCGCCGAAGATGTTGACGAGGATGCCCTTCACGTTCGGATCCGCGAGGATGATCTTGAACGCGGCCGTCACCTTCTCCTTGTTGGCGCCGCCGCCGACGTCGAGGAAGTTGGCGGGGAACATGCCGTTCAGCTTGATGATGTCCATCGTCGCCATCGCGAGGCCGGCGCCGTTGACCATGCAGCCGATGTCGCCGTCGAGCTTGATATAGGCGAGGTCGTACTTCGACGCCTCGAGCTCGGCGGGATCTTCCTCGGTCTCGTCGCGCAGCTCGAGCAGGTCCTTGTGACGGAACAGCGCGTTGCCGTCGAACGCGACCTTCGCGTCGAGCACCATCAGCTTGCCGTCGTTGGTGACCGCGAGCGGGTTGATCTCGATCTGCTCGGCATCGGTGCCGATGAACGCGTCATACAGCTTCGACGCGGTGTTCGCGGCCTGCTTGGCGAGATCGCCGGTCAGCTCGAGTGCTGCGGCAACGGCGCGGCCGTGATGCGGCATGAAGCCGGTCGCCTGGTCGATGTCGATCGACTGGATCTTCTCGGGCGTGTCGTGCGCGACCGCCTCGATGTCCATGCCGCCTTCGGTCGAGGCCACCATCATCACCCGGCCGGTGGTGCGGTTGAGCGTCAGCGCTAGGTAAAATTCCTTGTCGATGTCGACGCCGTCGGTAACGTACAGGCGGTTGACCTGCTTGCCCGCGTCACCCGTCTGGATGGTGACGAGCGTGTTGCCGAGCATGTCGGTGGCCGCCGCGCGAACCTCGTCCTCGGTCTTGGCGAGGCGGACGCCGCCCTTGGCGTCGGGGCCGAGCTCGACGAACTTGCCCTTGCCGCGGCCGCCGGCATGGATCTGCGCCTTGACGACGTAGAGCGGTCCGGGAAGCTTCTTCGAGGCCTCGACGGCCTCCTCGACGGTCAGCGCCGCGAAACCGGCGGGGACGGGGACGCCGAACTTGGCCAGCAGTTCCTTGGCCTGGTATTCATGGATGTTCATCGGGAAGGCTCCACGCAATTTTTAGGAAACTCGGGAATGGGAACGCGTAAAGCACAGGGCGGGCAGAATATCCACCCTGAAGGTTTTTGCAGTTGCGTGTCGTTTGCAATAGCGCAATCCCCTAGCCCCGAGATCGCGCGTGGATCGAACGTTTGCGGAAAAGTAACCCTTTTTGGAGCATGATCCGGTCATGACACATCCTGCATTCGACTCGCCCGATGCACCCCAAGGTGAAGAGCTTCGTCGGGCCCTGCGCAAATCGGTCCGGATGCGGGCGCATCTGCGCGACCGGGGACAGACGCGATTCGAGATCGAAGTGACCGACCTGTCGGCATCGGGGTTTCGCGCGGAGACGAGCTTTACACTGTGGCCGGGGACGGTGGTGTGGCTGACGCTCCCGGGACTCGCCGCGCTAGAGGCGGTGGTCGCGTGGCGCGACAAGTTCAAATATGGCTGCGCGTTCGCCAAGCCGCTGCACCCCGCGGTGCTCGACCATATCGTCGCGCTGTCACAGCGATAAGCGACCGGCGCCGGGCGCGTCGGTGACCGCCGGTCGACGCGGACGCACGTCGCGGCGGACCGCATCCGTGACCGCGCCGCCCTGAAGCGTCAGTCGAACAGGCTCGATACGCTCGTTTCGTCGGCGATGCGCTTGATCGCTTCGCCGAGCAGCGGCGCGATCTGCAGATGGCGGATCTTGCCGCCCGCGGTCTTGATGACGTCGTGGTTGCCGATCGAATCGGTGATGACAAGCTCGCGCAGCTCGGACCCCTCGACGCGCGCAACCGCGCCGCCCGACAGGACGCCGTGCGTCACATAGGCGACGACGTCCTCCGCGCCGGCTTCCTTCAAAGCGGCTGCGGCGTTGCACAGCGTGCCTGCCGAATCGACGATATCATCGACCAGGATGCAGAAGCGCCCCTCGACTTCGCCGATGATGTTCATCACCTCCGATTCGCCCGCGCGCTCGCGACGCTTGTCGACGATCGCGAGCGGCGCGTTGTCGAGACGCTTGGCCAGCACGCGCGCGCGGACCACGCCGCCGACGTCGGGCGACACGACCATCAGGTTCTTGCCCTTGAACCGCGCGAGGATGTCCGCGGACATGACGGGGGCGGCATAGAGATTGTCCGTCGGGATATCGAAGAAGCCCTGGATCTGGCCCGCATGCAGATCGACCGAGAGCACGCGGTTGGCGCCCGCGACGGTGATGAGGTTGGCGACGAGCTTGGCCGATATCGGCGTGCGCGGACCCGGCTTACGATCCTGTCGGGCATAGCCCATATACGGGATCACCGCGGTGATCCGGCGTGCCGACGCGCGCTTCAACGCGTCGATCATGATGAGCAGTTCCATGAGGTTGTCGTTCGCCGGATACCCGGTCGACTGGATCACGAACACGTCCTCGCCCCGCACGTTCTCGTTGATCTCGACGAACACTTCCTCATCGGCGAAGCGACGCACGCTGACGTCGGTCAGCGGTGTTTCGAGATAGGCGGCGATCTCCTGCGCGAGTGGCAGGTTCGAATTGCCCGTCATCAATTTCATCAAAATCGCTCCACCGGAATTGCACGCCCCTTAGTCCGCGCGTCCGCAACGCGAAAGGGGCGAAGGGATTTGCCCGCACGCGCCGGGGTTCGTAGAGCACGGGGATGACCGTCACCACGCGTTTCGCCCCCTCGCCCACCGGCCGGCTCCACGTCGGCAATATCCGCACCGCGCTTCACAACTGGATGTTTGCGCGTGCCAATGGCGGCCGGTTCATCCTGCGGATCGACGACACCGATGCGGCGCGCAGCGAAGAGCGGTTCGTCGAGGCGATCCGCGCGGATCTCGACTGGCTCGGCATGACGCCCGACGGCGAGGAGCGGCAATCCGACCGCTTTGCGCTGTACGAAGCGCGGTTCGCGGCGCTGGTCGCGAGCGGGCATGTCTATCCGGCCTATGAAAGCGCGCAGGAGCTCGACCTCAAGCGCAAGATCGCCGCGGGTCGGGGGTTGCCGCCAATCTATGACCGTGCCGCGCTCGCGCTGAGCGATGAACAGAAGTCGGCATTCGAACGCGAGGGCGTTGCGCCGCACTGGCGGTTCAAGCTGGATCACGACGCCCCGATCGCGTGGGACGACCTGATCCGCGGGCCACAGCATTTCGAGGCCCGGACGATGAGCGATCCGGTGATCCGCCGCGCGGACGGATCATGGCTCTATATGCTGCCCTCCGCGATCGACGACGCCGATATGGGGATCAGCCATGTCGTGCGTGGCGAGGATCATGTGTCCAACACCGCACTTCAGCTGCAGATGTTCGATGCGCTCGGCGTGGCGCCGCCGCGGTTCGCGCACGAGGCGCTGTTGACGGGCGCGGAGGGCAAATTGTCGAAACGCCTCGGCTCGCTCGGCGCGGATCATTTCCGCGAGATCGGCATCGAGCCGCAGGCGATCCGGGCGCTGCTCGCTCGGATCGGGACGAGCGACCCGGTCGAGCCGATCGCCGACGCGGCACCGCTGATCGCGACGTTCGATTTTGCACGGTTCGGGCGCGCGCCGGCGCGGTTCGACGAGGCCGAACTGTCGCAGGTCAACGCGCGCATCCTCCACGCGCTGCCCTATGCCGCGGTTGCGGATCGTCTGCCTGCGGGGATGGATGCGCAGGCGTGGGAGGCGGTGCAGCCGAACCTGGTGACACTTGCCGACGCAGCGGACTGGTGGGGCGTGATCGAGGGACCGGTCGCGATCGGCAGCGCAGTGGACGATGCGGAGCGCGCCTATCTCGACCAGGCGCATGCCGCCGCCGCGGCGATCGACTGGTCGAACGACCCCTGGCATGCGCTGACCGGCCGGCTGAAGACGGAAACCGGGCGCAAGGGCAAGGCGCTGTTCCTGCCGCTCCGGCGTGCGCTGACCGGGCGGGACCACGGGCCGGACATGGCGGCGCTGCTGCCGCTGATCGGTCGCGAACGGGCGCTCGCCCGATTGGGCGCGCGGGAGGACTGACGGGCGTGCGAAGTTGCGCTTGCAGGACTGGCCTCGCCGGGGCGGGATGCCTATCTTGACGCGCATGGGCTTTTTCAGTCGTTTTTCCCCGGTTCGCGCCTATCGCGATCTCCGTCTCTTCTTCAGCCACCGGCAGCCGTACGAGCTCGGCTTCCTCGCGCTGGCGATGCTGGTCACGGGGTTCCTGATCTACGCCTTCTCGAAGGACAGCTACGCCGAGCGCGAGTATCGGCCGAACATCGTCTATGTCGAGCAGTGGCCAGCGGATCGCACCGACGAACAGATCCTTGCGCAGCAGAAGATCGACGCGCCGATCAAGGCGGCGCGAATCGCCGAGCAGAAGAAGCGCGAGGAAGAAACCCGCGCGTCGTTCAAGCGGATGGACGACAAGCTCAAGGCCATGGGCATCTGAGCCGCGCCAGTCCCGGTGACGCGCGGTTCATCGGCGCAGCGATCGCGCTCGCCGGGCGGAGCCGCGGTCGGACCGCCCCCAATCCCAATGTCGGGTGCGTGATCGTCGCCGCGGACGGTCGCGTCGTCGGGCGTGGCTGGACGCAGCCCGGTGGCCGGCCCCATGCCGAGGCGATGGCGCTCGCGCAGGCAGGCCCGCGGGCACGCGGCGCGACCGCCTATGTGACGCTCGAACCTTGCGCACATGTGTCGCCGCGCGGCCCCGCCTGCAGCGACCTGCTGATCGCGGCGGGGGTCGCACGCGTCGTCGCGGCGCTCGAGGACCCCGATCCGCGGACCGCCGGACAGGGTTTTGCGCGACTGCGTACCGCCGGTGTGAACGTCGATACCGGCATGGAGGCGCAGGCCGCCGCGCGGTCGATGGCGGGCTTCCTCACGCGGCGCACGGCGCGGCGGCCGCACGTGACGCTGAAGCTTGCCACCTCGCTCGACGGGTGCATCGCGCTGACCGACGGGTCGAGCCGGTGGATCACCGGGCCGCAGGCGCGCGCGCACGCACATCTTGAGCGCAGCCGCCACGAGGCGATTCTCGTCGGGCGCGGCACGTACGATACCGATGCGCCGCGACTCGACGTCCGGCTGCCCGGTCTGGAGGATCGGTCGCCGATTCGCGTGATGCTGTCACGGACACGCGCGGCCCTCCCCCATCCCGTCGATACGCTGGGTCCGGCGTGGCACGTCATCGCCGAACCGCGCGCGATTGCGGAGCTTCCCGTCGACCATGTCCTCGTCGAAGGCGGCGCGGCCGTAGCGTCCGCGTTTCTTGCCGCCGACCTGGTCGACCGGCTTCTGCTGTACCGCGCGCCGATCCTCATCGGGGGCGGAAAACATGCGCTCGGCGATATCGGCCTGACCGATCTCGGCAAGGCGCATGGCCGCTGGGCGATCGTCGATTCACGGCAACTTGGCAGCGACCGGCTCGAGGTCTACGAGCGCGAACGAAACGAGGGATAATGTTCACCGGAATCGTCACCGACATCGGCACCGTCACAACCGTGGAGTCGCGCGGCGACACCCGCGTCGTCGTCAGCACCGCCTATGATACCGCCACGGTCGATCTCGGCGCGTCGATCGCCTGTTCGGGCGTATGCCTGACCGTCGTCGACAAGGGGCCGCACTGGTTCGCGGTCGACGTCTCGAGCGAGACGATCAGCCGCACCGCCAGGGACCAGTGGACGCTGGGTCGCAAGTTCAACCTCGAACGCGCGATGAAGCTTGGCGACGAGCTTGGCGGGCATATCGTCACGGGCCATGTCGATGGACTCGGCACGGTCGTCGCGGTGACCGAGGAAGGCGGCTCGCACCGCGTCCAGATCCGCGCCGGCGCCGAGATCGCGCCGTTCATCGCGGCCAAGGGCTCGGTCACGGTCGACGGCGTCTCGCTGACCGTGAACAGCGTTCAGGACGTCGATGGCGAGGTCGAATTCGGCCTCAACATCATCCCGCACACCTGGGCGGTCACGACGCTCGGTACGATCCACGTGGAACAGTCGGTCAACATCGAGATCGACGTCCTCGCCCGCTACCTCCAAAGAATGGAGCATTACCGTGCCTCTGCCCGCTGAACGTACCGCCGAACTCGGGCGCCTGAAGCACGGCTATCTGTCGAGCCCCGAGGAGATCATCGACGAGGCGCGCAACGGCCGGATGTTCATCCTCGTCGATGACGAGGACCGCGAGAACGAGGGCGACCTCGTCATCCCCGCGCAGATGGCGACGCCCGAGAAGATCAACTTCATGGCCAAATATGGCCGCGGACTGATCTGCCTCGCGCTGACCAAGGCGCGGACCGAGGAGCTCGGGCTCGAGCTGATGAGCCGCAACAACGGCACGCGGCACGAAACCGCGTTCACCGTGTCTATCGAGGCACTCGAAGGCGTCACCACGGGCATTTCGGCGGCGGACCGCGCGCGCACCATCGCGGTGGCGATCGATGCGACCAAGCAGAAGGCGGACATCGTCACCCCCGGCCATGTCTTCCCGCTGGTCGCGCGCGACGGCGGCGTGTTGATCCGCGCCGGCCATACCGAGGCGGCGGTCGACGTCGCGCGGCTTGCTGGATTGAACCCCTCGGGCGTGATCTGCGAGATCATGAACGAGGACGGGACGATGGCGCGGATGGACGACCTCGTCACCTTCGCGCAGTTCCACAACATCAAGATCGGCACGATCCGCGACCTGATCGCGTATCGCCGCCGCTACGACCATCTCGTCGAAAAGCGCGCCGAGGCCGAGTTCACCAGCGAATGGGGCGGTGGCTGGAGCGCGCTGACGTTCTGGAACAAGGCGACGGGCACCGAGCAGGTCGCGCTGGTCAAGGGGCGGATCGATCCTGCCAAGCCGACGCTGGTCCGGATGCACGCGCTGTCGCCGTTCGCGGACATCTTCGGCGAATCGGGCGACCGCGGGCGGATCCTCGCGCGGTCGATGCAGATGATCGCCGACGAGGGTGCGGGCGTGATCGTCGTCATCAACCGCCCGCGCGGCAACGCGTTCACCTCGGCGGTGCTCAAAAAAGCCGGTGCGGAGATCACGCCGGACATGGAGGAGTTGCGCGACTATGGCGTCGGCGCGATGATCCTGACCGAACTCGGCGTGCACGACATGGTGCTGATCACCAACACGCATCACACGCTGGTCGGGCTTGACGGCTATGGCCTGTCGATCGTCGGCGAACGTCCGATCGCCCCCCTCGATACCGAAAAGGCTGCTTACTGATGGCGCATATCCTCATCGTCGAAGCACGCTTCTACGACCATCTAAACGACCTGCTCATCGAGGGCGCATGCGCGGCGATCGAGGCCGCGGGGCACAGTCACGAGACGATCACCGTTCCGGGCGCGCTCGAGGTCCCCGGCGCGATCGCGCTGGCGGCGGAGAGCGAGACCTATGACGCCTATGTCGCGCTGGGCGTCGTGATCCGCGGCGAGACCTATCATTTCGAGATCGTCGCGGGCGAGAGTGCACGCGGGATCATGGCGCTGACGATGGACGGGCTGCCGATCGGCAATGGCATCCTGACCACCGAGAACGAAGCGCAGGCGCTCACCCGTGCCCGCCCGACCGAGGGAGACAAGGGCGGCGGCGCGGCGAAGGCGGCACTGGCGATGCTCGCGCTGAAGGACCGGTTCATTCCGTAAACGAGAGGGTACAACCTCGGCGCCGATCCCGGTCGGCCCGACGATCGCGGGGTCCTTGGGTATGACTAAGGCACACGGTGATCGCAGCGAGGCTGCCGATGGCCCTCCTGCTGGCGCAGGGTTCGCCGTCGCGCGCGGGCCGCTTCTAAGCGTCAGTCGTCTTCTTCGCTGGTCGAGAACGGGGGCCGGCGGCCTCCGGACCACCCTGCGGCCGTACGCCGTCCTTTGGCGTACAGACACGTAGCGAAGGCTGACACGCGATCCCGATATTGGAGCAACGGTGCGTGCCATCGATTGTCGTGCACGCCCGACATTGCTGGTGCACCGTAGTACAGGCTTGCGGTGCGGCAACGATCAGAGCGACAACCGTCAGCATCGTGCAGATCCCCGTTCGGGCACAGACTGTATCGAGCACAGCCTATTCCCATATGCCTCACGGCGTCCAGTGATCCGACCCGCCTCTATGCGTCAGCCGCCGGATCCTGCTCGCGCAACGCCGCTTCGACCTGTTCGACCGTGATCCCGAATGCAGCGGCGAGACCCGTCACCGAGGCGCCCCGAGCGGCGAGGGTGCGGATGCGGGCGGGGTCCTGGATGGTGGTGTAGCCGCGCGTGTCGCGCTGCGTCTTGCTCTCTTCGCCGCTGCGCGCGCGGGCGCCAGAACTGCGCCGCTTGGCGATCTTGAGCGCTTCCTCGTCGTTGGCGGGGGGTGCGTCGAGCCGGGCCTGGATCCGTTGCGCCTCTTCGGCCCGGCGCAGTTCACGCGCACGTTCACGCTCCTGCGACTGGGCCTCGCGCTGCGCGGCCCTCGATTCGGCACGCTGCTCGGCGCCGGCGAGGCGGTCGCGCGCGCGCTGCTCGCGCTCGCTTGCCCGTTCCTCGGCCCGTCGTGCGGCGCGGTCGGCCGTCCCGGGCAAGAGTGGCCCTGCCCCCCTGCCCCCGCTCGGCCAGCCGTCGGTCATATCGTCGTCCTGTCGTCATCGGCGCGCCATCAGCGGCGCGGCGTGCGCGCTGCTAGGCGATGCCGTCACCGCTGACAATCGGACGCATTGCAGGTGGTCGCCCGCCCCGCAGCCTTCGCCGCAGGGCGGGCACGAACGCGTTACGCGTCCGCGGTTTCGAGCGCCGGATAGTCGATATATCCCTCGGGACCCTGGCTGTACCAGGTCTTCGGGTTATCCTGCGCCAGCGGCGCACCCGTGCGCAGACGCTCGGGCAGGTCGGGGTTCGCGATGAACGTCCGCCCGAAGCTGATCGCATCGGCAACGCCCGTATCGAGTTCGGCTTGCGCCTTTTCGAGCGTGTCATAGTCCGAGTTCACGACGAGCACGCCCTTGAACACCTTGCGGATCGCCGGGCTCAGCTTTGGCACATCGGTCTTGCCGAACGTGCCGTCGGGGCCGGGCTCGCGCAGTTCGAGGAACGCGATGCCGAGATCGGACAGCGCCTTGGCGGCGGCGGTGAACAGCGGCTCGGGGTTGCTGTCATCGACGCCCTGCGAATCGCCGTTGGGCGAGAGGCGGACGCTGGTGCGATCGGCGCCCGCGACCGAGATCACGCGCTCGGCGACTTCGCGAAGCAGGCGGATGCGGTTCTCGATGCTGCCGCCATACTCATCGGTGCGGCTGTTCGCGTTGTCACGCAGAAACTGGTCGATCAGATAGCCGTTCGCGGCGTGGATCTGGACGCCGTCGAAACCCGCGGCGAGCGCGTTCTTCGTCGCCAGTTCATAGTCCTCGAGCAGCCGCGGGATCTCGTCGAGTTCGAGCGGACGCGCGACCTCGAAATCCTTCTTGCCCTCGAACGTGTGCGCCTGGCCTTCGGTCTTCGTCGCGGACGACGAGACGGGCTGGCCGCCGATCACCGAAGAATGGACCTGGCGACCCATGTGCCAGAGCTGCGCGATGATCCGGCCGCCGGCTGCGTGGACCGATTCGGTGACGGGCTTCCACGCGTCGACCTGCGCCTGCGTCCACAGACCCGGCGCGAATGGCCAGCCCAGGCCTTCGCGGCTGATACCGGTGGCCTCCGAGATGATCAGCCCGGCGCTCGCGCGCTGCGTATAATAGTCGATCATGAGGTCGGACGGGACGGCGTCCTTGTCCGAACGTCCGCGGGTGAGCGGCGCCATGAGGATGCGGTTGGGCGCGTCGACGGCGCCGAGTGTGATGGGATCGAAAAGGCTTGGCATGGGGGCTCCTTAATGCCTGACGGGGGCAAGATAGGACGCTACAGCGCGGCATGCATCGCCCCGCCCCGCAAAGAATATCTAGCGTGCCCGAAACGCCAACGACAACGGCGCTTGCCGCCCCCGGCACGCTCGCATTCGGCGCGCTGCTGATCGCCAACGTCGCGCTCGCATTCGGGCCGTGGTTCGTCCGTGCGACCGAGGTCGGACCGGTCGCGGCGGGGTTCTGGCGACTCACGCTGGCGGTGCCGTTTCTCGTCCTGCTCGCGGCGCAGCAGGGCGCGCGGCCGATGCGGCTCGGGCGCGGCGTCTGGATCGGGCTGATCGCGGGCGGCGTGTGCTTTGCCGCCGATCTCGGCAGCTGGCATCTCGGCATCCTGCGCACCACGCTCGCCAACGCGACGCTGTTCGGCAACGCGGCGACGCTGATGTTCCCGATCTACGGCTTCCTCGTGGCGCGGACCTGGCCGACGCGGACACAGGGCTGGGCGCTGATGCTCGCGGCGGCGGGTGCGGCGCTGCTGCTCGGGCGGTCCTATCAGCTCGATGCGAAGAATCTCGCGGGTGACCTGCTCTGCATCCTCGCGGGGCTGCTCTACACGGTCTATTTCATCCTGATGGCGCGCGCGCGGACGACGCTTGCCCCCTTATCCGCGCTGGTGCTGTCGACGCTGGCGGGGATCGTGCCGTTGCTGGTGTTCGCGCTGGCGATGGGCGAGCGGATCGTGCCGGTGCACTGGGGTCCGTTGATCGGTCTGGCGCTGTGCAGCCAGGTGCTGGGCCAGGGGCTGATGATCTATGCACTGGGCCGGTTTTCGCCGCTGGTGATCGGGATCGCGCTGCTGATCCAGCCGGTGGTCGCGGGGACGGTCGGCTGGATCGTCTATGGCGAGCGGCTCGGCCTGCCCGATCTCGTCGGCGTGGTCATGGTCGCGATCGCACTGGTGCTGGTACGCCGGACGCCCGCGGATCACCCCCCTATTGAAGAGGCGCTCGACACGCCTGATCTTGGACGGCAGGAGACGGTATGACCCAAGACCTCACGCTCGACGAAATCCGCGTTCAGCTCAGCCCCGGGATCGCCGCCAACGCCGCGTTCGATGGCTGGAGCGACGCCGCGCGCGACATGGCGGCGGATGCGGCGGGGATCGACACCGACGTCGCCGCGCTCGCGTTCGAAGACGGTGCGCTCGACATGATCGACGCTTGGTTTGCCGAGATCGATCGCGCGATGCTCGCCGCGGTTCCGCCTGAACGGATCGCGACGATGAAGATCCGCGAACGGATCACCGCGCTGATCGAGGCGCGGCTGCAGGCGACCGCCGCCGATCGCGAATCGCTGCGGCGGGCGGTGGCGATCCTCGCATTGCCGCAGAATCTCGCGCGGGCGGCGCGCCTGGGGTGGCGGACGGTCGATACCATCTGGCGCGCGGCGGGCGATGTCGCGACCGATTATAATCATTATACCAAGCGGACGATCCTGCTCGGCGTCTATGCCTCGACGGTGACGGTGTTCCTCGACGACGACAGCGAAGGATTCGTGGACACCCGCGCGTTCCTCGCGCGGCGGATCGCAGGCATCATGGCGTTCGAAAAGGCCAAGGCCGGGTTTCTCAAACGGACCGAGCACGGGTTCAGTCTGTCGCGATTTGTCGGCCGGCTGCGCTATCCCGCGGCGTGAACGCGCGGGCTGGCGATGGAGCGGGGCCAATCTGCGTCCGCTGTCATGGTAGGGCATGGTTGGGGCTTTCCTTTGCGGAGGGTTACTGATAATCACTCGCATCATGGACACTCGCCGCGACCGTTCCGTCAGCCTTGAAACGCTGCCCCGCAAGCAGCATGCGATCGTCAAGATGATCGACTGGACGCGTCTGGCGGGTCCGGAGGCACGCCGCCTGCGCGAACTGGGGTTTGACGAGGGTGTCGATGTCGAGGTCCTGCACCGCGCGACGCTGGGCCAGGGCCCGATCGCGTGCCGGATCGGTCGCATGACCGTTGCGCTGCGTCGCGCCGTCGCGGGGGCCATCCACGTATCGCTGACGCCAGCGGCTGCCGAATAAGCAGCGCGCGATCAGCATCATAGCATTATGAACGCAGCACCGCTGGTCGCGCTCGTCGGCAATCCCAATGCCGGCAAGAGCGCGCTGTTCAACGCGTTGACGGGTGCGCGGCAGAAGGTCGGCAATTATCCGGGCGTGACGGTCGAGCGCAAGGCCGGGCGGCTGGTGCTCGATGACGGGCGTCCGGTCGAGCTGGTCGACCTGCCCGGCGCGTACAGCCTCGAACCCTCCTCCCCCGACGAGCGCGTCACGCGCGACGTCGTCACCGGAACGCAGGACGGCGAACGCCTGCCCGACGCCCTCGTCGTCGTCGTCGACGCCGCCAATCTCGACAACCACCTGCGCTTCACGCTTCAGCTGATCGCGCTTGGCCTGCCCGTCGTCGTGGCGCTCAACATGGTCGATCTGGCCGAGCGCGACGGGCTGAAGCTCGACGCCGCGGTGCTCGCACGCGAACTCGGCGTGCCGGTGATCCCGACCGTCGCGGTCCGCAAGCGCGGTCTCGACGCGCTGCGTGAAGTATTGACGCAGACCGTCGTCAACGGCCCGATCCGGCTGCGCAAGTCGGATGGCAGCGTGCAGGACGACATCGTCACGCTGCAGCGCCGCGCGCGCGACATCGCAACCGCGGCGACGCTGTCGGAGACGCCGGTGCGGCGCTGGACGCACATGCTCGACGCGGTCGCGCTCCATCCGGTCGGCGGGCCGCTGCTGCTGCTGTCGATCATGTTCCTGATGTTCCAGGCGGTGTTCAGCTGGGCACAACCGTTCATGGACGCAATCGATGGTGGCTTCACCGCGGTGCAGGGCCTGATCCGGACCGAGATGGCCGATTCGCTGCTCCGGTCGCTGCTGGTCGACGGCGTGATCGCCGGCGTTGGCGCGGTGATCGTGTTCCTGCCGCAGATCCTGATCCTGTTCCTCTTCATCCTCGTGCTCGAGGCGAGCGGCTACATGGTCCGCGCGGCGTTCCTGATGGACCGCGTGATGGCGAGCGTCGGGCTGTCGGGCCGCGCGTTCATCCCGCTGCTGTCGAGCTTCGCCTGCGCGATTCCCGGCATCATGGCGACTCGCACGATCGACGACGAGAAGGACCGGCTGACGACGATCCTGATCGCGCCGCTGATGACGTGCTCCGCGCGGCTGCCGGTCTACACGCTGATCATCGGCGCGTTCATTCCCAATACGCAGGTGCTGCCGTTCGTCGGGTTGCAGGGGCTGGTGATGCTCGGGCTGTACGTGATGGGCATCGTCGGCGCGTTCGTCGCCGCGCTGGTTCTGCGCCGGACGGTCACCAAGGGCGTGTCGTCGGGCTTCATGATGGAGATGCCCAAATACCAGTGGCCGCAGTGGCGCGACGTCGGCATCGGGCTGTGGAGCCGCGCGCGGATCTTCCTCAAGCGTGCGGGCGGCATCATCCTGGTATCGACCGTGATCCTGTGGGTGATGCTGAGCTTCCCCAAGCCACCCGAGAACAGTCGCGTCTCGGCGGTCGACTATTCCGCCGCCGGCCGGATCGCCAACGGCATCGCGCCCGTGTTCGCGCCGATCGGCTTCAACCGCGACATCGTGCTCGCGCTGATCCCCGCAATGGCGGCGCGCGAGGTTGCGGTCGCGGCGATCGGTACGGTCTATGCGATCGACGATCCCGACAGCAACCAGGGCGGCAAGGCGATGGTCGAGAATCTGCGCGGCCGCTGGAGCCTGCCGACCGCGCTCGCCTTCCTGATGTGGTTCGTCTTCGCGCCGCAGTGCATTTCGACGATCGCCGTCACCCGCCGCGAGACAAACGGGTGGAAATGGCCGGCCTTCATGGTTGGCTATTTGTTCGCCGCCGCCTACATCATGGCTGGCATTACATACTGGCTGGCGGTGTTCGCCGGCCTCTGAGGGGCATCATGGCAGGCAGCGTCAACAAGGTCATCATCGTCGGCAATCTGGGGCGCGACCCCGAGAGCAAGGCGTTCCAGAACGGCGGCAAGGTCGTCAACCTGCGCATCGCGACGTCCGAGTCCTGGAAGGACAAGATGTCGGGCGAACGCAAGGAAAAGACCGAATGGCATTCGGTCGCGATCTTCAACGAAGGTCTCGCCAACGTTGCGGAGAAGTATCTGCGCAAGGGCTCGAAGGTCTATATCGAGGGCGCGCTCCAGACCCGTAAATGGCAGGATGCGCAGGGCCAGGACAAATATTCGACCGAGATCGTGCTGCAGGGCTTCAACAGCGTACTGACGATGCTCGACGGCCCGAATGGCGGCCAGGGCGGCGGCGGTGGCGGCGGTGGTAGCCGCGGCGGCGGCGACGACTGGGCCGGCGGTGGCGGCGGCAACGACTTCGGCGGTGGCTCGTCGGGTGGCGGCGGCGGTTACGGCGGCGGCGGCGGTCGTGGTGGCAGCGCGCCATCGGGTGGCGGCAGCGGTGGCGGGGCACGCGGCGGCAGCTTCGGCCAGACCGGCGGCTTCTCGGACGATCTCGACGACGACGTTCCGTTCTAAGCTCCGTGACGACGCTGTATTCCGTTCCGACGTCGGTCGGTTTCGACGAGGCCGAGCGCGCGCGCGTGATCTCGGCCTACGACGTCGCGGGTGCGCGTGCGAAAGGCCAGCTCGACGACATCGTTGCGTTCGCGGCCGAGTTGTGCGGCGCGCCGATCGCGTTGCTGAGCCTGGTCGAGGAGGAATATCAACGATTCCTCTCGCGCAGCGGCACCGATCTCGACCAGACGCCGCGCAGCATGTCGTTCTGTGCGCACGCGATGCACCATCATGACGTGATGGAGGTGCCCGACGCGCGCATCGATCCGCGCTTTACCGACAACGCGCTGGTGACCGGCGCGCCCTATGTCCGCTTCTATGCCGGTGCGCCACTCGTTTCGAGCGAAGGCGTTCCGCTGGGAGCGCTGTGCGTGCTTGCACCCAACGCACGCGAAGGGCTCACACGGTTCCAGCGCGATGGACTGACGCTGCTCGCGAAGGCAGCGATGGGGCGGCTCGACGATCGCCGCACCGCGCGTGAACAAGCCGTTTCCGAAGCCGAGGCCCGGCGCACGCTGGAAGCGAGCGACCTGAAGTTCCGCACGCTGGCCGACACCATGCCGCAGATGGTGTGGTCGACGCTTCCCGACGGGTTCCACGACTATTTCAACGCGCGCTGGTACGAGTTCACGGGAACCCCCGTGGGTACGACCGATGGCGAGGGCTGGAACGACATGTTCCATCCCGAGGACCAGGATCGCGCCTGGGCCGTCTGGCGCCAGTCGCTCGAAACCGGCGAGCCCTATAATATCGAATACCGGCTGCGGCATTTCGACGGCACCTATCGCTGGGTGCTGGGGCGCGCCTTGCCCGTGCGCAGCGCGGACGGGGCGATCCTGCGGTGGTTCGGGACGTGCACCGACATCCATGAGCAGAAGCTCGCCTATGAAGAGCGCGAAGTCATCAGCCAGGAGCTGAGCCACCGGATCAAGAACATCTTCGCGGTGATCGCAGGGCTTATCACCTTCTCGGCGCGCGGCCGCCCCGAATTTGCCGGGATCGCGACCGACCTTCGGCACCGGATCAACGCGCTCGGCCGGGCACATGATTTCGTCCGACCGCACAGCGCGCAATCGCGCCCGCATGCGGAACAGGACAGCCTCATCGGACTGCTCGGCGACCTGTTCGAACCCTATCAGCAGCTCGGAGCGGACCGGATTGCGGTGCGCGGCGACGACGTGCGGATCGACGATCGGTCGGCTACGCCGATCGCACTCCTGTTTCACGAACTGGCGACCAACGCGACCAAATATGGTGCATTGTCGAACGCCGATGGCGCGGTGTCGATAACCTTGGAGCGCGGCGACACGCTGGTGGCGATGACCTGGCGCGAGACCGGCGGGCCCGCGGTGGTCGATCCCGACGATCGCGCGGGGTTCGGGAGCCAGTTGATCGAGATGAGCGCGGTGCGGCAACTGGGCGGGACGGTGGTTCGCGACTGGCGCACGACCGGGCTGTGCGTCGCGATCACGATACCGCTATCGTCATTCAGTCGGTAATCGCGCCGGTCGATCCGGCGCGCAATTGGTCAGCCTATCGCGGCCCGAAGCTGGACGAGTTCTGAAACCGGGGGTGCCGCGCCCGTCGTGGCGAGCTGCGCGGCCGCAAGGATCGCGGCATCACTGAACGGCTTGCGGATATAGCCCAGGCATTCGGCATCGCCGATCTGACCTGGATTGGCGGTCACGAACACGACCTTCACACCGTGATCGCGCGCGATCGCCGCTGCGATCTCGGGCCCGGTAGGTCCATCGCGCAGGTTGATGTCGACAAAGGCGAAGTCGCACTGCGCCGCGGCAGTGAGCGCACCCGCGCGATCAGCCGCGATCGCGGCGACGGTATAGCCGGCGTCAATCAGGATCCGTTCGAGATCCAGTGCGACGAAAATCTCGTCTTCAACGATCATGGCTGTCTTCGTCATCGGCTAGGCAACACATGATACCGACAGGGGTTCCCGCGGGTCTTAACCATCCCGTGCATTCGCGACACGGCGTGACAATTATGTTGCGACGGTCTGGTCATGCGTGCGGGTGTCGAATCACGCCGCGCGCAGGAGGAAGATCGCATGCTCGGCGAGCAGGTTCGCTGCCGCCGACGTCGTCTGCTTGTCGCCTGAGAGAAACCAGCTGCGCTCGATGACGACGCCGCGCTGTCGCAGGAACTCGCGAAAGTCGTCGATCGTGACATGATGGATGTTGGGCGTGTCGTACCAGCGTTCGGGCAATTGCCGCGTAACGGGCATCCGACCACCCCAGAGCAGCGACAGCCGCACGCGCCAATGCGCGAAATTGGGGAAGCTCACAAAGGCACGGTGCCCGATCCGGAGCAGCTGGTCGAGCACGAGATCGGGTGCGCGCGCGGTCTGCAGTGTCTGGCTGAGAATCGCATAGTCGAAGCTCGCATCGGGGTAGCCCGCCAGGTCGATGTCCGCATCGCCCTGGATCACCGACAGCCCGCGCGCCACCGCCGACGCGACGTTGCGCGCGTCGATCTCCAGCCCGCGCGCATCGACGCCGCGGGTGTCGCGCAGCGCGGCCATCAGCGCGCCGTCGCCACAGCCGATATCGAGCACGCGGCTGCCTTGCGCGACATGCCCGGCGATGACGGCGAGGTCGGTGCGTAACGTCATGGTGCGGTCCGTAACTGATCGGCAAGCCCGGGGGCGAGCCGCTCCATGTAGCGATCCGCGCGGACTAGCGGGTGGAAGCCGAGCCCCGCATAGACGCCGTGCGCATCGGCGGTGACGAGCCCGATCCGCCGCAGCCCGGCGAACGACGGATGATCGAGGAACCAGCCGACCATCCGCCGCCCGAGCCCCTGCCCGCGTACCGACTCGTCGACCCAGACGTCCGCCAGCCACGCAAACGTCGCGTGATCGGTGATCATCCGCGCGAAGGCGACCTGCGCGTCGTCGCGGTACGCACCGAGGCAGTGCGACCCCGCGATCGCGCGTTCGACGAGCGCACGCTCGATCCCCGGCGACCAGTAGCTGCTTGCCAGCCAGCCATGGATGCGGTCGACCTGCAACCGGCTCGCGTCGTCCGACAGGATGATCGTCATCGCCCCGCCCTCAGGAAGCCGTCGACGACCCGGTTGAGATCGGGCGCCTCGAGCAGGAAGGCGTCGTGGCCGTACGGACTCGACAGCTCGACGAAGCTGACCGGCGCGCCGGCGGCGTTCAACGCCTGGACGATCGCGCGCGATTCGGCGGTCGGATACAGCCAGTCGGTGTCGAAGCTGACGAGGCAGAAGCGCGACCGGGTCGCGCGGAACGCGTTGGCGAGCAGCCCGCCATGCTCCTCGGCGAGATCGAAATAGTCCATCGCGCGCGTGATGTAGAGATAGGAGTTCGCGTCGAACCGGTCGGTGAAGGCGAGCCCCTGGTGGCGCAGATAGCTCTCGACCTGAAAGTCGGCGTCGAACCCGAACGACTTGGCGTCGCGCGCCTGGAGGCGGCGGCCGAACTTCTCGGTTAGCCCCGCTTCGGACAGATAGGTGATATGCGCCGCCATCCGCGCGACCGCGAGCCCGGCGGTCGGCGCCGAATCGTCGTGATAGTCACCGCCACACCAGTTGGGATCGGCCATCACCGCCTGGCGCCCGACCTCGTGAAACGCGATGTTCTGTGCGGTGTGGCGCGCGGTCGAGGCGATCACGACGCACGCCTTGACGCGCTCGGGGAACGTCGCGGGCCAGCTCAGCGCCTGCATCCCCCCCATCGATCCGCCGACGACCGCGTGGAGCACGCCGACGCCGAGATGATCGAGCAGCATCGCCTGCGCGCGGACCATGTCGCGGATCGTGATGACCGGAAACGCCATCGCCCACGGCCGCCCGGTCGCCGGGTTGATCGTCGCGGGGCCGGACGAGCCCATGCAGCTGCCGAGCACGTTCGCGCACACGACGAAGTGGCGCGCGGGGTCGATCGGCCTGCCCTCGCCCACCATGCGGGTCCACCAGCCGGGCTTGCCGGTGCGCGGGTGGTTCGACGCGACGTGCTGGTCGCCGGTCAGCGCGTGGCAGATCAGGATCGCGTTCGAGGCATCGGCATTCAGCGTGCCATAGGTCTCGTACGCGATATCGACCGGCGACAGCAGCACGCCGCCGTCGAGCCTGAGCGGTCCGGGCAGCGTGACGCGGCGCGCGAGGCCGAAGCGGCTATCGGTCACGGGGTCGATGATCGCAGGATCGAGCATGCCGCGCGCTACCATAGGCGGCGGCGGTCATGCCAGCGCGACGTCCACATCCACGATCCTCCCCCCGACGGGGAGGACCAGGCACCCCCCCCCCCGTCATCCTAACGAAAGTCAGGATCCAGAGTATCAGGCGGCGACATTCGCGGCTCTGGATCCTGACTTTCGTCAGGATGACGGGAGAAGGGTGGATCGCCGCACTTCGCAAATGGACGGCCCTCCTCATCCACTACAAATGTTTGCCACCGTGGCACGCGGGCCGCTATGCCCCGCGGCCATGACAACTATAGCGCCAGCCCCCGCCCCGAAGCCCTGGATCATGGGGATCGCCCCCTATACGCCCGGTCGTTCGACGACCGACGATGGTCGCACGGTGATCAAATTGTCGTCGAACGAGAATCCGCTGGGTACCAGCCCCGCAGCGAAGGCGGCGTTCGATGCCGCCGACCGGACGCTCGAACGCTATCCCGATGCGAGCGCGGCCGAACTGCGCGAGGCGCTGGCCGCGCATTACGACCTCGATCCGGCGCGCGTGATCTATGGCACCGGATCCGACGAGATCCTCCACCTCGTCGCGGGCGCCTATGCGGGGCCGGGCGACGAGATCATTCATGTCCGCTACGGATTTGCGGTGTACGAGATCGCCACCCGCCGCGTCGGTGCCGAGCCCATCGTGGTCGACGATCGCGATTACGCGACCGACGTCGATGCGATCCTGGCCGCGGTGACCGAGCGGACGCGCGTCGTGTTCGTCGCCAACCCGAACAACCCCACCGGCACGTTCACGCCGCGGGCCGAGATCGCCCGGTTGCACGCCGGCCTGCCGCGCTCGGTGCTGCTGGTGCTCGATCAGGCCTATGCCGAATATCTGAGCCCCGAAGAGGACGACGCGGGTCTCGCGCTCGCGATGACCGAGGCGAACGTGCTCGTCACGCGGACCTTTTCGAAGATCCACGGGCTCGCCGCCGAGCGGATCGGCTGGGGCTATGCCTGCGCGCCGATCATCGATGCGATGCACCGCATCCGCGCGCCGTTCAATGTCACCACCGCGGGCCAGGCCGCTGCGGTCGCGGCGCTGGCCGATACCGGCTTCGTCGACGCGACCCGCGCGCACAACGACCAGTGGCGCAGCTGGTTCGTCGAGCAGGTCGCGCAGATGGGCAATGCGGGTCTGCGCTGCGTGCCGTCGAAGGCGAATTTCGTGCTGGTGCTGTTCGAGGGCGGGCTGACCGCCGACACCGCGTATCACGGGCTGATGGAGGCGGGTTATATCGTCCGCTGGCTGCCCGGACAGGGCCTGCCCAACGCGCTGCGCATCACGATCGGCACCGAGGACGAGACCCGCGGCGTGATCGCGGCGTTGCGCACGCTGGTCGAGCGGGGCTGATGCTGCCGTTCGCGCGCGTCACGATCCTCGGGCTCGGACTGATCGGATCGTCGATCGCGCGCGCCGTCGGGCAGGCGATGCCGACCGTGCGACTGACCGGCTATGACGCCGATGCCGAGGTTCGCGCGACCGCCGATCGGCTCGAGCTGTGCGATGACGTCGCCGACAGCGCGGGCGCGGCGGTGATCGATGCCGACCTGGTGATCCTGTGCGTCCCGGTCGGCGCGATGGGCGCCGCCGCCGCGGACTTCGCCGCGGACCTGCCCGCGGAGGCCATCGTCAGCGACGTCGGCAGCAGCAAGACCGAGGTCGCGCGCGTGCTTGCCGAGGCGCTGCCCGGTGCGACGATCATCCCCGCGCACCCGGTCGCCGGTACCGAGCGGAGCGGCCCCGAAGCCGGCTTCGCCACGCTGTTCAACAATCGCTGGTGCATCGTCACGCCCCCGGAGGGCGCGGACGCGGTCGCGGTCGAGCGCGTCGCCGAATTCTGGCGTCGGCTCGGCGCGCAGGTCGAGTTCATGGCACCCGACCATCACGACCGCGTGCTGGCGATCACCAGCCACCTGCCGCACCTGATCGCCTATACGATCGTCGGTACCGCGAGCGATCTCGAGGAGGTCACGCAGTCGGAGGTAATCAAATATTCGGCAGGCGGCTTCCGCGACTTCACGCGCATCGCCGCGTCCGACCCGACGATGTGGCGCGACGTGTTCCTGACCAACCGCGAGGCCGTCCTGGAGATGCTCCAGCGGTTCTCCGAGGATCTCAGCGCGCTGCAGCGGGCGATCCGCTGGGGCAAGGGCGACGAGCTGTTCGACCTGTTCACGCGGACCCGCGCGGTACGGCGGTCGATCGTCGAACAGGGCCAGGACGACGACGCCGCCGATTTCGGACGCGCGCACGACTGACGCGGCGGTCGGCGCGTCAGCCGTCGAGCGCGTTCATCGCCGCATGAACGCGCGTCTCGGCCTCCTCGCGCTTGAGACCCGGTGGAATGACCTCGCCGAAGCGGAAGGTGATGACGCCGGGCCGCTTGGGCCCCTTGCGCGGCCAGACGATTCCGCTGTCGCATGCGATCGGCACAGTCGGCAGGCCGAGCGCACGGTACAGGCCGGCAAAACCGGGCTTCAGCGGCGGATGGTCGCCGGGCAGGACCCGCGTGCCCTCGGGAAAGATCAGGATCGAGCGGCCGGTCGCCTTGGCGGCGGTCGCCTCGCGGATGATGCCGCGCATCGCCTTGGCCGAGGCTTCGCGGTCGACGACGATCGCGCCGTAGCGCCGCGCGGCCCAGCCCCAGAAGGGGATCTGCGCCAGCTCGCGCTTGAGGACCATCGCAGGCCCGTCGAGCATCGCCTGGAGCTCGAGCGTTTCGAACATCGCCTGATGCTTGCAGGCATAGAAGGCCTGGCCGGCCGGTCGCGTCCCCTCGACACGGATCCGGATGCCGAGGATCCACCGCGCCGCCCAGCGGTGAAAGCGAGTCCAGACGGTCGAGTGCACGATCACCGCGCGTGACCCGAACAGCGCGCTGATCGGCACGGTCATGACGATCGGGGCCGATATTCCGTAAAAGACGATCATGAAGACGATCGTGCGTATCCAGGCGATCATGCGCCAAATCCTATCCACAATGCGATCCGACGCAGGATCAGCTTGTTATATTCGTTGACCAGCGTGCCCAGCCGCGGGCTGCCGGGCACGCCGTCGCCCAGCACGATGACCTTGGGGCCGAGCACGGCCGACAATTCCATCCGCGCGCGCGGCAGATGCCAGTCCGACGTGACCAGCCTGACCGTGCGATAGTCGTGCGTCTCGACCCATTGCGCGGTCTCCTCCGCGTTCGAGCGGGTGTCGACCGCATCAGCGCCAAGGTCGATGCAACAGTCGAACAGCCGCGGCGAGGTGCGGTATTCGAGCGCGAGGTCGATCGGCCTGACCCCCGGCGCGACCCCGGTGACCAGCATCCGTTTGGCCTGGTGATCGCGGAGCAGCGCAAGTCCCCGGTCAATTCGCCCCGGCCCGCCGGTCGGGACGACGATCGCGTCGGTCGTGGTGCCGTCGAGCGGCTGCGGTAGCAACAGCATGAATGCCGCGAACCCCAGCGCCCAGGCGAGCACGGCGATACCGAACAGCCGGACGATCACAGCGACGTCCTCAACGCCCGGACGATCGTCAGCCGCGCCGCCGCGGTCGCAAGGAGGAGGAAGACGAGCGGGAGCGCGGCAAGGATGATCCAGTCGCTCGACGACAGCCCGATCCCGTTGAGCAGTTCGGACCCGAGCCCCTCGAGCCGCGTGGCGATGAACAGGATCACCCCCGCTGCGGCAAGCGCCCCTCCACTGCCGCCGATCGCCGCGTCGAGCGCGACCCGCCGCTGGAACAGGCGCGCGACCTGACGATCGGTCGAGCCGAGCATGTGCATGACCTCGATCGTCGCGCGGTGCATCTCGAGCCCCGCACGCGCCGCGAGCACGACGACCGCGGCGGTCGCGCTGGCCATCAGCAGGACGAGTGCGAAGGCGAGCCAGGTCAGCGCCTGCATGAAGCTGCTGACCGGGGACATCCAGTTCTCGTGCCGGTCGACGCGTGCGGCGGGCGTGACCGCCCGGACCGCCTGCACGACGCGGGCGATGCCGCGATCGTCCTGCCCCACAAGATCGACGTCGATCATCGCCGGAACGGGCAGGTCGGGGTCTGCGCCGTCGCTGCCGAGCCATGGCCGGAGCAGTCGCGTGAGCGCGGCGCGATCGACCGGCTGCGCGCGCGCGACCTCGGGACGGCGGCGAAGGACCGTCAGGATACGCCCGGCATCGCGATCGCGGCGGACCGCGTTGCCGTCGACGATCTGGACGGTCAGCCGCCCCGCAAGCTGGCGCTCGAGCAGGCGCGCGGCGCTTGCGGTCCCCAGCCCCAGCGCGAGCGCGAGCATGGTGAGGAACAGCATGATTCCCATCACCCACGTCATCGCGCGGACGCCCCCCGCCTCGTCGAGGACGCGGTGTTCGGGGGCGTTCACGCGTCCATCCGCGGCGGCGGCGGATAGCGCAGCGACCCCGTCGGATCGAGCAGCCTGCCCTTGTCGAGCCGCATCATCTGCGCATTGGGAATGCGGTTGAGCAAATGGAGGTCGTGCGTCGCGACCACCACCGTCGTGCCAAGCTTGTTAAGCGAATCGAACAGATGCAGCAGGCGCTCGGCCATGTCGGGATCGACGTTGCCGGTGGGCTCGTCGGCGACGAGCATCTCGGGGCGTGCGATCACCGCGCGCGCAATCGCCACGCGCTGTTGCTCGCCACCCGACAGCGTCGCGGGGCGGGCATCGGCGCGCGCGGCGAGCCCGACCCAAGCGAGCATTTCCTCGACCGGCTGGCGAATGCTTGCTTCGGCCATCCCCGCGACGCGCAGCGGCAGCGCGATATTGTCCCAGGTCGACAGATGCGGGACGAGGCGAAAATCCTGGAACACGACGCCGATCCGCCGCCGGAACCCCGGCATCCGGTCGCGCGGGAGCAGTACGGCGTCCTCCCCGAACAGGCGGATGATGCCGCGACTGGGCCGCTGGGCGAGGTAGAGGAGCTTGAGCAACGACGTCTTGCCCGCGCCGCTTGCCCCGGTGAGGAAATAGAAGGCGCCACTGCGCAGCGTGAACGAGATGTCCGACAGCGTCTCCTGCCCGGCATCCTGACCGGTACCGTAACGCAGACCCACATTCTCGAACTGCACGATATTCGCCATGAACCCGGTTGCGTCCGCTGTTGTTCGCCTGTGCGCTGCGCTTTCGCATGAAAGCTTGCGCAGCTTCAAGCATGCGGCGACCGCAGCGGGATCGCGACCCGTCGATGATGCGTCCGCATGCCCGATACTTGCCGCCGATACTTGCCACGAGCCGCGGCGGCGTGCTTAGTTTCGGCATGAACGGCCCCGTCCCGCGGCCGGCAGTGAAGCGTGCCCGATGATCCTCCAATGCCCCGAGTGCAGCACCCGTTACCTGGTGCCCGACAGCGCGATCGGCGCCGAGGGCCGGACCGTCCGCTGCGCCAATTGCCGGCACAGCTGGTTCCAGGCCGCCGCGCTCGTCGAACCACCTGCCGACGCGTGGCGCGACGGCGCACCCGACGATGCCTCCGCCACGGCAAAAGCGGATTTCGCCCCCCTGTCCGGCGCGACGCCGTTTTCGTCCTTCCCGATGTCGGCGGCCCAGACCGCGGACGATCTGCCCCCGCCGATCATCAAGCCGTTTGCGCCGGCGCCCGCCACGGTGCCGATCATCCCGCCAGCGTCGTCATCGTCGTCGCCGGCATCGTCGTCCTCCTTGTCCTCGGCATCGTCTATCGAGACGGCGTATGCCTCCGATGCGGATGCGGGTCCGGCCGCCGTGGCGCAACAGACCTATGCCAATTCCAGGGGCGGCGATGCGAGCGACCGCCAGAGCGGCATCGCGAATTACGATTCGTTCACGCAACCGGCACCGTTCCGCGCGCGCCGCAACACCGCGCGGCTCTGGACGATCGGCGCGGTTGCGGCCGGGTTGCTGATGCTGCTCGGCGTCGCCGCGATCCTCTATGTCGGCGCGCCCGGGCTCGCCAGCCAGCTCGGGCTGGTCGCAGGATCCGCCGAGACGCCGTTGCGGCTGCGCGACAATCCGATCGAACGGCGCGAGCTGGAGAACGGCTCCGAGCTGTTCGCGGTCAGCGGGCAGGTCACCAACCCGTCCGATTCGACGCAGCGCGTTCCCGATATCCGCGCCGAATTGCGCGATGCGCAGGGCCGGATCGTCTACAGCTGGACGATCACGCCGCAGAAACGCACGCTCACCCCAGGCGCGGCGATCGATTTCAACTCGGCCAAGCTGGATGTACCCGCCGATTCGAAGCGGCTCGAGCTGAGCTTTGCGGGCGAAAGCGGCGCGGCACGCTGATCGATGTGCCGCGCCGCGCGGCCATAGGTCGCGCGAATGCGGGGACATGCGGATAAATCGTGCTGCCAGGTGTCAAAGGTGCGGAAAGGGCGTTGCGGGATCGTAAAAGCCTTGCTAGTGGCACCGGCCTACCAGCTAGCCGGCTTGTCCGGTAAGTGTTTCACGTGCGGCCGTGGCGGAACTGGTAGACGCGCAACGTTGAGGTCGTTGTGGGCGAAAGCCCGTGGAAGTTCGAGTCTTCTCGGCCGCACCACTTTTCCAGATTGAACCAGGGCAGAGCCTTCCCTGCGGGGACCAGCGCATCGCCGAGCGGAGTCCGTGATGGCCGATTTGATCGACGACCAGATCATCGAGACGCCAGACGGTCCGATGACCTTCGCCCAGTGGAAAAAGAAAAATCCGGTCCAGCTTCCGTCACGACGGACCAAGGGCAAGAAGCTGCCCAACAAGGTGAAGCTGACGACCGACGAAGTCTGACGGTCGAGGCAGGGCGTATATCGGCCGAATCCCGGTCGTCCGCCCCCCCCCCCCCCCCTTGATCAGCGCCGGATGATCGCGGTCAGGAACCCTGTCACCGCGTCGTATCCGGTGCTGCTCAGCGAGATCTCGATGCGGCGGCGGTCGGCCGGATCGCTGACCCGGTCGATCAGCTTGAGCTTGTGAAGATGCTCGATCCAGCGTTGCGACGTCGTGACGGGGGCATCGGCCATGCCGACGAGCGTCTTGACGTTGGTGGGGCGAGGATCGTCATGCGCGACGAACAGCGCGATGAGCATGTCCCAGGCCGGCTCATGGAACAGTTCGGCGGGAAGGAACTGGCGCCGAAGCTTGCGATGCGCGAGGATTTCCCGCGCCCGCGCGAGCAGCATTGGCGTGCTGATCACGCCATCGTCGTCCTCCGCGTGCGCGTCCAGCAACCGCTCCGCATTGGCATTGAACTCCTCACTCATCGCCGAAAGCCGCGACCCGAGATCCTTGATCAGACCCGCAACGATTTCGTCCTTCACCATATGCTCCCGCTTGCCCCCAGGGCGGTCAGATAGGAATCCCGTGCCATCCGGTCGCCATCGCCAGTTGTGTCCCGGCAGGTAACGCCAGCTACTAAATCCGTGGTGATAGACAGCGTTCCGCTTCCTTAGACACTGTCGGTGGGCAACTCTGCCGATCTGATGAAATATCGAGCAGCCCCATGGGATGGTCAACCATCATTCATGTACCATGATTTGTCACGCTATTCTTGCGTCAAATTCGAACACGAAGCCAGATCATCCGCGATTGTTTCCCGCCGCATCGGGTACGGATAGGTTCATTATGGATTAATCTGGCTGCGGTAGGGAACACATTGAAGAACAAGTGGTTAGACCGCCGACCAATCTAATACCTATTTTTCTTCTTGATCTGAATTACAATGAGCGCACAAACCCCCGATGATACTGGTTGCCCGAGGAGACGCGCGATGAATGCCGCACGAACCTATGAGCTGCTCCAGGAAGCCTGCCAGGCGCTCGAAGAGGCCGGGGACCATGCGATTTCGGCCTATGTCGGCGTGAGCATGGCAATGGTGCAGGCCAAATATAAAGTCGGTCGCGATCATCTCGAGCCGCTCGACCAGGGCTGACGCTGACGCCGGGACGTATCCCGAGACCGGGATTGCGGCCGGGTCCGCTGGTTCGTACGGCTGAACCCTACGCAAACGCCTGACGAAACCGTTTTTGCGGTCCCCGAGCAATTGATGTAGCGGCGATCCGGTCCGATCGTCCTGCATCAAGCGTTGGGCAGGGGAACGTACGAAAGGTTATCGTGACTCCCCGTCTGTCTGCCGTGCCGGTGTATCTGAACGCGATCGGGACCGCCGTGCCCGATCATGACATCCATCATGCTTTTATCGGCTGGGCGCGGTCGCGGGTCGATCCCGCGTCTGCCAAGCTGTTCGACAGGATGGCGGCGCGATCGGGTATCGCGCATCGCTGGTCGGTGCTTCCGCCGACCTTGCGCGACCTGCCCGACACGACGCCCGGATCGCCCGTCGACGCAGGCGGCTTCTATGCGACCGTGCCGCATCCTGGAACCGCGGACCGGATGGCGATCTATGCCGAGGCGGCGCCACGTCTCGCGATCGACGCGATCGGCGCGCTGCAGGATGAAACGGCGCTCGGATCGATCACGCATCTCGTCGTGGCGAGCTGTACCGGGTTCGTCGCGCCGGGAATCGACCAGATCATCGCGCGGAAGATCGGGCTTTCGTCCTCGGTCGAACGGCTGCTGATCGGCTTCATGGGGTGTTACGCCGCGATCGTCGCGTTGCGCAGCGCGCGTCATATCGTGCGGTCCGATCCTGACGCACGCGTGCTCGTCGTCACCGTCGAATTGTCGACGTTGCACCTGCAGGCGGTATCCGAGATCGAGCCATTGCTCGCGATGCTCCAGTTCGGCGACGGGGCGGCGGCGGCGCTGGTCACCGCCGAGCCGAGCGGGTTCGAATTGCAGGCGCCGTTCGCGACGACGTTGCCCGACAGCGAGGCCCTGATCCGCTGGGACATCACCGATGCGGGGTTCGCGATGCATCTGTCGGGCGAAGTCCCCGGACGGATCGCGCAGGCGCTGACCGATCCCGCGTTCCGGGCCGCGGCCAGCGGCGGACAGCCCGCCGAGACGATCGATGGCTGGGCGGTCCATGCCGGCGGGCGATCGATCCTCGATGCGGTCACGCACGCGATGGCGTTGCAACCCGACGCACTCGATGCCTCGCGCGCGGTGCTGGCCGACAACGGCAACATGTCGTCGGCCACGCTGATGTTCGTCCTCAAGCGGCTGCTGACGGGCCCGCGGATCGAGCGCGGGGTGGCACTCGCGTTCGGGCCGGGGCTCGCGGCGGAAGGTCTGGGCTTCCGGAGCGCACCATGAGCCTCGCGGTCCGCGCGCTCGACGAGGAACTGATGGACGCGGACGATCTCGCGCCCGAAACCTACGCGGCGGTGGTTGCCGACCTGGCCAGGGTCAACGTCGTCACCATGGCCGCGCGGCCCACCCTGGCGTTTCTCAACCGCGTCACCGCGAACCGGAAGCGGTTGCGGTTGCTCGATGTCGGGTTCGGCGACGGCGACATGCTGCGGACGATCGAACGCTGGGCGACGGCGAGGGGGCTGCAGACCGAACTGGTCGGCGTCGATCTCAATCCGCGCAGCGAGCAGGCAGCGCGGGCGCACACCGCGCCCGGATCGACGATCCGCTATGTCACCGGGGACTATGCAGAGCTTGCGGGCGAACCGGATGCGGAACCGCGGTGGGACGCCGTCGTCAGCAGCCTGGTCGCGCATCATATGAGCCATGCGCAGCTGATCGCGTTCCTCCGCTTCATGGACGCCAATGCGCGGTGCTGGCTGGTCAACGACCTGCATCGCCACGGCTTTGCCCATTGGGGCTATCCGATCCTGGCGAGACTGGCGCGCTGGCATCCGATTGTCCGTCACGACGGGACGCTGTCGATCGCGCGCTCGTACCGGCCGGATGAATGGCCGGCGATCCTGGCCGAGGCGGGGATCGCCGACGCGCGCGTGTTCCGGGCCTTTCCGTTCCGCCTCTGCGTCGAACGCCTGCGGTGACCGATACGCGCGCGCTGATCGTCGGCGGCGGGCCGGCGGGGGCGGCGGTCGCGATCGACCTGGCGCGGGCGCGCGTGCCGCATCTGCTGCTCGAGCGCAGTCGCGTCACGGGCGATGCGCTGTGCGGCGGGTTCCTGAGCTGGCGAACGCTCGAGACGCTCGCCCGGCTGGGGATCGATCCCGACACGCTCAACCCGGTGCGGACGACCGCGGTCCGGATCTTCGCCGGCGACCGCATCGCGCGCGCCGATCTGCCTTACCCAGCGGTCTCGGTATCGCGCCGCCGCCTCGATACGGTGCTGCTGGCGGCGGCGGCCGGGCAGGGCGCGGCGATCGAGCGCGGCGTGACCGTGCGCGAGATCGAGGCGGACCGGCTGCGGACCGCGGACGGCGCGCTGCTCGCGACGCCGGCGCTGTTCCTTGCAAACGGGAAGGCCGATGTGCGAGGCACGGCGCGGCCCGAATCGGCACGCGGCGCCGATCCGACACTGGGCATCCGCGTCCGCGTGATACCGTCCCCGACGCTGGCGAAGGCGCTGGCGGGACGGATCGACCTGTATCTGTTCGATCGTGGCTATGCGGGGCTCGCCTTGCAGGAGGATGGCAGCGCCAATTTGTGCATGGCGGTCCACCGGTCACGGCTGCAGGACGCAGGTTCGCCCGCGGACCTGCTGGCGACGCTCGGGCGCGAGATGCCGGCGCTGGGGGAATGGGTCGCGAGGCTCGCGCCCGGGGCTGCGATCGATGCAATCGCGAACGTCCCCTATGGCTGGCGGCAGCGGACGGGGCAGGCGGGGCGATACCGGCTGGGCGATCAGGCGGGCGTCATCCCGTCGCTCGCGGGCGAGGGCATGGGGATCGCGCTTGCAAGCGGTCTGGCGGCGGCGCGGGCGTACCGGGCCGACGGCGCGGGAAACGCCGCCGCGTGGCAGCAGCGGCTGTCGGCGTCGCTGGCACGCCCGATCGGCGTCGCAGGCGCGGTCCGGCGGGTGGCCGAAAGCACCGCCGCCGCGCGATTGATCCCGTTCGCGCATCCCATGCTGATCCGGATGCTCGCGCGGGCGACGCGGATCGGCGGGTGAAACGCACCGCGGCAGGCCGCGCGGTCGAAACGCTTGTCGGCGAGCCGGATAAGGCGTAATTCGTCAACCCTTCATGGCTCGCGCGCGTCCCGCTTCCCGCTCCCCTCGGCCTCGCTCCCCATGGCGCCGCCGACTTGTCCTCCTCCTGAAGGTGCTGATCGGCCTCGCTGTGCTTGCCTTTGGTGCGCTCGTGATCGCCGTGTATATCGCGCGGTCGCAGCTGCCGAGCTTCGAAAGCCTCAAATCCTCTCCCAATGGACAGATGATCCGCGTCCATGCCGCCGATGGCAGCGTGATCGTGTCGATGGGGCCGAGCTTCGGCGAATGGCTGCCCTATGGCCAGATCCCCGCGGTGATGCGCGACGCGACGATCGCGGTCGAGGATCGCCGGTTCAGGTCGCATATCGGCGTCGATCCGGTCGGCATCGCGCGGTCGGTCAAGGTCCGCTTCGATCGCGGGCACTGGACGCAGGGCGGATCGACGATCACCCAGCAATTGGCGCGCAACGTCTTCCTCAACAACCAGAAGAAGTTCGGACGCAAATTCCGGGAGGGCATCCTTGCGTTCGCGCTGGAGCGCAAGTTCAGCAAGGACGAGATCCTCGAGCTGTACCTGAACAAGGTCTATTATGGCGGCGGCGCGTACGGGATCGACGCCGCATCGCGCAAGTTCTTCGGCCATGGCGCGGATCATCTGTCGCTGGCCGAGGCTGCGGTGATCGCGGGGCTGGTCAAGGCGCCGTCCAACTACTCGCCGACCGCCGATGCCGAGGCTGCGGTCGGTCGTGCGGGCGTCGTGTTGCAGACGATGGCCGAGACGGGGGTGATTTCCGCCAGCGAGGCCGCCGACGCGGACGTCCAGGGGCTCAAGCTCGCGCCCGAGCCCAGGCAGAACAGCGTGCGCTACTTCACCGACTGGGCGCTTCCGCAGCTCGACACGCTGATCGACGAGACCGAGGCACCGCTCGAGGTGTGGACGACGCTCGACCTGTCGATGCAGCGCCACGCCGATGCCGCGATCCGGGCGAACACGCCCGCCGGCGCGCAGGGTGCGCTCGTCGCGCTCGACCGCGACGGCGCGGTCAAGGCGATGGTCGGGGGCAAGGATTATGTCTCGTCGATCTACAACCGCGCCACGCAGGCGGTCCGCCAGCCGGGATCGTCGTTCAAGCTGTTCGTGTATCTCGCGGCGCTGGAGGCGGGGCACAAGCCCGAGGATTCGATCGTCGACGAACCCGTCACGATCAACGGATGGACGCCGCGCAACGACTCACGGCGCAATTCGGGACCTGTGTCGTTGCGCACCGCGTTTGCCTATTCGCTGAACACGGTGGCGGCGAAGCTCGGCCAGGAGGTCGGGTTCACGACGGTCGCCGACATGGCGCGGCGGTTTGGGATCACGACGCCGGTCAATACGCATCCCTCGATGGTGCTGGGTACGTCGGAGACGCGCGTGATCGACATGACGCGTGCCTTTGCCAGCGTCGCGAGCAAGGGGATCGCGGTGACCCCGTACGGGATCACGCGCGTCACCTCGAACGGCCAGACGATCTACACGCACGAAGTCGATCGCAGCCATGTGCTCGTCGCGCCCTATGTCGCCGCCGAGATGACCGACCTGTTGCAGACCGCGGTCAACACCGGAACCGGGCGCGCCGCGCAGATCGGTCGTCCGGTGGCGGGCAAGACGGGTACCACGACCGCCTCCAAGGACGGCTGGTTCCTCGGCTTCTCGAGCGGGATCACCACCGGCGTCTGGATGGGACGCGACGATGCACGACCGATCGCGGGGCTGCACGGCGGCACCGCGCCCGCGCGCGCCTGGGCGGCGTTCATGAAGCCCGCGACCGCGGACCGGCCGATCGAGCAGTTCGAGACACAGGTGACGCTGCCCGAATGGCAGCTGGAGCCCGACGAGGAGAGCTATTTCGGGCAACCCGACAACGGCCAGATGATGGTCGACGAGAATGGCAACCCGATCGAGAGCGGCATGCCGCAGGACGTGCCGACCGACGCGCAGACGGGTGATGCGCTACCGAGGCCCGAGGCCGATCCGTCGGGCGCGCCGTCTGCCGCACCGGCACAGCAGCTCAATCAGGACTGGATCGACCGGGTGACGGGCCGCGACCCGGCGCGAGACCCGCGGACGCGGGACCAGGTCCCGCCGGGGCGCCAGCCGCTACAGCGCGATCCGGCGCGCGACCGCGTTCCGACCGATCGCTATTCCAGCGACCGGTATCAGGGCGACCGGTATCAGGGCGATCGGCAGGATGGGCGGTATCAGGACGGGCGGCCGACCCAGTGAAGTGCCGCACCATGCGTGCGTAGCCAGATCCGCGCCGGGGTCGGGTCCGCGCCGTAGAGATCGGCGACGAGCGCGTGGAAGATGGGTGCATGGTTCATGTGGACGCGGTGCGCGACCTCGTGCGCGACCGTCGCGCGCCGAACATAGCTGGGCGCGAGGATAAGCCGCCAGCTGTAGCGGATCACGCCGCTCGACGCACAGCTGCCCCAACGGCCCTTCGCATCGCCGACCGCCACCTTGGCGACGCTGACCCCGGCCTTGGCGGCATATTCGGCCGTCTCGGTCTCGAGCAGCGCAAGCGCGGTGCGTTTCAGCCACGCCTCGACGCGACGCGCGATCGTTTCGGGGGGACCCGACAGCGACACGATCGAGCCCTCGCGCACGACGGTCCGGCGATCGCCGGGGGTCCACGCGATCGTCAGCGGTTCGTCGGCGACGGTGATCACCGCGCCGGGAACGAAGGGCAGGGGGCTTGGCAGCAGCGCACGTTGTTCGGCGATCCAGTCCGCCTTGCCCTGAGCCCAGGCGAGCGCTTGTTTAAGCGCGGCGCGCTTTGGGACGACAAGACGGGCGCGACCGCTTGCAGGATCGATCGACAGCCGCGCGCGGCGTGCGCGGGGGTGGCGGACGATCTCCAGACCCTCGATCACCGGCTTACAGTTCGCGATCGATCACGTGATATTCGAGATCGCCGGCCTCGTCCTCGCTGATCGTCCAGCCGCGGACCGACTGTTTCGCGCGGTGCACCGCCTCGCGGTCGCCGCAGACGAGATAATGCCACTCGGGCAATTGTTCGCCCGCTGCACGGAGACGATAGGCGCAGGTCGAGGGCAGCCAGTCGATGTCGCGGACGTTCGCGGTCGTCAGCCGGACGCATTCGGCGACATAGGCGTGGCGGTGGCGATAATCGGAACATTGTCCGCTGCGCCGGTCGAGCAGGCGGCACGAGACGTTGGTCGCGACGAGTTCGCCGGTATCCTCGTCCTCGAGCTTGTGGATGCAGCATTTGCCGCAGCCGTCGCATAGCGCTTCCCATTGACCGCGGTCGAGCTTGTCGATCGGCGTGTCTTCCCAGAACCGGTTGCTCATACGGCGATCACCGCGCCCAGATCTTGATGTCGTCGGCCACGGCCTGTGGTCCCTTGTCCTGTGGCAGCAGCGCGAGAGGCTTGCCGTCCGGATCCATAAGATAGGCCTGACGCGAGTGGTTTACGAGGTAACCGCCGCCGGGCGACGCGTCGCCCTTCGCCGAAAAGATCGCGAATTCCTTCTTCACCGCCTCGATCGCCTCGGGCGTACCCGTCAGCCCGACCATCCGGGGATGGAAGGCCGAGATGAACTGCTTGACGATCGCGGAGGTGTCGCGCGTCGGATCGACCGTGACGAACACGGGCACGATCCGGGCGGCGAGCGCCGGATCGCTGCCCTCCAGCATCTTCATGGCCGCGCCGATCGTCTGCATGTCGGTCGGGCACACGTCGGGGCAGAAGGTGTAGCCGAAATACATGATGCGGTACTTCCCCGCGAACTGGCGGTCGGTGACCTGTCGGCCATCCTGATCGACGAGCGTGAATGGCCCACCGATACGAGCGCCGGCCAGCGGGGGGCTTTTGACGGTATCCGTATCGGGGCTCGATGGGCTGCATGCCGCGAGCGCGAGCGCGGCCAGGAAAGCGGGGCGGAAGCTGGTCATGATACAGCCAGCCTTGATCTGTTAGCCCGTGCGGCGCAAGCGTCGCACACCACCCGAGTTCCCGAGGATCTATCGATGCCGTACATCCGCAACTCCATCTCCCTCATGATGGTCGCCACGGTCGCCCTACCCGTCGCCGTGCTGCTGACGCCGAGCGCGGTGAATGCGCAGAACCAGTCCGAGGGGTATAAATTCCTTAACGCGGTGCGGGAGTCGAAGAACAACGACGTGCTCGAGATGCTCGGGCGGCCGGGCAGCAGCATCGTCAACTCGCGCGACGTGACGACCGGCGAGGGCGCGCTGCATATCGTCATCAAGCGCGGCGACGAGACCTATCTGCGGTTCCTGCTGCAAAAGGGCGCGGACGCCAATCTGCGCGACGGCAAGGGCAACACGCCGCTGCTGCTCGCGGTGACGACCGGACAGGCGGGGATGATCCCGATCCTGACCGCGGCCAAGGCGAACCCCAATCTGGGCAATTCGGCAGGCGAGACGCCGCTGATCCGCGCGGTGCAGCGCCGCGACATCGGCATGATCCGGACGTTGCTGGCCGAGGGTGCGGATGCGGACCAGGCCGACATCATCGCCGGCATGTCCGCCCGCGCCTATGCCAAGCAGGACGGGCGCAACCCGGTCGTGACCAAGCTGCTCGAGGATGCGCCGAAGAAAACGCGGCAGGCGGTGTCGGGACCGAAATTCTGAGACGCTGATCGACCATCCGACACTGGACCCGCGCGCAGAACCCGGCTTTCATGGCGCAAAGGGAGTGGCGGATGACGGTGATGCGATATTCAGGACTGGCGCTGGCGCTGTTGGGCTCGGCCCTCGGCTCGACCACGGCGCAGGCACAATTGTCGCCCGCCGAGACGCGCGCGGTCGCGGTGGTCGATGCCGAGCATGAGCGGTCGATCGCGTTGCTGCAGACGCTGGTCGATCAGAACAGCGGAACGATGAACCTTGCGGGCGTCGCGAAGGTGGGCGCGATGGTCCGCGGCGAACTCGAACCGCTCGGTTTCCAGGTCCGGTGGAAACCGATGCCGCAGACCAAGCGGGCAGGGCACCTGATCGCGGTGCATCCGGGCAAGCCGGGGACCAAGCGCCTGTTGCTGATCGGGCATCTCGACACGGTGTTCGAGCACGATTCGCCGTTTCAGCGCTTCGTCCGCAAGGGCGAGAGCGCGCAGGGGCCTGGGGCGGGCGACGACAAGGGCGGGATGGTCGTGATGCTGTCCGCGCTGCGGGCGATGAAGGCGGCGGGGCTGCTCGACGGCGCGAATATCGAGATCATACTGACGGGAGACGAAGAGGATGCGGGCGATCCGGTCGAGATCGCGCGCGCCGACCTGATCGCGGCCGGCAAGCGCGCCGATGTCGCGCTGGATTTCGAAGGTCTGTCGGTCGTCGACGGGCGCGACATGGGATCGATCGCGCGACGCTCGTCGAACAGCTGGACGCTGACCACCACGGGCAAGACCGGCCATTCGTCGCTGATCTTCTCGGACAGCTATGGCGACGGTGCGATCAACGAGATGGCGCGCATCCTCGCGGCATTCCGCAAGGATCTGCCCGAGCCGAACCTGACGTTCAACACGGGTGTGGTCGCGGGCGGCGCAACCGCGGCGCTCGATGCCGATGGCGTCCGCGCGACCGCGACGGGCAAGGGCAACATCATCGCGGCGACCGCGGTCGCACGCGGTGACTTCCGGACGCTGAGCGAGGATCAGACGCAGCGGGTCCGCGCGAAGATGACCGCGATCGTCGCCCGCCATGCTCCGGGCACATCGGCGACGATCAGCTTCGAAAGCGGCTATCCGGCGATGCCGCCGACCGCGGGCAACCGCGTGCTGCTCGACCGGCTGAACCGGGTCAATCGCGACATGCGCCTACCGGAAATGGCGGCGCTCGATCCGCTGAAACGCGGCGCGGGCGACATCGCGTTCGTCGCAGGCGATGTCGACGGGCTGATCGGGCTCGGGACCGCGAGCAGCGGCGACCATGCCCCCGGAGAGACGGTCGACCTCGGCAGCATCCGCCGCCAGGCCAAGCGCGCGGCGATCCTGATGGCTCGCCTGTCCCGCGAGCCTGCCGCGCGCTGATCGCGCCCGCAACGCCGCCTAGCGGTCGACCACGACCGGCTTCGCGGTGGCCGTCAGGGCGTCGTCGTCGCGCAGCTTGAGGAACAGCGTGTCGCCGGGTCGCGGGATCGTCACCGATCCGGCAGTGAAGCCGTCGGGCAGGATCGTGGCGCCGGTAAATTGCGCGTCCCCCGCGACCGCCGCCAGCAAATACAGCGACTCGCCCGACAGCACGCACCGTGGCGCGCCCTTGTCACATGTCACGCCCGTCAGCGTCGGGAGCCGCACGAGCGAGACGAGCGGCGCCCAGTCGCTCGCCACGCCGTCCTGAAGGACACGGTAGCGCACCGGGCCAAAGGCCGACGCGCCAAGCGCCTTGCCCGGGTCGAGCGTGACGATCGCAACCTGTGGCCCCTGTACGGCATAGCCGTTCGCCGCCGTGATGATCGTCGACGCGCGTCCATCGAGCGTCGCGATCTCGACCTGCTCGCGACCGGAAAAGCGCGTCGGCCCCTCGCCGCGGAGCGAAAAGGTCAGCCGCGCGTCGATCGGTATCGCAGTCCCTTGCGCGAGCGTGATCGGCAGCGCCGCCGGGGTAGCGGTCGGCGTGACGGTCTTGTCGATCAGCGTGACGACGGGGCGCGGCGGGGCGATCCGCACCGCGACCGGGAGCACGCGACCGTCCCTGAGCGTGACGCGGCCCGTCTTGTCCTGGCCCGCCGTCCAGCCCTGGACCGCGTTGGGTGTCGCGACCGTCATCGCGCGTTCGTCGGTCTTGGCGGTCCGGACCACCTCGCCCGGGGTGAAGACCGCGCCATCGACCGTCAGCGACGCGACGGTATCGAGCCGGGTTCCCGTCAGCAGCCCCTGCACATCGCCTGCATGCAGCGTGAAGCCATCGATCCGCCCGACCTCGGTCAGCGCGGTCAACGCGATCGTGTCGGGCGCCGCGATCCCGGTCTGGCGAACGATCACCGAAACCTTCCCCGGCGCGAGCTGGGCCTTGGGGATCGTGGCGGTGATCCGGCCATCCGCGAGTGTGGTCCACTTGAGCGGCTCGGTCGCCCCCGAGGGGCGCGCGAGCGCGACGTCCTCGACACAGGCCGCCGCGCCGCCCTCGATCGTCAGGCTGTTGTCGCGCCCTGCGACAAGCGTGGCCGCTTCGGTTGCACGCCAGCTGTTGGCGCGGGGGCTCTGCAGGCGGAAACGCGGGCCGTCGAACGGCGTGAAACCCCAGGTCCCGTGCAGCGTCGCGTCGAACCCCGTCCCGAACGCCCCTGCGTCGCTGCCGGCGCCCCCCAGCACGAACCCGCCCCGCTCGGCATCGGCCGCCACGGGAAGGTCGACGCTGCTGCCATCGGGCCGCGTGACGCGCACCGCCATCGCATGCGCGTACCGGGTGGCGTAGATCAGCGGCGCACCTTCGACCGGCAGGAGCACCCCGTCCTCTGCGCGACACAAGGCACGCGCAGGCCCCACCGTCCGCAGCGGCGGCGGCTCGGGGGTTTCGATCGCGGGGAGTGCCGCGACCATCACCGATTTCGGTTTGGCAAAGGACGGCGCGGCATTGAGCAGCAGCGACAGGCGGGCGTCGCTGGCACGCGCGAGCGCGGGAATATACTGGAACTGCGTCGACTGGAACGCGCCGAAGATCCGCGCGAGATCGCGCACCACGCCGATATAGGGGCTGTAATAGCCATAGCCGCCCTCGGGCGTCGCCGCGAGCTGGAGCGCGAGATCGGTGGGCGCGCCGACGAGCGTTTCCGTCAGCGACGCGCTGTGGCTGTCCGCTAGCAACAACGAGCTGCGGCTCTGCGTCAGGCACGCCGCCTGCAGGTCGACCGCCTGTTCGAGGCACTCGGCCTTCAGCGTGATCGACAGGCTGCGCGTGAGCACGGGTGACACGGTCTCGATCCGTTCGGGACGGGTCCGCTCGAGCCGGTGGATCGAATCGAGAAACGTGTCGAGCCGGGCACGATCGAGCGAGGCCTGGTTCAGTTCCTGCGAGGCACGCACGAACGCACCGGGCTGTTTGCGGACCGCATCGACGATCGCGTCATACCCGCCACCCGTCTCGGGCGCGAGGAACAGGATCAGCTGGCGCGCGCCGGCGGGCACGGTGAGGTCGAGCGTGTTCTTCTTGCGCTCCCACGTCTTGGCCTGCGCGAACCAGGATTTCGGGGGCGGATTGGTCGCCCCGCGCAGAAACGCGGCGACGAGCACATAGTGCACGCCCTGATCGCGCGGCAGTTCGGCGCCGACCGCGATCCGGTCCCCCTCGCTCAGATTGGGAACCTGCCCGATCGGCAGCGTCGTCCTGCCATGGGTCACGGTGACGCTCAGCGCCGGGCCGGTAAGGTCGAACGCGGCGGGATCCGCGTGCGCCTGGGTCAGCGGGAACAGCGCAGCCAGCAGCAGCGCATGCCGCAAACGGAGGAACGACGCACGGATCGAGGGTCGCGAAACAGCCATAGGCGTGCGTCGTGGCGGTACGGCATGGCCTTTTTAGGGCGGCCGGTTGTACGGATGCCGTGAAGACCGACGCGATCCGGTGGCGATCCGCCGACCGCGCTAGACGCTGACCTTCGACGCGGCGCGCCCTTCGCCGCCGAAAATGCGCAGATAGCGTTCGATCTCGGCCGGGTCGCCAGTCGCCTTCGACGGATTGTCCGACAGCTTCACCGCCGGCCGGCCATCGGCACGCGTGACCTTCGCGACCAGCGAGATCGGCTCGAGCCCCGCCATCCCATCGGGGTCGCAATCGCGGAAATCATTGGTGAGATTGGTGCCCCAGCCGAAGCTCATCCGCACGCGACCGTGGAAATGGCGATAGGTCGCCTCGATCGTGTCGACGTCCATGCCGTCGGAAAAGATCAGCAGCTTGGTCTTCGGATCGCGGCCGTGCGCCTGCCACCAGCGGATGATCTCCTCGCCCCCCTCGATCGGCGGCGCGCTGTCGGGGCGAAAGCCGGTCCAGTCCGCAACCCAGTCGGGGGCGTTGGCGAGAAACGCGCTGGTACCGAACGCATCGGGCAACGCGATCAGCAGGTTGCCGCCATAATGTCGCCGCCAGTCGTCGAGCACTTGATAGGGCGCCGCGGCCACCCCGGCATCGTCGGTCGCGAGCGCTGCGCGCACCATCGGCAACTCGTGCGCGTTGGTGCCGATCGCCTCGAGATCATTGTCCATCGCGAGCAGCACGTTCGAGGTGCCGATGAAGCGGGTTCCCAACCCCTCCTTCAACGCCTCGACGCACCAGCGTTGCCAGAGGAAACCGTGCCGGCGGCGCGTACCGAAGTCGGAGAGGACGAGATCGGGCAGCGCGCGCAGCCGTTCGACCTTGTCCCACAGCTTGGCCTTGGCGCGCGCGTAGATCACGTCGAGCGTGAAGCGGCCGCGATCGCGCAGCACGGCGCGCGCGCGCAGTTCGTTGACGATCGCGAGTGCGGGGATCTCCCACATCGTCGTGTGCGTCCACGGTCCCTCGAAACGCAGCTCGAACTGACCATCGACGGTGCGCAGCTCATAATCGGGCAACTGGAAATCGGCGAGCCAGCGCAGGAAATCGGGCGCGAACATCCGGTCCTGCCCATAGAAGCTGTTACCCGCGAGCCAGATCAGTTCCTTCTTGCCGAACCGCACCGTGCGCGCATGGTCGAGCTGCGCGCGCAACTCGCCCTCGTCGATGATCGTCGACAGCCGGACCGTCCTCGTCCGGTTGATCAGCGCGAACGTGGCCTGCACGTCGGGATATTGCTGACGGATCATCTGCAGCATCAGCAGCTTGTAGAAATCGGTATCGAGCAGGCTGCGGACGATCGGATCGAGCCGGAACCCGTGATTATAGGTGCGCGTCGCTATGTCGGTAACGGCCATGCCGGACTCCTTCCTCGCGGTTCGGCCCGGCCGCGCGGCAAGGGGTCAGGAGCAGGCGGAACCATCCGGGGAGCGATAGCGCCGAAACCCGTTTTGCAAAGCCTTCGCCTGGCCGGCGGTCACCCGATCACGCGGAGCATTGCGGGTGAAGCGGGCAAACGCCCGCACCGCCTGTCCCGACCGGATCACACGATCAGGCGTCGGCAAGCCGGCGCGCGCGGCGTTCGCCGCCGCCTGTATCGCGCGGCGCGCTATCCGGACCGCGCCGGTCGGTGCGGCGACGATCGCCGGCGACGGGCAGGCTGCGCTCGCGGCGCTCCCACCGGAAGACCGACGCCTGTTGCACCATCCGCTGGACCTTGGCCGACAGCCCGTTGGCGGCAGCCGACGTCTCCTCGACCATCGCCGCATTCTGCTGCGTCGCCAGATCCATGTTGCAGACCGCTGCGGAAATCTCGGAAATGGCAAGCGACTGCGCCTGGTTGTCGACGACCATCCCGCCGACGAGCGCATGGACGTCGCCGACGTCGCGCGCGATCTCCGCCAGCGCCCCGTCGACCTGCTCGACCGCAGTGACCGCGGTCACGATCTCGGTCCGCGTCGTGGTCAGCTGATCGCGCGCGCTCTTGGCTTCCGCCTCGGCTCTTTGTGCGAGCACCGAGACGAGATCGGCAACGACCGCAAATCCGCGACCCGCATCGCCCGCCCGACCCGCCTCGACCGCGGCGTTCATCGCGAGCACGCGGGTCTGGAAGGCGATCTTGTCGAGCCCCTCGATGATGTCGTCGGTTCCGGTCACGCTGGTGACCACCCGCGACATCGCCTGAACCGCGTCCTCGGCGGTCGAGCGCCCCGCGGCGACCGTGGCGAGCGCGCTGTCGGCCCGAGCCACCGTGCTCGACGAGGTTTCCGCCGACGATCGCAGACGCTGGTCGATCTGGACGAGCGCGGCACTGGTCTGTTCGAGGCTGGCCGCGGTGCTTTCGGTGCGCCGTGCGAGATCCTCCGATGCGGTCGAGATCTCGCCTGCGCCGCTCTGAATTTCCGTCGCGGTCTCGACGACGGTCTGGATCATCGCGCGCAGCGTCGACACGGCGCTGTTGAGGTTCTGCCCGATCTCGCGGAACGACGGCGGAAACTCGATCGCGGGACCCCCTCTCAGATCGCCCGTCGCCATCGTCTGCAGCACGCCCGCAAGCGCGTCGGTGACCATCGTCTGTTCGCGGGACGCCGCTGCATCGGCCTCGGCGCGCGCTTCGGCCGCGACCCGGAAGCTATCGACCGCCACGGCGATGCTGCCGAGCTCGTCCTTGCGATCAAGATAGGGGACCGATGCCGGTTCTCCGCGCGCCAGCGTCGCGGTGACGTCGGACAGGTCGACGGTGGGCGAGACGACCCGCCGCAGCAACAGCACGCAGAAACCGGCGACGCCACCGACGATCAGAAGCCCGATCACCGACAGCAGGACGAGCGCGCGGTGCAGCGTGGTCGCGGCACGATCGTTCAGGCTCGTCTGATAGGCGAGCGCACGCGTGACGAGCGTGTCGATCGCAGCGCGATGCGCCGCGTAATCGCGCGTGATCCGCGCATAGCTGCGGTCGAGCGCACGACGATCGCGGGCGCGGGCCGCGGCAAGATACCGCGTCTCCACCTCGGTCCAGAACGCGTCGGCGGCGGGCTTGCTCGCGCGCAACGCGGCATAGACCGCCGGATCGATGTCGGTGTGCGACCAGAAGTCGTGACGTGCCCGGTACTCGTCATGCAGCTTCGCCAGCCGCTTGCCCGCGGCGGGCGCATCGGCGGGATCGCGCAGAAGCAGCGTCGCCTCGAGATACGCCTGGATGATATAGGCAGGCGGGGGCAGGACATCCGCCACGAGGTCCGAGGTCCGCTGCGACTGGACCTGCAGCGGCCCGCCCATGCGGATCACGTCGATCCGCCATGTCGCCAGCCCGGCCGCCAGAATGATCATGAGCAGCAGTAGCGCGCCGCCGGCACGTACGAAGGTCCTGATAGTCATCCAACGCTCCAGATGGACAAACGCGCAGAACGGACGGCGCCGCGCTCTGCCGGTATCGGTCCATTATAGCGCGCCGAGCGTCCCCGGCGGTGCGCGGAGCATCTAATTCACACCGCGCACCCGCCCGCATCGGGCGGGCGGAAAACCTATCGGTCGATTTGCAGGCCGGTCCAGGCGTCGAACGCGGCGATCGTGCGCGCGCGCACCTCGTCCGGCGTGCCGGAGGCATCGACGACGACATGACGCGCCGGATCGCGCCGCGCCTGGTCGAGGAACGATTCGCGGATGCGCAGGTGGAAGGCGAGTTCGAGCGTTTCGAACCGCCCCTCGTCGACCGCCGAGGTCGCCAGTCGCTTGCGGCTTCGCGAGAGGCCGGTCTCGACGTCCAGGTCGAGGATGATCGTCAGATCGGGCCAGACATCGCCGACGGCGGCGGCGTGGAGCTGCCGGATGAACGCCTCGGACATGCCGCGCCCCGCACCCTGATAGGCGATGGTCGAGCCGACATAGCGGTCGGAGATCACGAACCGCCCGAGCGCCAGCGCGGGTTTGATGACACGACGGACATGCTCGACGCGCGCCGCGGTCATCAGCAGCAGCTCGGCATGCGGATCCCAGGCATCGTCCGCCCCCGACAGGATCAGCGACCGGATCGCCTCGCCCTGCGGCGTGCCACCCGGCTCACGGGTCGCCGCCCCCTCGCCGCCACGCGCGCGGAGCTGCTCGACGAGATAGCCGACCATGCCGCTCTTGCCGCTGCCGTCGATCCCCTCGACCGCGAAGAAACCGTTCCAGCTCATGCCCGGCCGCGCATCGCACAGCGTGCAGCGGGGGTGAAGCCGGGCAGCGGGCGGCCCGCGCGTTCGATCACAGGGAGGAAGCTCATCGCGCCCCCCTAACCGACCAGCACGTGCAGGTCGAACGCCTCAGTCGCGAGGGCCGCGGCAATCGTCGATGCGCCCGTTCATTCGCGAAGCTGTTCATGATGCCGGATCACCTCGTCGATGATGAAACGCAGGAATTTCTCGGAAAATTCGGGGTCGAGCTGTGCTTCTTCGGCAAGACGCCGGAGCCGTGCGATCTGTCGCTCCTCGCGGCCCGGATCGGCGGCGGGCAGGCCGTACGTCGCCTTGTGGCGACCCACCGCCTGCGTGACCTTGAACCGCTCGGCCAGCATGTGGATAAGGGCCGCATCGATATTGTCGATGCTCTGGCGATAGCCGCTCAGCAGGTCGTCGGGCATCGTGGAACCTCCGATTCATTATGCGCGCCCGCCTTTTGCGGAGCGTTTCGCACGCCGGCAAGGGTTGCTTTGCGGAGGCTTACCGGCCAGAGGCTCGGGCAGATGAGCGCTACCGTCCACCGCCTCGACTCCTCCACTTCCAATGCCGGGTCACAGCCTTCGCTGGATCCGATGCTCCGGCTCGTCACGCACGATATGGATCAGGTCAATGCCGTGATCGTCGCGCGGATGGATTCGGAGATCCCGTTGATCCCCGAACTGGCTGGCCATCTGATCGCGGGTGGTGGCAAGCGGATGCGCCCGATGCTGACGCTCGCGAGCGCTCAGCTGATCGGCTACACCGGGACGCAGCATCATCTGCTCGCTGCCGCGGTCGAGTTCATCCACACGGCGACGCTGCTGCATGACGACGTGGTCGACGGATCGGACCTACGTCGCGGCAAGCGGACCGCGAACATCATCTGGGGAAATCCGGCAAGCGTTCTGGTCGGCGATTTCCTGTTCAGCCGCAGCTTCGAACTGATGGTCGAGGCGGAAAGCCTGAGGGCGCTCAAGATCCTGTCGTCGACCAGCGCGATCATCGCCGAGGGTGAGGTCAACCAGCTGACCGCCGCCCGCCGCGTCGATCTGGGCGAGGAACGCTATCTCGATATCATCGGCGCGAAGACCGCGGCGCTGTTCGCAGCGGCGTGCCGGATCGCGGCGGTCGTCGCCGAGCGATCCGAAGCCGAGGAGGCCGCGCTCGACGCCTATGGCCGGAACCTGGGGATCGCGTTCCAGCTCGTCGACGACGCGATCGACTATGTTTCGGACGCCGATACGATGGGCAAGGATGCCGGCGACGACTTCCGCGAGGGCAAGATGACGCTGCCCGTCATCCTCGCCTATGCGCGGGGATCCGCCGAGGATCGCCAGTTCTGGAAGGACGCGGTCGAGGGCCGTCGCGACAGCGATACGGACCTGCAGCATGCGGTACGGCTGATCCGGGCGACGCGCGCGATCGACGATACCTTCGCGCGTGCACGCCATTATGGTCAGCGCGCGATCGACTCGATCGGCGGCTTCCCTGACTCGGTGGCGAAGGACGCGATGATCGAGGCGGTCGAATTCGCGGTCGCGCGCGCCTACTGATCCGGGATCGCCCGGGCATCGCGTTATGCACCGACATGAAAAACGGCGGCCGATTGCTCGGCCGCCGTTCTTGTTTGCAGTGATATCAGACGTTTAGCGGCACTTCACATTGCCGCGATCGACCGAGCGACCGAGCAGCGCGCCACCGCCGGCGCCGGCCAGCGTCCCCAGCGTACCGCCACCGATGAGGTTGGCGAGCGCGCCGCCGCCGAGCGCACCGATCACCAGGCCCGTCGTGCCGTCGTTGCGCTTGCAATAGGCACGGCCGTCCTGCCCGCGATAGACGCGGTCGTTGCGGCCGAGGCGGCGCTCACGGTAGTTGCCGTTCTGATAACTGCGCGAGGGATCCCAGTTGCGGTCGTCGCCATGCCAGTTGCGGTCCACGCGCCGGTTGTCGCGGCGGTCGTCGCGCCGCTGGGCGGTTGCCTCGACCGGAGCAATCACGGGTGCGACGGCAGCGACCGACATCAGTGCGGCAATCAGATGGTTCTTCACGGGGTCTTCTCCTGATCTATGACAAGGTAACCCCCGCGCGACGCAAAAGGTTCAGACGGTCGCGGTATCTGCCATCGCGCAATCGTCCCCATCCCCCGTCTCGACCTGAAGCGTGGCATGGCCGATCCCGAACCGTTCGTGCAGCAGCTCGCGCGCGTCGGTCAGGAAACGGTCGCCGGGATGGCCCCCGGGCATGACCAGATGCGCGGTCAGGACGGGCTCGGTGGTGCTCATCGGCCAGATATGAAGATCGTGGATCGCGGTAACGCCCGGGAGACCGCACAGCGCCTGATCGACATGATCGAAATCGATCCCGCGTGGCACCGCCGACAGCGCCATCTCAATCGTTTCGCGAAGCAGCCCCCAGGTCTGCCAGAAGATCAGGATTGCGATGGCGATGCTGACCGCGGGATCGATCCAGGTCAGCCCCGTCCGCCAGATGACGAGACCCGCGATCACGACGCCGGCCGACACGAGCGCATCCGCCGCCATGTGGAGATACGCGCCACGGATATTGACGTCGCCCTTGCGGCCCCGCGCGAACATCCAGGCGGTCACGGCATTGACCGCGATACCGACGCCCGCGACCATCGACACCGTCAGCCCGGCGGTCGCCGCCGGACTGGCAAAACGCTGCGATGCCTCGAGAACGATCGCCCCCAGCGCCACCAGAAGCAGCAGCGCGTTGGTCAGCGCGGCGAGGATCGTCGATCCCTTCAGCCCATAGGTAAAGCGCTTGGTCGGTGCGGTCCGCGCGAGCATCGTCCCACCCCATGCGACGACCAGACCCAGCACGTCGGAGAGATTGTGTCCCGCATCGGCGAGCAGCGCGACCGAATCGATCCGCAGCCCGACCAGCGCCTCGATCGCGACGAAGGCGATGTTGAGGCCGATGCCGATCGCGAAGGCGCGGTCGAACGACTCCGGCGCATGGCTGTGGCCATGTCCCCCGTGCCCGTGGCCGTGCGCATGGCCGTGCCCGTGCCCCTGCCCCTGATCGTGCCCGTGATCATGTCCGTGATGATGTCCGCCCAACGTCTGCGCTCCGGTGATTCGGCCGGCGCGTAGCATTGCGGTGGCGTGAGATACTAGGACGCGTGCGGTACCGGCGATCGGGCGCCCACGACAAAGCGGCATTCAGCCGGCGCCGAACGCGAGTCCATCGGCATCGGGGTCGGTCTGCGCGATCAGGCGGCGTGCCGCACGGCGTGCAAAGGCCAGCGTCCCGCGCTTGCGGACATGCGCGGGGAGGGGGGTGGTGTGCGCCTCGCGAACGATCGCCGCGTCGTAACGGTCCGCGACGATGATCCCGGTGCGTTCGGGGAGAAACGCCGCGCCGTGCAGCGGGCTGGCATCGAACCCCGCGGGCACCGCCCAGAAATAGCGGTCGCAATGCCCCAGATAGTCGGGCCATTTTCCGTCCCCGAGCAGATCGGCGCGCGAGACCTTGATCTCGACGATGACGATATGGCCGCGTGCGTCGATGGCCATCAGATCGGCGCGGCGGCCGCCGTCGAGCGGCACTTCCGCCATCGCGGTCAGGTCATGACGCAGCAACATCCGGACCACGCCGCGCGCCACATCCGCTGCGCACAACGGGGATCCGGGTTCGTCGATACAGGAGGCCGGGGGGGTGTCGAGCATCGACCGAAAATAGAACAATCCACGAACGAGGCAAGCGCATTCGCCTGCTCATTCGCGGATCATCGGTCTCGAAATCGAAGCGGGACGCCGCGTGTTCAACCTGTCCCGACGGTGGTCGGGACGATCCGACTCAGCGGTAGAAGACGTGGTTGCCGATCGAGGCAACCTTGATGACGCGGCCTGCAGGGCGGCGGTCGGCGGTGTTGAAGTACAGCGCCTTCTGCGCGGGGCTGTTCCACGCGTCGGCGAGCGCGACCTTGGCGACGGCGATCGCGGTGCGATAGGCCTTGCCGATGTTGATGGCCGGGATCTGACCACCGCGCACGAAGCTGAACTGGCCGCGCTGCTTGACGACGGCGCAAACGTCGGTCGGGAAACGACCCGACTTGGCGCGGTTGATGATGACTTCGGCGACGGCGAGCTGGCCGGTCAGCGGCTCACCCTTGGATTCGAAGTAGATCGCGCCGGCAAGGCACTCGAGCGCTTCATCGGCGGCGGCATTGTCCTGCGCGGCGACGGCTTCTGCGAGGGTGTCGAATTCTTCGTCTTCGGCAGTGGTGGTGGGCTCGACGGCGGCAGGAACTGCGGCAGGAGCGACCAACGGAACATTCTGCGGAGACAGGGCGTTTAGATTGGCAAGTGCGGTAAGGCTGGCCGTCGAGCGGTCGATACCGCTGGCCCTGCCTGGTGCGCTGTTGCCGAGGAGTCCGGCAAGCGAGAGAGACATGGCTGCGATGGTCGCGGCCCGCTGCATTATCGTCATTCAAACTTATTCAGGTGCGGTTGAATCGCGGTTCGCTCGTCAAAGACGACCGTCCGTGCATCCCCCCGACTGCGTAATCGACCCGGATCGCACCCGCACCGACACAACGCCAATCAATGATGTAATCCCCCTCTATCGGGGGGGGCATTGGAGTCAATCGGCGACGATCGTTTCAGCGGCGAACCGTTCTGCCGCTGCGATGTCCACCTCGATCACCCACAAATCCGGATCGCGCGCGCGTCGGCGCCGCCAGTAGCCGTCGATGTCGTCGGTCGGAGTCGAGTCGATCAGCGCGACGCGCCCGCCGGGTCCGATCCCGCGTTCGAGCACGCGTGGCGGTGCCCCCGGATCGAGCGCAATGACGAGGATCGCGCCACCCTGCGGATCCCCCTTGGCGAGCACGATACCGAAGCCGCCCGCATCGTTGACGCGGCGCAGCAGCGCACTGACGAGGAGACCGCTGGGGAGGCGAGCGCTCACGCGCCGGGTCGGTCGGAGCTGCGATATCCCGGCAGTCCGGCAAGCGGAATCCGCGAGCGCATGAAGGTGCCCGTACCGCGCGCGGCCTCCTCACCCTCGGCGTCGATCAACCGCGCATCCGCGACGAACACGCGACGCTTTCCGCTAATCCAGCGGCCTTCGGCCACGACCGGGCCGACCTTCAGCGGGCGGGTCAGCAATAGGTTGAACGCGGTGGTGAGCAGAAACCGGTCGGTGACGAGGCTATTGGCGGCGTAGAAGGCCGCATCGTCGAGCATCTTGAAATAGCTGGTGCCATGCGCCGCGCCGCCGGCATGATAATGGCGTTCGTCGATCGTGAAATGAATACGCGCAAATCCGCGTTCGGGAATCTCGAGCGTCGAGTCGAAGAACCGGTTGATCGGCGCGCGTGCATAGAGCGACTCGAGCGCGCGGAAATGCGCGTCTTCGCCCGCGGCGTCCGTATCGACGCCATCACGCTGCATCGCGAACCTCGTCCGCGGAGAACAGCGCGTACAACGCGTCGGGGGAGCCGCCACCGCGCAGCTTTTCGAGAAACGTCTTGTCGCGCAGGCGCCGCGAGACGCGCGCGAGCGCCTTCAGGTGCACCGCGCCCGCATCGGTCGGCGACAGCAGCATGAAGACGAGGTCGACCGGAAGATCGTCGACCGCCTGAAAGTCGATCGGCTGGGCAAGCCGCGCAAAGACGCCCGTGACCTGCGAAAGACCCGGCAGTTTCGCATGCGGGATGGCAACACCGCCGCCGAATCCCGTCGAGCCAAGCTTTTCACGTGCGGTCAGCAGGTCGGCGATCGACTTCGCGTCGATTCGGCCTGTAGCATCCGCCAGATTATCCGCGGCAATTGTCGAAAGTTGCTGGAAGACCGCCTTTTTATTGGCTGCGACCATATTGGTGAGGACTGCGTCAGGACGCAGCATATCGCTGAAATCATTCATGCTGTTTGTCTCTGAGCGCCCCCGCACTCCCGCCTTAGCGGGTCGTGCGGGGGCGTAAAGAGCGCGCCTTACTGGGGAGGCGTGCTGGAGGCCGCACGCTGGGGCTCGACCCAGCCGATCGTTCCGTCACCGCGGCGATAGACCATGTTGTGTGCGCCCGTTCCCGCGTTCGTGAACAGGAGTGCCGCGGTGTTGCGCAGATCGAGCATCATCACCGCATCGGACACGCTGGCTTCGGGAATATCGACGCGTGTTTCGGCGATGATCAGCGGCGCGTCGGCTACGTCCTCTTCCTGGATGTTTTCCTGGAACAGCGTGTAGCCGGCATTGTCATATCCGGTACTCTCCGCGATCGCGACCGCCTCGCCGGCATGGCGATCCTTCAGTCGTCGCATGTAGCGGCGCAACTGGGTCTCGATCTTGGCGGCGGCGCCGTCGAATGCGGGGTGCGCGTCATAGGCCTCGGCATGGCCCTTCAGGACCAGCCCCTTCATGACATGCGCGACGATATCGCACTTGAAGCCGGCGTCGTGCGGCCCCTTGCCAAAGGTGACTTCGGCGGAAATGGCGCGCGAGAAATACTTGTCGGCGATACCCTGGAGTCGGTCTTGCACATGGGTGTTGAGTGCTTCGCCCGTGGCGACCTGATGACCAGAAATCCGGATATCCATTGTCTTCTCCATGCAGTCGAACGGTCCTGTTGGCTCCGCTCGGTCGACGTCATCCGGACGCCACGGCCCCCCAAATCGGATCCTTGATCCCCTTCATAAACGCCGCATGCGCCGCAAGGTCTCCGTCGCTCGCCACGAAAACACGCGGCGGACGAACGACACGAGGCGTCTGTGCGACGATCGGAGTCGAGGCGGACGATACGGCATCGCTGATAAGGCCGAGGCCGATCTGGCGCCCGCCCATCAGCTCGACGTAGACCTGCGCCAGCAGCTGCGCATCGAGCAGCGCGCCGTGCAGCACGCGGTGACTGCGGTCGATACCGAAGCGTGAGCACAGCGCATCGAGCGAATGCTTGGCGCCGGGGTGGCGGCTACGCGCGATCTGGAGCGTATCGACCATCCGCTTGAGATGGATGATCTGGCGACCGCATTTGGTCAGTTCGCCGTTCAGAAACGAAAAATCGAACGCGGCGTTGTGCGCGATCATCGGTGCGTCGCCAACGAAGTCGAGCAGCGCCTCGACCGCGTCACCAAAGCGCGGCTTGTCCGAAAGGAATGCCTGGCTCAGCCCGTGGACGTTGAACGCCTCGACCGGCATGTCGCGTTCCGGATGATAATAAGCGTGGAAGGTCCGCCCGGTCTCGACCCGGTTGACCATCTCGACGCAGCCGATTTCGACCATCCGGTCGCCGCCTGCAAAACTGAGGCCGGTGGTTTCGGTGTCGAAGACGATCTCGCGCATCACGATGGTATCGACCTTACGCGGCGCGTGCGCAAGCGATGACCGCACGGGCCTGCGCGCGCGTTTCCGAAAGATCGGTATCGGTGAAGATGACGTGATCGGCACGCGCGCGCTTTTCGGTATCGGGCGTCTGTCGTGCGAGGATGGTCGCGAACTTCTCCGGCGTCATGCCCGGGCGCGCAAGGACGCGCGCGCGCTGAACTTCGGGTGCGGCCGTGACGACGACGATGCAATCGACGCGCCGATCGCCCCCCGTCTCGAACAGCAACGGCACGTCGAAGACGACAAGCCCATCGGTGTTATTAGCGAGGAACGCCGCGCGTTCCTCCGCGACGGCGGGGTGGACGATCGACTCGAGCCGCTTGATCGCCGCGTCGTCGCCGAACACCGCGGCGCCGAGTTTTGCCCGGTCGATCGCACCATCGACGACTACGTCGGGAAAGGCGGCCGCGATCGCCGGGACCAGCCTACCGCCAGCCGCCTGGAGCCTGTGCACCGTTGCGTCGGCGTCGAACACCGGTACGCCCTCGGCCGCGAACATCGACGCGACGGTCGACTTCCCCATGCCGATCGATCCGGTCAGCCCGATGATCATTGGGCGAGACGGGCCCGAAGTTCGTCGTCGCGGTCCCGTGGAGGTTCCACGTGGAACAATATTTCGAACGCGACCGCCGCCTGACCGATTAGCATCTCGAGCCCGTCGACCGTCTCGAGATCGCGCGCGCGCGCCGTCTTGAGCAGCGTGGTCTCGAGCGGCGAATAGACGATGTCGTAGACGAGTGAGTCCGGTTCCAGCGCACCGAGGTCGATGTCGAGCGAGGGGTGGCCGGCCATGCCGAGAACGCTCGCGTTGACGAGAAGCCGCGATGGCGGTGCGGCCGCGGGGATCGGCAGGGCCTGCCCCTTGAGCCCGAAGCTCGAGAGCAACGCGGCGCCCTTGAGCGGACTGCGATTGAGGATCGTCACCGGACCGACTCCCATGCGGGACAGCGCGAACAGGACCGCGCGTGCCGCACCGCCTGCGCCGATCACGGTCGCGGGCTGACCCGCGATATCGAGGTCGTCGATCGGTGCCCAGAAGCCCGCGGCATCGGTGTTGGTGCCGATGCAATCGCCCGCCGGATTGCGGAATACAGTGTTGATCGCGCCGATCGTGCCGCGGACATTGCCGGGATCGGCGACGTGATCGAGCGCGGCAAGCTTGTGCGGCATCGTGACGTTGCACCCGCGCCAGGCGGGGTCTGCCTTGCGCTCGGCAAAATAGGCAGGGAGCGCCTCAGCGGTGACATGCTTGTGGCGGTATTCTGCGTCGATCCCGAGCGCGTCCAGCCAGAAGCCGTGAATCAGCGGCGATTTCGACTGTGCGATCGGATCGCCGATCACTTCGGCATAGGGTCGGGTCATTCTGCGCTCCGTGTGTCCCCACGACGGCGGGGATCCAGTCTGGGCACCCGCCTTCGCGGGTGGATCCGATTTAGTCTACCGCGTTGGAATTGCCACGGGCTGCCTCTGCGCTGTCCAGGCCGTCGCCCCTCTACGCCGTCATCCCTCCACGCCGTCACCGCTCTAAATCGTCATCCCAGCGGAAGCTGGGATCTCCCCGGTTGGCGAACGTCGTCTGCCTCGTGAAATACCCCAGCTTTCGCTGGGGTGACGGGTGGACGTGGCGGGAGGTGCGGGTGCGGGTGCGGGTGCGGGCGCGGCGGGAGAGGGAGAGGGAGAGGGAGAGGGAGAGGGAGAGGGAGAGGGAGAGGGAGAGGGGAAAGGCTACGCCGGCAATTCGCCGCGCACGCGGAGAAAGTCGAGAACGTTCAACAGCGGCATGCCCAGCACCGTGAACTGGCTCCCCTCGATCCTCGTGAACAATTGCGCCCCGGGCCCTTCGATCCGGTAACACCCGACACACCCCGCGATCGCCGGCCATTCCGCATCGAGATACGTCTCGATGAAGGCGTCGGACAGCGGCCGCACGTGCATCTTCGCGCGTTCGACATGGCGCCAGATCGGTTGCGCGTTCTCGGCGATCACCGCAGCGCTCCAGAGATCGTGGCGTTTGCCCGACATCGCCCGCAGATGCGCCGCCGCATCCGCGCGGTCGACGGGCTTGTCGAGGATCGTCCCATCGTCGAGCACGACCATCGAATCGCTGCCGAGGACGAGGTGACCGGGCATCCGGGCCGAGACCTTGACCGCCTTCAGCTCCGCCAGCGCATCGGCAAGATCGCGTGGCGCCAGATGGCGGAGTGCGACCTTGGCCGCGTCCTCGTCGACGCCGGCAAAGGTCGCGTCGAACGCGACGCCGGCCGCGGACAGCATCGCCCGGCGTGACGCGCTTTGCGACGCGAGAACCAGGCTCATGCGGCGTCCACGCGACGCTGGTTGCACAGGGCGATGATCGCCGCGGCGGTCTCCTCGATCGACCGCCGGGTCACGTCGATGACCGGCCAGCCATTGTCGGCGAACATCCGGCGCGCAAAGGCGAGCTCGCGCATCACCGCCTCCTCCTCGACATAGGAGGTGTCGGGCGCCTGATGCAGCGACAGCAACCGGTTGCGGCGGACCTGGATCAGCCGGTCGGCGCTCGTCGTGAGGCCGACGATCAGCGGATTGCGCAACGTGTAGAGGATCGAGGGCGGGGGGCTCTCGACGACGACCGGGATGTTCGCAGTCTTGTAGCCCCGGTTGGCGAGATAGATCGAGGTCGGCGTCTTGGACGACCGCGATACCCCGGCGAGGACGATATCGGCCTCCTCCCATTCCTCCCATGCGATCCCGTCGTCATGCGCGATCGTCCACTGGATCGCATCGACGCGCGCGAAATAGGCGGCGTCGAGGACATGCTGTCGCCCCGGACGCGCCTTGGCCTGCTGCCCGAGCAGCCCCGACAGCGCATCGTTGACCGGGTCGAGCGGGGCCACCGCGGGAAGCGCGAGCGCAAGACAGCGCTGTTCGAGAATGCGGCGCGTCGCGGGGTTCACGAGCGTGAAAATCACCAGCCCGGGGTTCTGCGCAATCTCCTGCAGGATGCGTTCGAGATGCGCCTCCGTGCGGACCATCGGCCAGAAATGACGAACGGTTTCGACGTCGTCATATTGGGCAAGCGCCGCCTTCGCGATGTTCTCGAGCGTCTCGCCGGTCGAGTCCGAAAGGAGGTGAAGATGGAGCCTGGTCATCGGCCGTTGATCCCGGTCGTCGGCGCGGGGCGGGGTGAATCTGTGGATAACATGGGGAGAAGGGCTAGCGTAACTCGGTGATGCCGCCAAGCGACCGGAAGGCTGTGGAAAACCACCCATCTATCCACAGCCCTGCGCACAGGAGCAACTTTCATCCACAGGCTGTGGGTAACGGGGGCACCTGAATCGAATCAGCGCGTTTGTGGCGATGTCCGGGGGTCAAGCTGTTGGCATTTCGGGGGACACCGCATAAGTCCCACGATCAACCGCCCAACCACTGCAACAACCTATTTCTTGAATCTTCTTATAGTAGAAGAAGGGTGCTCCGCTGACCGATCCGATTCCCAATCTGCAGACCGTCAAGCCGTTGCTGGCGACGCTACGTGGCGAGCGTCAGGCGACGCCGCCCTTGTGGCTCATGCGGCAGGCGGGGCGGTATCTCCCCGAATATCGCGAACTTCGCGCGGAGAAGGGCGGCTTCCTCGCGCTCGCCACCGATCCCGACGTCGCAGCCGAGGTCACGCTCCAGCCGATCCGCCGGTTCGGGTTCGACGGATCGATCCTGTTCTCGGACATCCTGATGATCCCCTGGGCGCTCGGGCAGGATCTGAGCTTCGGGGTCGGCGAAGGGCCACGGCTCGAACCTGCGCTGGTCGATCATGCGCTCGATCGGTTGCAGCCCGTTCCCGATCGCCTGGAGCCGGTCTACGGCACCGTCGCGAAGGTTGCCGGGGCATTGCCGCCCGCGACGACGTTCCTCGGCTTTGCGGGCTCTCCCTGGACGGTCGCGACCTATATGGTCGCGGGCAAGGGCAGCAAGGATCAGGGCGAGACGCGGCGCTTCGCCTATGGCGACCCGCAGGCGTTCGGCGCGATCATCGATGCGATCGCGGACAACACGGTCGAATATCTCGTCCGGCAGATCGAGGCGGGCGTCGATGCGGTCCAGCTGTTCGACAGCTGGTCGGGCTCGCTCTCGCCTGCACAGTTCGAACGCTGGGTGATCGCGCCGACCGCGTCGATCGTCGAGCGCCTCCATGCGCGCTGCCCGGGCGTACCGGTGATCGGCTTTCCGAAGGGGGCAGGGGGCAAGCTTCCCGCTTATGCGCGCGAGACGGGCGTCGATGCGATCGGACTCGACGAGACCGTCGATCCGGTCTGGGCGCATGCGTCGCTGCCCGCCGACATGCCGGTGCAGGGCAATCTCGATCCGCTCGCGTTGATCGCGGGCGGCGCGGATCTCGATACGGCGATCGACCGGATCCTCGCGGCGTTCGTCGAGCGGCCGCACGTCTTCAATCTGGGCCACGGTATCCTGCCCGACACGCCGATCGCGCATGTCGAGCAGCTGATCGCCCGCGTCAGGAGCACGACATGAGCGGTTTTCTCGGGGCGTCCTATGACTGGGTGAAGGCGGCGCACCTGATCTTCGTGACTTTTTGGATGGCGGGGCTGTTCATGCTGCCGCGCTATCTCGTCTATCATCAGGAAGCGCTGGCCGCAGGCAATGCAGCCGAGGCGGCGAGCTGGGTCGAGCGCGAGGGCAAGATCCGGAAGATCATCCTGACGCCCGCGATGATCGTCGTCTGGGTGCTCGGACTCGCGCTGGCGCTGAACCTCGGGCTGGCGGATGGCGTGCCGGGGCTGGGGTGGCTGCACCTCAAGCTGCTGTTGGTGTTCCTGCTCACCGGCTATCACGGCTGGACGATCGGCTATGCGAAGAAGCTCGCGGCGGGGAAGCCGACGCTGACGGGCAAGCAGTTGCGGATGCTGAACGAAATCCCCGCGCTCGCGGTGACGCTGATCGTCGTGCTGGTGATCGTGAAGCCGTTCTGACTCCCTTGCGTCATCCTGGACATGATCCAGGATCCAGCGCGGCGGAGGACACCGCGTGTGGCTCTGAATCCTGGGTCGAGCCCAGGATGACGGTGATGGCGGTCGCCTTGTCCTCGCTTGACTAACCGCCCCCTCAATTCTACCCCGATTCCCAGCACGGCCTCCTGGCGTCCTGCCCGGTCGTGTGGTCCTGCCTGTTCGGCTCGCCCAGTTCCGCTTTCCAGCGCACGCGCAGACCGAACCTGTTCCCGTTGATCGCTATCCGGAAATCCCCATGCATCTCAAAGACCTGAAGAAAAAGAAGCCTGCCGAGCTGGTCCAGCTTGCCGAGGAACTGGGGGTCGAGAGCGCCTCGACGCTGCGCAAGCAGGACCTGTTGTTCGCGATCCTCAAGGTGCAGGCGGACAATGGCGACCAGATCATGGGGCTCGGCACGATCGAAGTGCTGGCCGACGGTTTCGGCTTCCTGCGCTCGCCCGAGAGCAACTATCTCGCCGGGCCCGACGACATCTACATCTCGCCGAACCAGGTCCGGAAGTTCGGCCTGCGCACCGGTGACACGGTCGAGGGCGAGATCCGCGGGCCGAAGGATGGCGAGCGCTATTTCTCGCTGGTGAAGCTCACCGCGGTCAATTTCGACGATCCCGACGTCGTTCGCCACCGCGTCAATTTCGACAATCTCACGCCGCTCTACCCCGAGAGCAAGCTGACGCTCGATCCCGCCGACCCGACCGTCAAGGACAAGTCGGCGCGCGTGATCGACATCGTGTCGCCGCAGGGCAAGGGCCAGCGCACGCTGATCGTCGCCCCGCCGCGCGTCGGCAAGACGGTCATGTTGCAGAACATGGCCAAGGCGATCACCGACAATCACCCCGAGGTGTTCCTGATCGTCCTGCTGATCGACGAGCGCCCCGAGGAAGTCACCGACATGCAGCGCAGCGTGAAGGGCGAGGTCGTCAGCTCGACGTTCGACGAACCCGCGCAGCGCCACGTGCAGGTCGCCGAGATGGTGATCGAGAAGGCCAAGCGCCTGGTCGAGCACAAGAAGGACGTGGTGATCCTGCTCGACTCGATCACGCGTCTGGGTCGTGCCTACAACACCGTCGTGCCGTCGTCGGGCAAGGTCCTGACCGGCGGTGTCGATGCGAACGCGCTGCAGCGTCCGAAGCGCTTCTTCGGTGCCGCGCGCAACATCGAGGAGGGCGGTTCGCTCTCGATCATCGCGACCGCGCTGATCGACACGGGCAGCCGCATGGACGAGGTGATCTTCGAGGAGTTCAAGGGCACCGGCAATTCGGAAATCGTGCTCGATCGCAAGGTCGCGGACAAGCGCGTCTTCCCGGCGCTCGACGTCGGCAAGTCGGGCACCCGCAAGGAAGAACTGCTGGTCGACAAGGCCAAGCTCTCCAAGATGTGGGTCCTGCGTCGCATCCTGATGCAGATGGGCACGATCGACGCTATGGAGTTCCTGCTCGACAAGATGAAGGATTCGAAGACCAACGAGAATTTCTTCGATTCGATGAATCAGTAACCGAGTGCGTCCTGCTGCGAGCTGCAGCAGGACTCGCACCGGTTCGGCCGGCGGGGCAGCGCCCCGACCGACGACGCGGCTTTGCCGCGGCGCCGACCAACAGTTCCAAAGCGGCACGCGAGAGCAATGGCTTTCGTGTGCCGCTTTGCTATGAAACACCATGAAATCCGCCACCTCCGCGCACCGAAGGTGGCTCGTCTCCGGGAGCTGACATCTTGAGTATCATCGCCATGCTGGCCACCGCCGCATCGGGAGTCGCCGGACCCGGCTCGCCGCTGGAGATATGGCAGCACATCGTCGCCGACTTCTCCAACCTCGGCGATCCGAAGGCGCTGGCCGCGTTCGGATCGGTCCTGATGATCGACCTCGTCCTTGCGGGCGACAATGCGATCGTCGTCGGCGCGCTTGCCGCGGGGCTTCCCGCCGAACAGCGCAAGAAGGTCATCCTGATCGGTATCGGCGCCGCGCTCGTCCTGCGCATTTTCTTCGCGCTGATCGTGACATGGCTGATGGGCATTGTCGGGCTGATCTTCGCGGGCGGCCTGCTGCTGTTGTGGGTCAGCTGGAAGTTCTGGCGTGAAATCCGCGAGGGTGCGCAGAACGCGGGCTCCGAGGAAATCCAGGGCGACGAGCGCTCGGGGATCAAGTCGTCGAAGGGCTTTGCCAGCGCCGCCTGGGCGGTTGCGGTCGCCGACGTGTCGATGAGCCTCGACAACGTGCTCGCGGTTGCGGGCGCGGCGCGCGAGCATCCGGGCATCCTCGTCATCGGCCTGTTGCTGTCGGTCGCGATGATGGGGCTGGCGGCGAACTACATCGCGCGCGTCATCAACCGCTATCGCTGGATCGCCTATATCGGCCTGCTGGTGATCCTCGTGGTCGCGGTGAAGATGATCTACGAAGGCTGGGTCGGCACCGGCGAAACGCTCGGGATCATCTCGCTGCTCGGCTGATCGCCACAGCGTCTGGATACGGAAAAGGCCTCGCCGGGATCGTCCGGCGAGGCCTTTTTTTATGTCCGTCGCGGGCTCGTCATTCCGGGCGTTTCTTGCCCCGACACAGACCCCACCATCGTCATCCCCGCGCAGGCGGGGATCCATATCCTCAAAGGGCGGCGATTCTTAGCGACGCCAGCTAGTATGGATTCCCGCCTTCGTGGGAATGACGGCGGTTGGGGAAGGGGGTGCCGCTCAGCCCAGATGCTCGGCGAAGAACTTGGCCGTCCGCTCGTCCGCCAGCTTTGCCGACGCATCCGACCGGCGCTCGCCGAACTCGGTCGCGAAGCCGTGGTCCTCGCCCGCATAATCGTAGATCGTGACCTTGGGGTGATCGTCGAGCCCGGCGTGCATCGCCGCCTGCGCATCCTTGTCGACGAAGTGGTCCTCCTCGGGAACGTGCAGCAGCACCGGGTGCGCGATCGCGTGCTTCTCGCCGAGCAGGCCGTCGATCCCGACGCCGTAATAGCCGACGCTCGCATCGATGTCGGTACGCGCCGCGGTCATGAACGCGAGGCGTCCGCCGAGGCAATAGCCGACCGCGCCGACCTTCGCGCCGTCACCGAGTTCGCTGCGCGCAGCGCGGATCGTCGCTTCGATATCGGCGATGCCCTTGTCCTGATCGAACTTGCCCATCAGCTCGAGCGCCCGCTCGAATTCGGGCTTGATGTCCGGATCGAGTTCGATGCCACGCTCGAGCCGCCAGAACAGGTCGGGCGCGATCGCGAGATAGCCTGCTTCGGCAAGCGTATCGCACTTGCGGCGGATGCCCGCGTTCACGCCGAAGATCTCCTGGATCACGATGATGGCGGCCTTGGGCGTGCCGGCGGGGAGCGCGCGATAGGCGTGGAAATCGCCGTCGCCGGCAAGCGTCGGGATGGTCGTCGTGTTCGTCATAGCAATACTCCTTGGTGCCGCTCGAGATCGAGCAGCCGGGATTTCGTGTGCGAGCCTTCGCCGGCGGAATACGCGCCAAGTACGCCTCCGGCTCCGAGAACACGGTGGCAGGGGACGAGAATTGGGAAGGGGTTGCGTGCGCAGGCCTGGCCGATCGCGCGCGGGCTCGACCCGATCGCGCGGGCAAGCGTGCCATAGGTCGCGGTCGCGCCATAGCCGATCGCGACGATCGCCTCGCGCAATGTCCCGCCGCGCGCGGTCGGGGAGGGGGCCAGCGGCAGGTCGAAATGCGTCAGCGTGCCGTTGAAATAGGCGGCGAGTTGGCGAAGCGCCTCGTCCACGGCGGGGCTGTCGCTGGCCGACGGCGCGGCATCGACGGGCCCGATCGTGACCGCCGTGATCCAGTCCGCGGTGCCGAGCACCGTGACCGTCCCGATTGGCGTTGCGATCGAGGCTGTATCCCGCGCATACATCGATACGCTATGCCGCGCGCGAACGAGCGGCTCAAGCAGCATCGTGAGGGGCCGCATATGAAGATGAACATCGAAATCGAATGCACCCCCGAAGAAGCGCGCCGTGCGGTCGGGCTGCCCGACCTGACGCCGATCCACGACCGCTATGTCAGCATGATGATCGAGGCGATGCCCGGCCTTGGCGAGGGGCAGATCAAACCCGAGATGATCGAGACGATGATGCGCAGCTGGCAACCGATGAACGAGGCGGGGATGACGTTCTGGAAACGTCTCTTCGATGGCGCGAACAAGTCGGGCAGCTGAGCGATCCGATGACGACGATCTATGCGGTGTCGAGCGGACGGCCGCCCGCTGCGATTGCGGTCGTTCGCATATCGGGGCCTGCTGCGTGCACCGCTGCGGAAACGCTCGCGGGTCGGCTGCCTGCGCCGCGTCATGCCAGCTTGCGGGGACTGCGCGATGCCGACGGCGCGCTGCTCGACCGGGCGCTGGTGATCGTCTTTCCTGGACCGCGAACGGCGACCGGCGAGGATCTGGTCGAGTTTCACTGTCACGGCGGCCGCGCGGTGATCGCCGCGGTCGAGCGGGCGCTGTCGCTGGTCCCGGGGCTGCGACCCGCCGAGCCGGGGGAGTTCACGCGGCGTGCGCTGACCAACGGACGGATCGATCTGACCGAGGCGGAGGGCCTTGCCGATCTGCTCGAGGCAGAGACCGAGGGCCAGCGTATCGCCGCGATCAACGCGGCCGAGGGGCGAGTGAGCCAGGCCGTGCGGGGCTGGATGGACGACGTCGCGATGCTCTCGGCGCGGATCGAGGCCATGCTCGACTTCTCCGACGAGGATGACGTGGCGAGCGACGCCGCGGCGTTCGACGCAATCCGGCTGGCGGTCGACGCGCTGGCGGACAGGATCGCTGGCGTGGTCGATGCGCCGCCCGTCGAGCGGCTCAAGGATGGCATCCGCGTGGTGATCGGCGGGCCGCCCAACAGCGGCAAGTCGACCTTGCTCAACCTGATGGGTGAGCGCGACGCCGCGATCGTCTCGTCCATATCGGGGACCACGCGCGATCGGATCGACGTCCCGGTGATGCGCGGTGGCATCGCCTATGTGCTGACCGATACCGCCGGACTGATCGACACGCTCGATCCGATCGAGGCGATCGGCGTTACGCGCGCGGAGCAGGCGATAACGACTGCCGACATTCTCGTCTGGCTTGCCGACACCGCGCCACCGCGGGACGATGCGATCTGGGTGCATGCCCGCGCCGATCTCGCAGGCCGTGATGTCGTGCCGGAGGGGCGCGCGATTGCGATTGCACAAACCGACCCGGCGTCGATCGACCGGTTGTGGGACCAGCTGCACCGCCGCGCGGATGCCCTGCTTCCGCGCAGCGACGGCGTTGCACTGAAGGCGCATCAACGACGCCAGTGCGCCGCAGCGATCGCGACGCTGAAAGAAACGTCTGCTGACCCTCTGATCGTCGCTGAACATCTGCGTCGCGCGCGGAGCAGCCTCGCCGCGGTGCTCGGGCTCGATGCGACCGGGGAAATGCTCGACGCGCTGTTCGGACGCTTTTGCATCGGCAAATGATGTTCCACGTGGAACAGCTTTGACCGGCCGGCCGCATGCTCCTAGGACGGCGGCATGTTCGATGTAGTGGTGGTTGGCGGAGGCCATGCCGGAACCGAAGCCGCAGCCGCGGCGGCGCGCCGGGGTGCGCGGACGGCTTTGGTCTCATTCGATGCGCGTCATATCGGTGCGATGTCGTGTAATCCGGCGATCGGTGGCTTGGGCAAGGGCCATATGGTCCGCGAGGTCGATGCCTTTGACGGGCTGATCGGCCGTGCGGCGGATGCCGCCGCGATCCATTACAGGATGCTCAATCGCAGCAAGGGCGCCGCGGTCCAGGGGCCGCGTGTCCAGGCCGACCGGCGTCTTTATGCCGGCGCAATCCAGACGATGCTCGCCGCCACCGCCGGACTGACGGTGGTCGAGGGGGAGGCCGTCGCACTGCGTTTCGATGGCGATCGTGTCGCCGGTATCGTGCTGGCGGACGGATCGATCGTCGCCGCGCGTGCGGTCGTGCTCGCAACGGGGACGTTTCTCGGCGGCAGGATCTTTCGCGGCGACGATCGCGCAGAGGGCGGGCGGATCGGCGAGCGCGCCGCAAAGCCACTCGCGGACCAGCTCCGCGACCGCGCGCTGCCGATGGCGCGATTAAAGACCGGGACGCCGCCTCGCCTCGATGGCCGCACGATCGACTGGGCATCGCTCGACGAACAGCCGACCGATGTCGAAGCGTGGACGATGTCGCCGATGACCGCCACGCGGCCGCTCCCGCAGATCGCGTGCGCGATCACGCGGACGACGGATGAGACGCACGCGATCATCCGTGCCGCCTTCGACCGATCGCCACTGTTCACCGGGGCCATCGAAGCGGCAGGCCCGCGCTACTGCCCGTCGATCGAGGACAAGGTCCACCGGTTCGGCGATCGTGACGGGCATCAGATCTTCCTCGAGCCCGAGGGCCTCGATGACTCGACCGTCTATCCCAATGGGCTGTCGACGTCGTTGCCGACCGAGGTACAGGCGGCGATGCTCGCGACGATCCCGGGGCTCGAGCGCGTCGTCATGACGATGCCCGGCTATGCGGTCGAATATGACCATATCGACCCGCGCGCGCTCGATACATGTCTCGCGCTCGGCGCGATCGAGGGCGTGTTTTGTGCGGGGCAGATCAACGGGACGACGGGGTATGAGGAAGCAGCGGGGCAGGGGCTCGTCGCGGGTCTCAATGCCGCCGCACATGCCTGTGACCTTGCGCCGGTGATCCTCGACCGGGCGTCGAGCTATCTCGGCGTGATGATCGACGATCTTGTGCTGCAGGGCGTGACCGAGCCGTACCGGATGTTGACCGCACGCGCGGAGTTCCGCCTGTCGTTGCGTGCGGACAATGCCGAAACGCGTCTTGGCGGGATCGCGCTTGCCGCGGGATGTCTCGGGGACGAGCGTCGAGCACATCAGCACCGGCTGGCGGAACAGCGTTCGGCCTTTCGCTCCGCGCTCAACTGCGAACGGACGGCGACCTATGTCGCGGATCAAGGCGTTGCGATCGGTCGCGATGGCGCGCGTCGCACCGCGTTCGACTGGCTGCGTTTCGATGGCGTGATGCTGTCGCATGTCGCGCCCGATGCCGCGGACGGGATGCCGCCGGCGGTGATCGGCGAGGTCCTCGAGGATGCACGGTACGCGCCGTATATCGAACGCCAGGCGCAGGAAGTCGCCCGGCTGCGCGCGGACGAAGCGATCCGGTTGCCCGAAGACCTTGCCTATGATCGCATACCCGGACTGTCGAACGAGATGATCGATCGGTTGAGCGTCGCGCGACCGACGTCGCTGGCGGCCGCGGCGCGTGTCCGCGGGATCACCCCCGCGGCGCTGTCGGCCGTGCTGTTGCATACGAAACGAGTAGCCGCATGACCGAAGACGACGCGAAGACATGGGTGAGCGACCGCTTTGGTGCCGACGCGACGGACCGGGTGTCTGCGTTCGTCGAGATGGTCGTGGCGGAAACGGAGCATCAGAACCTGATCGCGCCCTCGACGATCCCGACGATCTGGGAGCGGCATGTGGTCGATTCGCTACAGTTGGTCGCGCTCGCAGGGGAGGCGCCCGACGCCGGACGCTGGCTCGATATCGGCACGGGCGGCGGCTTCCCCGGCATGGTCGTCGCGCTGGTGCGTGACGGCCCCGTCGATCTGGTCGAACCGAGACGGCGCCGGGCCGATTTCCTCGGCCTCTGCGTCGCCCGGCTGGGGCTGGGTGGGCAGGTCGCCGTCCATGCCGCCAAGGTGGAATCGGTCAGCGTGAAGGCGTCCATCATATCGGCCCGCGCCGTAGCATCACTGGAAAACCTTTTGCGCGGCGCGGCACACTGCGCCACAACCGAGACGCGGTGGCTCTTGCCTCGGGGACGTCTTGATGAGGCCGAGATCACCGCGTTGCGGCAACAGTGGCGGTTTATGTTCCACGTGGAACACAGTGTCACGAATGCGGAGTCGTCGATCGTGGTTCTGACACAGGTGAACAAGCGGTGATCACGATCGCCGTAGCCAATCAAAAGGGCGGGGTAGGCAAGACCACCAGTGCGATCAATCTCGCCACCGCGCTCGCGGCGACGGGTATGCGCGTCCTGCTCGTGGATCTCGATCCGCAGGGCAATGCCTCGACGGGGCTCGGCATCGGCCAGTCGCAGCGGATCAAGTCGAGTTACGACGTGCTGGTCGGCGAGGCGACGATCGATCAGGCGGTCGTCCAGAGCCGCGTGCCGCGCCTCGATGTGATCCCGGCAACCGTCGATCTTTCCGGCGCTGAGATCGAGCTCGTCGAATTCGAGGCACGCACGCACCGGCTCGACCGGGCGATGCAGGCTGCGACGGGGCATTGGGATATCGCGCTGATCGACTGTCCGCCGTCGCTGGGCTTGCTGACGATCAACGCGATGGTTGCGGCGGACTCGCTGCTCGTGCCGCTGCAGTGCGAGTTCTTCGCGCTCGAGGGGCTGTCGCAGCTGCTCAGCACGGTCGAGCGGATCCGCCAGCGCTTCAATCCGGGACTGTCGATCCTGGGGGTCGCGCTGACGATGTATGATCGTCGAAACCGGCTGACCGATCAGGTGTCGGCGGATGTGCGTGCGGTCCTTGGCAAGGTCGTGTTCGAAACGGTGATCCCGCGCAACGTCCGGTTGTCCGAAGCGCCCAGCCATGGTCTGCCCGCGCTGATCTACGACCACCGGTGCAGCGGGTCGCAGGCCTATATAGCGCTTGCCCGAGAAATGATCGGTCGCCTTCCCGTGGCGGCGCAGGCGGCCGCGTGAGGGTGTTGGTATGAGTGAAGGTACGAAGCGCGGCCGGCCGGGTCTGGGACGCGGTCTGAACGCGCTGCTTGGCGAGATGGCGCGAGAGGCGCCGGTCAATGCTGGTGGCGAGACGCCGACGCAATCGGGCGTGCGCATGTTGCCGGTGAGCTCGCTGTCGCCGCATCCGGATCAGCCGCGCCGCCATTTCGACGAGGCGATGCTCAACGAACTCGCCGCATCGATCGCCGCGCGCGGTCTGATCCAGCCGATCGTCGTTCGCCCACACGGGCATGATTACCAGATCGTCGCGGGCGAGCGCCGCTGGCGGGCGGCGCAACGCGCGCGCCTCCATGAGGTGCCGGTCGTCGTCCGCGACTTCGATGATGCGGAAACGCTCGAGATCGCGCTGATCGAGAACATCCAGCGCGAGGATCTGAACGCGATCGAAGAAGCGCAGGCCTATCAGCGGCTCGCCGGCGAATATGGCCATACGCAGGAAGTGCTCGCGCGGATCGTCCACAAGTCGCGCAGTCACGTCGCGAACCTCCTCCGACTGCTCGAACTGCCGGCGCAGGTCCAGGCGCAGGTCGTCGATGGATCGCTGTCGATGGGCCATGCGCGCGCGTTGCTGGGGTCGCCCGATGTCGAGACGCTTGCCGACCAGGTGGTCGAACGGGGTCTGTCGGTCCGCGAGACCGAGAAGCTGGCGCGCGATGCAAAGCCGGGACGATCGCGATCGGGCGGGCGCGCTGCGACCCCGCCGGCGGACGCACGGATACCCGATGCGGATATCGCCGCCCTCGAGCGGCAACTCGCGGACCTCCTCGGCCTGCAGGTGCGCGTTGCGCATAGTGAGACCGGTGGGACGCTGACGCTCAGCTATTCGACGCTCGATCAGCTCGACATGGTCTGTCAGCGGCTGACGGGCGGCGCGATCTGACGGTCGGCGTCGGCTCTCCTTAGTTGATCGGCACCGACGTCGACCTGGGGTGAGGCCGATGGCCTCGGCGTTAATGCCGTCGCGCGATCGCTTGCGACAAGGCTACGACCGCAGCTTCGGCGACGACGCTGCCGGCGTTGCCCGACGCCATGATCGCGCGCTCGGCGGCTCGGACGCGTGCGATCGCCGTGGCGAGCATCGTCGGCGACCAGCGCCGCAGTGACTTGGCGGTCTGGGCCTCCTCGCGGAAAAAGACGCGGTGGCGCTTCATCACGACATCGACCGCGTCGCCACGATCGATCTCCCCGCGCATGTCGGCCAGCGTCACGAGCCGACGGACGAGCTGGCGCAGCCACGGGATCGGCGACGTGCCCGCCTGTTCGAGCAGCGCGAGTTCGGTCCCGAGATCGGCGACGCGGCCTTCGATCACCGCGTCGATCGCGCGCGTCATTTCCGCATCGCCGAGGTCGGCACCCACCGCGTCCAGCGCGGCGTGCTCGAGATCCTGTGGCCGCTCGGCGCTGGCATCGAGATACAGCGCGAGCTTGTCGATCTCGCGTGCCATCACGGCGCGGTCGCCGCCCGTCGTCTCGACAAGCCGCCGCGCGACGCCGCCTGCCAGGCGAAGGCCCTGATCGCCCGCCATCGTGGCGGCGAGGCGTTCGGCGTCGGCCGCAGTCGGCGCGTAGCAGGCAAACGCCATCGCGCGCGGCGATTCGAGCGCGAGCTTGACGATCTTCGCGCTCGTCTTGACCGATGGTGCGATCGCCACGACGGGGTTGCCCGCGCGATCGGCGTTCAACAGCGTCGTGAAGGCCTCCAGGCTTTCCTCGCCTGCGGTCGTCACGCGGACATGCCGCGCGGTGGCGAACAGCGACATCGCCGCAGCCTCATCCGCGAGCCGTGATGGATCGCCCTTCAACTGTACGCCGTCGAGATCGACGCGTTCGGCGTCGGGACCCATCGCCTTGCCGAGCGTCCGGGCCAGATCGGCGGCGCCAGCCTCGTCCGGGCCGTGGAGCAGATAGAGACGGATGTCGGGGCCGGGTTTGGCCAGCGCCGCGCGGATCTGGGCAGCGCTGGCCTTCACGGCGTCGGGCTGGTCGCGGGCGGATCGATCACGGCACGGCTCGCCGGGGTTCGCCGGGCATAGAGCGCAATACGCGCAACGATCTGGTCTGCGACGATCGCCGACAAGCGTTCGAGCGCGGTGTTTTCCGCGGCGATCGTCGCATATTCGGATCGAACGACGTCGATGCCGGCGTCGGACCCCGCGGTCGCGTCGAGCAGCACCGATCCGTCGCCGATGCGGACGAGTTGATAGCGTGCACGCAGGACGCGGCGCTCGCGCGAAACGCTGTCGTCGCGCCGCACGCCCAGACCACTGATCTGGTCGTCGAGCCGAATGTCGACGCGGTACAGCGGCGCGCTCCCGTTCGACGGCATGCGGTCGCGGAGCGCGGTTGCCATCAGCCAGCCCGCCTTGCCCTCGATCGGCGCAATCTCGACCTGTCCGAGCGCGCCTGCGACCGCGCCCGTGCTGCCGCCCGAATACAAGGGCTGCAGCCCGCAGCCGGCGAGCGTGACGGGCAGCATCAGCGCACCGGCGAGGATACGCAGCCGTGTCATGCGACGATGTTTACGAGACGGTCGGGCACGACGATCACTTTCCGGGGCGGCTTGCCCTCGAGCAGGCGGACGATCTTCTCCGAGGCAAGCGCAGCGGCTTCGACCTCGTCCTTCGGCGCGCCCTTGGGGAACACCAACGTGTCGCGCAGCTTGCCGTTGACCTGCACCGCGATGGTGACCTCGTCATCGACGAGCAGCGCCGGATCGACCGCGGGCCACGCAGCGTCGGCGATCAGGCCGTCATTGCCCGCGGTTGCCCAGGCTTCCTCGGCAACGTGCGGCACCATCGGGCTGACGAGCAGCAGCAACGTGCGGAGCGCCTGTTCGCGGTCGGCGGACGGCGGTGCCTTTTCGATCGCGCTGCACAAGGAATAGAGCCGTGCGACCGCCTTGTTGAACTGCAAGCCATTGATATCGCTCTCGATACCGACCGTCGTGCGGTGGCACAGCTTGCGCAGCGCGATGTCGTCACCTTCGGCTTTGGCGGCACCGTCGGCTTCGATCAGACGCCAGAGACGCTGGACGAACCGCCACGCGCCTTCGATGCCCGATTCGCTCCAGGGCAGATCACGCTCGGGGGGCGAGTCGGAGAGCACGAACCAGCGCACCGCGTCGGCGCCATACTGGTCGACGATCGGCTCGGGATCGACGGTGTTCTTCTTCGACTTCGACATCTTCTCGACGCGACCGACGGTGATCGCATCACCCGTCGCGATCTCGATGCCGTCGCGCACGTCGTCGGGGCCGAGCCAGCGCCCGTCCGTGGACTTGTACGTCTCGTGCGTGACCATGCCTTGCGTGAACAGACCGGCAAACGGCTCGGCGATGTCGAGCATGCCGATATGCTTCAGCGCGCGCGTCCAGAAGCGCGCGTAGAGCAGATGCAGGATCGCATGCTCGACGCCGCCGATATACTGGTTGACCGGCAGCCACTTCTCCGCGCCGCTCCGGTCGAACGGTTTCGCGTCCGGCTGGCTGGCGAAGCGGATGAAATACCACGACGAATCGACGAAGGTGTCGAGCGTGTCGGTCTCGCGCCGCGCATTCCCGCCGCAGCTGGGGCAGGGGACGTGCTTCCACGTCGGGTGGCGATCGAGCGGGTTGCCGGGGATGTCGAACGACACGTCCTCGGGCAGGACGATCGGCAGCTGGTCCTTGGGCACCGGCACCGCGCCGCACGCGTCGCAGTGGATGATCGGGATCGGCGTGCCCCAGTAACGCTGGCGGCTGACGCCCCAGTCGCGCAGGCGGAACACGGTCGTGCCCTTGCCCCAGCCTTCGCCCTCCGCGCGCTCGATCACGGTGCGCTTGGCGTCCTCGATGTCCATGCCGTCGAGGAAGTGCGAGTTCACGATGGTGCCGGCGCCCGTCCAGGCGGCGTCGCCGACGAACACAGGCGCCTCGTCATCGCCTTCGGAGACGACGCGCTTGACAGGCAGGTCATATTTGCGCGCGAAATCGAGATCGCGCTGGTCATGCGCGGGCACGCCGAACACCGCGCCCGTGCCATATTCCATCAGCACGAAGTTCGCGATGTAGACGGGGAGTTCCCACGTTTTATCAAGCGGATGCGTCGCGCGGATCCCGGTGTCGAAGCCCAGCTTCTCTTGCGTATCGAGCTCGGCGGCGGTGGTCCCGCCACGCTTGCAGAGTTCGATGAACGCAGCCGCATCGGAGTTCGTCTCGGCGACGGCACGCGCGATCGGATGATCCGCTGCGACCGCGACGAAGCTCGACCCGAACATCGTGTCGGGACGAGTCGTGAACACTTCGACCGAGTCGATGCCGGTCGCATTGCCCGCCAGCGCGAACTTGAACTGCAACCCCTGGCTGCGGCCGATCCAGTTCTCCTGCATCAGCTTGACCTTGTCGGGCCAATGCTCGAGCGCACCGAGGCCGTCGACCAGTTCGTCGGCGAAGTCGGTGATCTTGAGGAACCACTGCGACAGCTTGCGCCGCTCGACCAGCGCGCCCGAGCGCCAGCCGCGCCCGTCGATCACCTGCTCGTTGGCGAGCACGGTCATGTCGACCGGATCCCAGTTGACCGCCGATTCCTTGCGGTAGACGAGCCCCGCGGCGAACAGGTCGAGGAACAGCGCCTGTTCATGCCCGTAATAGTCGGGCTCGCACGTCGCCAGTTCGCGCGTCCAGTCGAGCGCGAAGCCGAGGCGCTTCAGCTGCGCCTTCATCGTCGCGATGTTGGCGCGCGTCCAGTTGCCCGGATGCACGCCCTTTTCCATCGCCGCATTCTCGGCGGGCATGCCGAACGCGTCCCAGCCCATCGGATGGAGCACTTCCATGCCCTTCATCCGACGGAACCGCGCGAGCACGTCCCCCATCGTGTAGTTCCGGACATGCCCCATATGGATGCGCCCCGACGGATAGGGGAACATCTCGAGCACGTACGAGCGCGGCTTGGTCGAAGAATCGTCGGCGGCGAACGTGTTGCGTTCGTCCCAGACCTTCTGCCACGCCGCGTCCGCCTTCAACGCATTGAAACGCGACGCCATGATGTCGTCCTCAGCCCGCGATCGAGGCGCGACGCAGGTCGCGGGCCTTGGTCAGGATGATGTCCTCAAGCTTTTGCGTGGTCGCAGCCTGGACGGGCGCGGACACCCACTGGCCGTTGCGGTTGATCTCGCGCAGTGCGGCGATCCGCAGCGCATCCGCGCGCAGGTCCTGGTCGAGGATTGATACCGTTACCTTCATCCGCTCGGACGGGGTCTGCGGATTGACGTACCAGTCGGTGACGATGACGCCGCCGTTCGAGTCGGTCTGGAGCAGCGGCATGAAGCTGAGCGTGTCGAGCGACGCGCGCCAAAGATAGCTGTTGACGCCGATCGTGGTGATCTTGGAGGCGGCCAGATCGGCCTTGGGACGGGCGCTGCCGCCGCCGCACGCGACCAGCGGCAGAGCGGCGAGAACCACGAGGGCGGTACGCGGGCGGAACATCGGCATCATCCTGGCAATAAAATGTGTCCAGCCTCTACAGGGGCGACCCCCGACCCGCAAGGATCGCCGCGGACGATCCCGGTCGTCGTGCGTCCTGATGTCTGCGCGCGTTCGGAGCGCGCATTGGTCAGGGGGAAGGCGGCGTGGCCGATCGGGCCGGGCGCGGGCGGCTGTGTGCCTAATGCAACACCTGCGGAGAATTGCCGGGTGTGGATGGCTGACGGGGATCAAACCGTGTTAGGCGCCGTTCAGCGAAAGACTCGTAAAGGGTCATCTATAAAATATTCGCAGGGAGTCGTGGTGTTGGTCGCCAAACGCGTGATGGTCGGGATGCTTGCTGGGGTGGTTGCGACCGCCGCGGCTTTCGTCGCGCCCGCGTTCGGCGCGTCCGAACAGCAGGTCCGGATCGCCAAGCGTCCGCCGCTCGCGGTTCGCGGGACGGGGTCGTTCACGCCATCGGCGGCCGATCCGCGGCTCGCTGCCCTGTTCGCGCGTGGCGGCTTCGATGCTGGCAGCTTCCGGTTCACGCCGGCCGAGACTCGCCGCGACAACCGTGCGGTAACCGTCGCGGTACGCGCGCAGACGAACCGCGGTATCGATACCACGCATCTTGCGACCAGCAGCGCGCCGACCGTCGGGCTCGCGCCGATCGCGTATAATCTTGGCATGTCGGTCGGGTGGAAGCGGTTCGCGGTTTCGGGCGATCTTGCAAAGATCGACCTGGCGGGCATGCCGGGCAGCCGCAGTTCGGCCGATCTTGCGGTCAGCTATGCCGGCAAGCGCTTCACCGGCAGCGTGAAGGCGGCGGCCGACCGGCCGATGGCCAACACGCCGCAACTCGTCGAGGACATGCCGAGCTATTCGGTCGATCTCGGCGGGTCCTATTCGCTGACGCGCAACATCGATGTCACCGCCGGTGTTCGCTATCGGTCGGATCGTGAGCGGTTCGTGCGTCTCGACGACGACCGCCGCGACAGCCAGGCGGTCTATCTCGGTACCGCGTTCCGCTTCTGAACGCGTGCCCGTCATGGGCAGAACGTGTTATCCCGCGATCACCGCCAGCCATCGATCGCGGCCCAGCCGTAAAAGCCGATCAACCGTAATTTCCGCCATCGTGTCCGGGTCACGCCACCGAGCGCGATGAGCGGCGCGCCGGCGGCACGGCCGATACGACGGGCCTTGACCGGCCCGATCGCCGGGGCGCCGGGATGCGAGCGCGTCGGATAGACCGGCGACACGAACACCGCATCGGCTTTCGCGATCGCGGCGGCCTGCGCCTCTCGCCGGTCATGCACGGCCCTGGTGAGCAGAGCAGACGGGTTTGGCCGGCGTCCACTGTGCCGAGCATCGATACCCGGCATCGCGCCAGCCGAGACCAGCACCAGCCCCCGCGCATGCGCTATCCTGCGAATCGCCAGCCCCAAGGTACGACGTTCCGCCGGCGGGGTTGCATAATGGCGGAACACGACACCCGATCCCGGCGGCAGGCGCCGCAGCGCACGCCATAGCGCGTCGCCCATTCGCTCGTCGGTCATCAGCCACTGACGTGGGACAGGGTTTCGGCGCCGCATTTCGCTGCCTATAGCGCGCATCATGACAGAGATGAATTCGACCGCAGATCTTGCCCCCCACGCCGTGACACCGCTCGCCGCGATCCGCGACCGGATTGCGAGGGCGGCGGCGATTGCCGGGCGAAAACCCGCGGAGGTGACGCTGATCGCGGTATCGAAGACGCATCCGGTCGAGGCGATCGAGCCTCTGCTGGAACAGGGCCAGCGTGTGTTTGGCGAGAACCGCGTGCAGGAGGCTGCCGAGAAATGGCCAGCGCTGCGCGAGCGTTATCCGGACGTCGCGTTGCATCTGATCGGGCAGCTGCAGTCGAACAAGGCCGCCGATGCGGTTGCGCTGTTCGACTCGATCCACGCCGTCGATCGGCCGTCGCTGGTCAAGGCGCTCGGGAAGGCGATGGCCGAGAGCGGACGTCGGCCCGACTGTTTCCTTCAGGTCAATATCGGCGACGAGCCGCAAAAGGGGGGCTGCGCGATTGCCGAATTGCCCGCTCTGCTGGAGGTGGCGCGCACGGCGGGGCTCCCGGTCGCGGGGTTGATGTGCCTGCCGCCCGCCGATGTCGAGCCGGCGCCGTATTTCGCGCTGCTCGCCAAGCTGGCGCGCGATCATGGCCTGACCGGGCTCAGCATGGGCATGTCCGACGATTTCGAGACCGCGGTGACGATCGGCGCGACTCATGTCCGGATCGGCAGCGCGCTGTTCGGCGCGCGCGGGACCCGGGCATGATGGCGTCGGTCCGGTTCGACGCGCTGCTGTTCGATTTCGACGGTGTTCTGATCGACAGCGAGGCGATCGGCAATCGCCACATCGCCGAGTGGCTGACCGCGGCCGGGCATCCGACGACGGCAGCCGATTCGATGGCCAATTTCATGGGGCTGGCCGGACCGCAGTTCGTCGATGCGGTCGAACGCTGGATCGACCGGCCGCTTCCCGACGATTTCTACGCCGCGCGCAAGGCCGAGGACGATCGCGTCATGGCGGCGGGGATCGATGCGATTGCGGGCGCGGTCGCGTTCGTCCGGTCGCTGCCAAAGGATTTGCCAAAGGCGATCGTCTCGTCGAGCCCCACGCGCTGGATCGCGCGGCATCTCGATCATATCGGCCTGCGCGATGCGTTCGGCGACCATCTCTACAGCGGTCGCGAGCATGTCGAGCACGGCAAGCCCGCACCCGATCTCTATCTGTTCGGTGCGCAGAGACTGGGCGTCGACATCACGCGCACCGCGATCCTCGAGGACTCGCCCGTCGGCGCGACCGGAGCGGTGGCCTCGGGTGGCTATGTCATCGGCTTGTCCGCAGGCACGCATTGCGGGGCAGGGCATGGTGATCGGCTGAAGGCGATCGGCGTCGATGCGCTCGCGGAAGATTTCGACGCGGTCGCCCGGTTGATGGCCTAGATCGGCGGCGTCCGCGGCGCGATCAGTGCCGTCGCCGGCGCAGGATCGCGCCGACGCCGGCGACGAGATCATAGGGTATCGCAGCGGCCTCGCGCGTACGCATCTTGATCTGGTAGCGACGACTGCCGCCATGCGGCACGTGGATCGCGGTTGCGGGCATGCCGAGCATCGCAAACAGCATGCGGATGCGCGGCTGATGGTAGCCGTCGGTACAGATCATGCACTGCGCGTACCGGCCCGCGCGGGCGAACCGCGTCGCGGCGATCACGCTCTGCAGCGTATCGACGCTCTTCTCGTCGAGGTGGATGCGCGACGGATCGACGGTTTCGGACAACAGCCCGGCCATGACCGAGGCTTCGGACGGACCATGATCGCCCTTTGCGCCCGAGCAGAAGAGTTCGGCTTCGGTGTAGCGCGCGGCGGCGGCGGCGGCGAACGCGATCCGGCGCGCGAGCGTGGGGCTCGGGTTTCCGTCGGGCCGGACCGCGGCGCCGAAGACGACGATCAGCCGCCGCGACGGTGGAATGTCGCTCAAAGCTGATGCCCGGTACGGTCGCGCTTGGTCGCGAGATACCGGCTGTTGTGCGGATTGGCGGGAAGCGCGTGCGGGACGCGTTCTGCCACCCGCACGCCGCTCGCCTCGAGCCCGAGGACCTTGGCGGGGTTGTTCGTCAGCAGCCGGACCCGGTCCTGCGACAGCAGCGTCAGCATCCGCGCGGCGACACCGAAATCGCGCGCATCGATCGCGAAACCGAGCCGCGTGTTGGCATCGACCGTATCGAACCCCTGGTCCTGCAGCGCATAGGCACGCAGCTTGTTGACCAGTCCGATGCCACGCCCCTCCTGGCGCAGATAGAGCAATATGCCCCAGCCGCTTTGCCGGATCGCGTCGATCGCCGCGTGAAGCTGCGGGCCGCAGTCGCATTTGAGGCTGCCGAGCACGTCACCCGTCAGGCATTCGCTGTGGAGGCGGACAAGCGGCGGCTGGCCATTGGGCTGACCGATGAGCAGCGCGATATGCTCGTCGGCGCTTTCGGGCGATCGGAACGCGACGATCTCCGCATCCTCCGCACCCTCCACCGGCAGTCGCGCGCGCGTCGCGATGACGAGCCGGGTCGCGTCCTCATGCGCGTCGATGTCGCGAGTCGTCGCGATCGCTTCCGGGGTACCCGTGCCCAGAAAGAACGCGGGCAGCAGACCGGCGATCCGGGCAAGCCGCAAGGCCGCGGTGGCGGCATCGGGGTGCGGGACCGGCAAGGTGCGGAACGGGCCCTTCAGCGGTGTCGCAAGATCGAACTGCGGATCCGCGAGCGCGGTCGCGGCGGCAAAGTCGATCCATGGCGCACGATCGACCAGCACGGGTGTGGTCGGGTCCGCGGCATCGAGCTGGTTGGCGAGCTTGAGCGTGACCGCGCGCCCCGACGAGATCAGCACGCCGCCGGTCTCCGACGGATCGAACGCCGCCAGCCGGTCTGCATCGGCACTTTCGACCGCAAGAAGCGTCAGCCCGTCGATCGCGATCGGCCAGCCACGACGCAGCGCATCCACTGCGCGGGCGGCCGCGCGAGGATTGGCGCCGGCTGGATCGGAATCGCGCGGCGCGATCGTCACGGTTTGCGCAGACCGGCGGGCGCGCTCAAAACGCGAACTCGGTCATGATCGGAACGTGATCGGACGGCTTCAGCCAGCTTCGGCAGGGTTCGAACACCTGATGCGCGGTCGCCGCAGCGGCGGCATCGCCCGTGGCCCACATATGATCCAGCCGCCTGCCGCGATCCGAGGCGGCCCAGTCCTTCGCGCGGTAGCTCCACCAGGTGAACAGCCGTGCCGGTGCGGGATGGAACTGACGACCGAGATCGACCCAGTTCCCGGCCGCCTGCAAGCGCGCGAGCGCCTCGACCTCGACGGGCGTGTGACTGACGACGTCGAGCAATTGCTTGTGGCTCCAGACGTCCGACTCGAGCGGTGCGATATTGAAGTCGCCGACCAGGATCGTCGGCCCCGAAAGCGTGGCCGACCACTGTGTCATTCGCTCGACGAAATCGAGTTTTTGCCCGAATTTGGGGTTCGCCTCGCGATCCGGAACGTCCCCGCCAGCGGGAATATAGACGTTTTCGAGACGGACGCCGTTTTCGAGCCGGACGCCGACATGGCGCGCCTCGCTATTGGCCTGCCAGTCGAGGCGATCGTCGGCCGTGATCGGTACGCGGCTGATGATCGCGACGCCGTGATGCATCCGCTGCCCGTGCAGGACGATGTGCTCGTACCCGAGCGCACGGAACGCATCGAGCGGGAAGTCACCGTTGATGACCTTCGTTTCCTGCAGGCACAGGATGTCGGGCGCGGCCTCGCGGAGGAATTGCTCGACGATACCGATCCGGAAACGGACCGAGTTGATGTTCCAGGAGACGATCTTCACGCAGGCGATGTAGCGTTGGACCGAAGGGCGGACAAGCCAGCGGGGGCCGCGGCGCAAGATATACGCCGCCGGAAAGGCCCGTGCCCTCGCATGAAAAGACCCCCGCTCCGGGGGCATGGAGCGAGGGCCGACTCAGCGTTCGTCACGCAGGCGGGATGTGGAAACACCGTCCGGGCAACAGGGGGAAAAATCCCGAACGACCCACATCCGCGAGCCACCCTCTAGCGGCCTCAACCTGTCGGGCCGATGAATGAAAGTGTAGCTTTTGTTCAGCTTACGCATTCGCCAGTCCGGACAAAGCCCGTCCGGGCGCGAAGTGTGATTTATGTCAGCGCGGCGAAGCCGTTCGACGGGGATCGTTCCAGCGGAAGACGCTGTCGCTGACGGTGCCGCCGAACTTCTGGTTCGACAGTCGAATCGTCGTGCGGTTGTTCTGGCTGTCGAGCGCAACCCAGCCCTGCAGCATCAGCCCACTAGGCGCAGCGGGATCGCGCGCGAACACCAGCGTGATGCGGCCATATTCGGGGTGCTTCGGATCGTTCGCCTCGACCGATACGACGCGGCGATCATAGCCCTCGACCAGCTTGGCATAGCGCGTGATGTCGCGCGACGGATCGAGCAGCACGCCGAGCGGCGAATTCTTGATCGGCCAGCGCTGCACCTGCTTGACCGAATAGTCGATGAAGGTCAGCGCGCCGCCCTCTGCGACGATCAGGATCGGCACTCCCTTTTCATACTGGAAGCGGAGCTTGCCGGGCTTCTTGAGCGTCAGCACGCCGGTCAGGACCTTGCCGTTGCGATCCGCCTGGGAAAAGTCCGCGGTCATCGTGTTGACAGACTGAAGATGACGCTGGACGGCGGCGAGGTCGCCGGTCGCCTGTGCGGCGAGCGGGGCCGGCATCGCTGCGACCGAAAGGGCGGCGATCGTCGCGATCGCTGCGGGGCGGGTGTTGAACATCGAAATCTCCTTGGGGCGGGGACGATTGCCGGCCCGCGCTTGAACCGCCACTGAATTCGGCGTGGCTTCGGTATTGAATGCGCGTCCGACAGCACAGTCCCGTCAGGATGACGGGACAGGAAAGACCAACTGCCCTACAGCGTGATCGCACCCTTCAACCCGAGCACGCCGACATCGCGGGCATCGTGCACGCCGCCCGGATTGTGGATGAACTGCACGTTCGGCCGCAATTCCAGCCATCTGGTCGGATGCACGCTGTAATAGATCTCCGACGCATATTCCGCATCCTGCACCGCCGGCCGCGTCGGATCGAGCGCCTGCCCCCTCGCGACGCGTCCGTTCACATTGGTCCGCGCGATACCGATGCCGAGGATATCGCCGGGCCGCCACGGCACGAGCCCCTTGTAGAACAGGCCCGCCGCGACCTGGTTGTCGGTCACCGAGGTCTGCCGATCGGCCTGCGTCGCGTTGAGGAACACGCTGAGCCCGGTCACGGACTTGCCGTCCTTCGAGGTGCCCGTGAGCTGTTGCTGGAGGTTGAAAAACACGCCGTAGCGCGCGCTGCGCCGAAGCGGTTCGAGCCCGGTGATCACGATCGGCTGTCGATTGCGGTCGTAGAACACATCGTCGCCGTTCGACGTGTTGATCCAGCCGCCGACCTTGTACGCGCCGACGCGGCCATCGTTATCGCCGCGCCGCCATTCGGCTTCGATCGGCACGAGCACGCCGGTCGCGCCGTGGAACCGGCCGATCACGAAATCCTTTTCGAGATTGCGCGGGTTCACCTCATAGGCGGCGGTCTTCAGCGTCAGCCGGTCGCTGACGTCGTAGCGCAGCCGCGCGCCCCATTGCCCGACGGGCCAGTTATACCAGTAATCGCCGACCAGATTGCCGGGCTGCGCGCCGCAGAAACTCAGATTCTGGAAATAGCAGGAGAAGACCGCGAAATCCTCGCCGGGATTGGTCCGCCCGATCTTCAGTTCGAGCTTCTCCCCCAGTTTCTGCTCGTACCAGAACTGCGTCAGGCGCAACGTCTGGCCGCGGCCATACACCTCCTGCACCTGTTGCAGCACGCCGAGATTGGCGTCGGCGCCGAGATCGCGGCCCCGACGATAGGTGATGGTCGCCTGGAACGCACCGCCCTCGAGCCCGACCACCTTGTCGAGATCGAGCAGCATGCCGAGGTCGAACTGTCCGGTCTCGCGTAGCAGCTTCCGGTCGCCGCCCGAAAAATTATAGCCGCTCTCGGAGGCATAGCGCGCGCTGAGCCCGATCCCGCGATCCGCCAGCCTTTTGCGAATATCGAACCAGTCGGCGAACAGCCCGGGCGGTGGGGTGCGCTGCGTATCGGCGGTGAGCGCCGACGGGGAAAGATCGCTGTCGCGACGAACGCCCGCGCGCGGACGATGCTGCGTGTCGGTGGTGCTGCTCCCGGGGGTTTGTTTGGCGGTGTCCTGCGCCGAACCCTGCGCGGATATAGCGAGCGCCAGCGCCACCGCCACCAACCACCGATACTGCATTAAGTCCGCCTGTTTCAGTCACTTGTCACAGCCCCGTAGATCAGGCTGCGAGCGTCCGAAAGCCTCCGTCACGCCCGGACGCGGCGAGCCGGCCGCGGGTTCGGCAAATCCTCTCCCGGCCGGGGGGGGGGAGGATCGGTATTTGACCGCTAGATCGCATGCCCCTCGGTATCGCGCAGCACTTCGCGCCGCCCGACATGATCGGGCCGCCCGACGATGCCGTCCTTTTCCATCCGCTCGATCAGCCGCGCGGCCGAGTTATACCCGATCCGCAGCTGGCGCTGCAGCCACGAGGTGGAGGCCTTCTGCGATTCGCACACGAGCTGGATTGCGGACCGATATTGCTGATCCTCCGCCGAATCCTCGCCGGTCGGTGCGCCTTCGAGCGCAAAGCCGTCCTCGGGCTCCTCGGTGACCGACGAGATATAGTCGGGCAGCCCCTGCGCGCGCCAGTGATCCGCGACCGCGCGGACCTCGTCGTCGCTGACGAACGGCCCGTGGACGCGGACGATGCCCTTGCCGCCGGGCATGTACAGCATGTCGCCACGACCGAGCAGCTGTTCGGCGCCCTGTTCGCCGAGGATGGTACGCGAATCGATCTTCGACGTGACGTGGAAGCTGATGCGCGTCGGCAGATTGGCCTTGATGACGCCAGTGATGACGTCGACCGACGGGCGCTGCGTCGCCATGATCAGGTGGATACCCGCCGCGCGCGCCTTCTGCGCGAGCCGCTGGATGAGGAACTCGACCTCCTTGCCCGCGGTCATCATCAGGTCGGCGAGCTCGTCGACGATCACCACGATCTGCGGCAGCACGTCGTATTCGAGCTTCTCCTCCTCGTACATCGGCGCACCGGTGTCGGGATGATAGCCGGTCTGCACCTTGCGACCCAGCGGCTGCCCCTTGGTCTTGGCAGCGCGCACCTTGTCGTTGAAGCTCGCCAGGCTGCGCACGCCGACCGACGACATCTGGCGATAGCGATCCTCCATCGTCTCGACCGCCCATTTGAGCGCGCGCACCGCCTTGGCGGGATCGGTCACGACCGGCGACAGCAGATGCGGAATGTCGTCGTACATGCTCAGCTCGAGCATCTTCGGATCGATCATGATCATCCGGCATTGGGTCGGCGTCAGCTTGTACAGCAGCGACAGGATCATGCTGTTCAGGCCGACCGACTTGCCCGAGCCCGTCGTACCCGCGACCAGCAGATGCGGCATCGGCGCGAGATCGGCGATCACCGAATCGCCCGCGATGTTCTTGCCGAGGATGATCGGCAGCTGGGCCGACTGGTCCTCGAACGTCTGGCTGCCGACGAGTTCGTGCAGCGACACCGCCTCGCGTCGTGCGTTGGGCAGCTCGATGCCGATCACGTTGCGCCCCGGGATCACCGCGACGCGTGCGGAGATTGCCGACATGTTGCGCGCGATGTCGTCGGCCAGCGCGATCACGCGACTGGCCTTCACGCCGGGCGCGGGCTCGAGTTCGTACATCGTCACGACCGGTCCCGGCCGGACCTCGATGATCGATCCCGTCACCTTGAAATCGTCGAGCACGTTCTCGAGCAGACGCGCGTTGCGCTCGAGCCCGGCCTTGTCGACGACGTTGCCCTGGCTTGGCGGCGAGGGGACGAGCAGATCGACGGACGGCAACGTGAAATTGTCGCGCAGGTCGAGCGAGGATTGGCGCTCCTTGGGCTTTGCCTGCGAGGGTGCGTTCTGGCGATCGGCGATCACGGGGGCGGGACGCGTGTCGGGTTCGGCGACCGCGCGCGGCGCAACCGCCTTGCGTGTCAGCGTCAGCGGCTCCTCCTCGTCCTGTTCGTCGTCGTCATACGCATCCGCGTCGCCGAACACGCCGTTCTCGGTCCGCGTCCGCCGGAAGCGCCATTTGCGGTCGCCCAGATCGAGCTCGACGCTCCGGCCCCAGATCAGGGCGCCGCCGACCGCGGCGATCAGTCCGACGGCGCGCGCGGACCAGAGTTCGATGCCGGCGTCGCCGATGAACGCGAGCGCCCAATGGACGCTGCTGGCGGCGGCAAGCCCGACGACTCCGCCCCAGCCGGCGGGCAGCGCCAGCACGGCACCGTCCGATACGAAGGCGAGCGCAGACGCCATCAGCGCGACGCCGATGGTCGCACCGCGCAGCATCCGCACCCAGCGTCCGGCGGGCTGGTCGCGCCATAGCCGCATCGCGACGATCGGCCCGACCGGCAGCAACAGCGCGACCACGGGGCCGAACAGCGACAGCGCGATGTCGGCGAACCACGCTCCCGGCGGCCCGATCAGATTTGCGGGGTAGCCCCCCGACGCGGTATTCAGCGCCGGATCGCCGGGATGATAGCTCGCGAGTGCAACCGTCATCAGCACGGTCGATGCGAAGATCACGATCGCCGCGATCAGCGCGCCGCTGCGCACCGCCCCTGCCTTTACCGTCTCACGCCACAAGGCTGGCTGCGCGCGGCTGGCCATGACCCGTAATCCTTCAATGTCCGATACCCGACTTTTCATCGCGCCGCCCGGGTCCGACGTCAAGGCGAGCGCGACGGACCGCCGGTTTCGTCCATCGGTACGGCATGGGGCACTGACGAAGACAATCGGGGTTATCGCCCCACCCGATCGGCGTTGGCAGCGACCGGCTGGCGGGATAGAGCGGGGTCATGGACACAGATGTACTCATTCTCGGTGGCGGGCTGGTCGGCGCGGCGCTCGCGGTGGCGCTCGACGTGCACGGGGTGTCGTCGATCGTGATCGACCCGGCCGACCCGGCGGTCACGCTGGCGCCCGGTTTCGACGGCCGCGCCTCCGCGGTCGCGAGCGCGAGCCACCGGATGCTCGATGCGATCGGCATCGGCGCGACGCTGGCAGGACGCGGCTGTGCGATTCGCCAAATCCGCGTGAGCGACGGGCTCGAACCCGGCAAGCTCGACTTCATCCCCGACGCGAGCGACGGGGCGCTCGGCACGATGTACGAGAACAAGCTGATCCGCCGCACGCTGTTCGACGCGGCGACCGTTGCCGAGCATGTTGACCTGCGGATGCAGACGCGGGCGGTCTCGGTCGATCGCGGTGCGGCGGGGGTCACGATGACGCTCGATTCGGGCGAGGTGGTCCGCGCACCGCTTCTGGTCGCGGCGGAAGGGCGCAAGTCGCCGACGCGCGAGGCGGCGGGCATCACGATGGCGCACTGGTCCTATGATCACACCGCGATCATCGCCGCCTTCCACCACGAGCGGTCGCACGAGAACATCGCCTACGAGATCTTCTATGCGAGCGGCCCGTTCGCGCTGCTCCCGCTGCCCGACGACGATGCGGGGCATCGGTCCGCGATCGTGTGGACGGTCGAGAGCAAGAACGCCGCGGGGATGCTGAAGCTCGGCGAGCGTGCGTTCCTCGCGGAGGCGACCAAGCGGATGGGCGGGTTCCTTGGCGAACTGTCAAACCTGACGCCGCGATCGTCCTATCCGCTGGGGTTCCAGCATGCGGCGCGGATCACCGACACGCGGCTCGCGCTGGTCGGCGATGCCGCGCACGGCATCCATCCGATCGCGGGGCAGGGGCTCAACCTCGGCTTCCGCGACGTCGCGACGCTCGCCGAGGTGCTGGTCGAGGGCAAGCGGCTCGGGCTCGACCTCGGCGATGCGGCGTTGCTCGCGCGCTATCAGCGCTGGCGTGGGCTCGACACGTTCATGACCGCGGCGGCGACGGATACGCTGACCCGGCTGTTCGGCATTCCCGGCAAGACGGCGAGTGCGGTGCGGCGGTTCGGGATCAGCGCGGTCGACGCGATCGCGCCGCTGAAGGACCGCTTCATGGCGGAGGCGCGCGGCGAGAGCGGCGACCTGCCCAAGCTGCTTCAGGGCCTGCCGATCTGATCCTCTTCCGCCCGCGCGATCTGCCGGTCGTGCGGGCGGGACAGCGTTAGCAGCGCGAGCGCCGCGCCGGTCAGGCACATCAGCATGTCCCACTGCGTATCCCACGGATCGCCCTGCGTGCCGAGAAACGCGTCTGCCCCCTGGCCGAGCGCCATCGCGGCGCCAAATTCGAGCAATTCATAGAGCGCGCTGATCGCCAGGCAGAAGCCGAGCACCGTGGGGGCGAGCAGCCGGTGCGCGATCCCGCCGCCGCGGATCAGCAGTTCGCGCAACACGATCGCGGGGACGAACCCCTGCATCAAATGCCCGAACCGGTCATAGGGATTACGCGCAAGGTGCAGCCAGTCCTGGGCCACGAAGCCGATCGGCACGCGCGCATAGGTGTAGGCGCCGCCCAGCATCAGCACGAGGCCGTGCAGCCCGATCAGCACGAGCGCGAGATCGGTGAACGCGAACCGCCGTCGTGTCGCGACGAGCAGCGGGAAGGCGATCAGCACCGGCGCCACCTCCATCCACCACGTGGCCCGGTCGAAGGGCGACCAGCCCGACGCCAGCAGCCCGATCGCCCAGACCAGGCCGAGCAGGACCAGGCGGCGGTCGGCCTTTGGCATCAGCCGGCGACGGGGCCTTCGATCCGCCGTGCCTCTTCGACGAGCATGACGGGGATGCCGTCGCGGATCGGGTAGGCGAGGCCGGCCGCGTCGGAGATCAGCTCCTGCGCGGCCTCGTCATAGCGCAGCGGCGTGCGCGTCGCCGGGCAGACGAGCCGCTCGAGCAGCCAGGGATCGAGCGCGCTCATTGCAGCGTAACCGATTCGTCGCCGTCATGCCGCCCGAAGAACTGCATCAGCTGGATGATCAGTTCGGCGCGCGTCTCGATGTCGGGCGCCTCGAGCAGCGCCTGTTTCGCCGCGGAATCGAACGGGGCGATCTGCGCGATGCCGTTGACCAGGCTCTCGTCGTCGAGCCGCGCGACCGCGTCCCAGTCGACCGCATAGCCCTGCACATCGGCGAAGCGGCGCGATTCGAGTTCGAGCGACGAACGTCGACCGAGCGACAGCGCGTCGTCCTCGAGGATCGGCAACAGCTCCGCCTCGACCTGTCGGAAGGCGGTGCTGACATCGAGCTCGCGGACGATGCGGAACAGCGCCACGCCCTCAAGGATGACGTTGTAGCGGCCATCCTCGAGCGCCTCGACCTCGGCGATCTTGCCGACACAGCCGATCTGGTACAGCTCTCCATCGTCGCCGCGCGGCTGGATCATGCCGATCCGGCGGTCGCGCGCCATCGCATCGCTGATCATCGCCCGGTAGCGCGGCTCGAACAGGTGCAGCGGGAGCTGCATCCCGGGAAACAGCAATGCGCCGGGCAGCGGGAAGATGGAGAGCCGGGTTGTCATCCGAACAGGATCGCAGACAGGCGGCGCCGCTGTCCAGAGACCCAGGGGTCTTCGAGACCGACCACTTCGAACAGCTTGAGCAGCTGCGCGCGCGCCGCGCCCTCGTTCCAGTCGCGTTCGGCGGCGATGATGCCGAGGAAGGTGTCCGCCGCGGCATCGCGGTCGTTCGCCGCCATCTGGCCGTTGGCGAGCGCGAACCGCGCGGCCAGATCGTCCGGATTGGCCTGAACCGCGGCGATCAGCGGCGACAGGTCGTCGACCGCAGGTGCGGATTGCGCGAGCGCGAGGGCCGCCTGTGCGCGGTGGATCGCGGGATCCTTCGCGATCGCCGGATCGAGGTTCGCGAGCCAGTCGGCCGCCTCGTCGAGCTGCCCCGTCGCGACCAGCGCGCGGACGAAGCCGGCATGGACCTGCGGATGATCGGGCGCCATCTCGGCGATCTGGCGGAAGATGCTGATCGCACGTTCGCCGTCGCCGTCCGCCAGCGCCTCTTCACCCATCGCGATCAGCGGCTCGATCTCGGCGACGGCCTCGTTGGCCTCGGATTCGATCGGCAATTGCTTCAGCAGCTGGTCGAGGATGACGCGGAGCTGCGAATCGGTGCGCGCGCTGGTCATGTCCGCGACCAGCTGGCCCTGGAACATCGCATAGACGGTCGGGATCGACTTGATCTGGAATTGCGCGGCGATGAACTGGTTCTTGTCGGTATCGACCTTGGCCAGCACGACGCCCTTGTCGGCATAATCCGCCGCGACCTTTTCGAGCGTCGGGCCGAGCGCCTTGCAGGGCCCGCACCATTCGGCCCAGAAATCGATGATCACGAGCTTCGTCATCGACGGTTCGACGACGTCGCGACGGAACGACTCGACGGCGTCCTTCTCGGCGGGGGACATTCCAAGCGTGGCCAAGTTCAACTCCCGTGTGGTTCTGCCCGCTATTTGGGGGCGCTCGCGATGAATGCCACCTCTAGGATGGATCGGTACGCACGACAAACCGCGCCTACTACCCGTCATCCTGGGCTCGACCCAGGATCCAGAGCCATAGAACCCGCCGCGCTTGGCTCTGGATCCCTGCCTGCGCTGGGATGACGGCTTCAATGAAAGTCGCGAGACTTGGGCAGGATACGGACGTCGCGAGGGTGTGTCGCGCGCGGGTGGTGCGCGCGCGCGTCCGGACTCCGCGTCGCGACCGGGCGGATCACCTCGTCGACGCGCGCGAGCGGCGGCTCCACCGCATGATCCTCCGACAACAGCCGCAGCATGTCGCTGCGATCCTGGACGCGCACGGTCATCAGATGCGTGACGCCTTCCTCGCTGCGCTGGATCACGCCTTCGAGCACCATCAGCCGGGAGGCCATCACCGCGCGCCGGTTCGCCTCGAAATCGCGCGCCCACATCAGTCCGTTGGTGACCCCGGTCTCGTCCTCGATCGTGACGAAGATCGCATTGCCCTTGCCGGGGCGCTGCCGGACGAGGACGATGCCGGCGACCTTCGCGCGGCGGCCGTCCTTCGTGGCGTTGGCCTGTGCGCTCGACAAGATCCCCTCGGCGGCGAAGCGGTCGCGCAGGAACGCCATCGGGTGCGCCTTCAGCGACAGCCGCGTCGTCTGGTAATCCGCCGCGACCTGTTCGGACAACGGCATCGCCGGCAGATGCGCGTCGGGCTCCACGCCGAGTTCAGGCGCATCGGCGGCAGCGAACAGCGCGAGCTGCTTGGGCGGCGTACGGCGCACGTCCCACAAGGCCTCGCGCCGGTCCTTGGCGAGTGAGCGGAACGCATCGGCATCCGCGAGCAGGTTCATCGCGCGCTGCGGCAGGCTGGCACGCCGGGCGAGATCCTCGATCCCGGCGAACGGCTTGGTCCGGACCCGCGCGATCTCGGCCGCCCATTCGCCGCGGAACCCGTCGACCTGTCGAAAGCCGAGCCGCATCACCATCGCGGATTCGAGGCTGTTGTCCCACCCGCTCGCATTCACGTCGACGGGCAGCACGCGCACGCCGTGCTCGACCGCATCGCGGACCAGCTGCGCGGGAGCATAGAATCCCATCGGCTGCGCATTCAGCAGCGCGCAGGTGAACACCGCGGGGTGGAAGCACTTGATCCACGACGACACATAGACCAGCCGCGCGAACGACAGCGCATGGCTTTCGGGAAAGCCGTAGGATCCGAACCCCTCGATCTGCTTGAAACAGCGTTCGGCGAACTCCGCCTGATAGCCGCGGCGGACCATCCCGCCGATCAGCTTGGCGTGGAAATTGTCCATGCCGCCGACCTTGCGGAAGGTCGCCATCGACTTGCGCAACTGGTTCGCCTCGTTCGGCGTGAACCCCGCCGCGACGATCGCGAGCTTCATCGCCTGTTCCTGGAACAGCGGCACGCCGTAGGTGAAGCGCAACAGCTGTTGCAGCTCGTCGGGAGGGCCGAAGCGTGGATCGGGCGCGGGAAACTCGACCTTCTCCTTGCCGCTGCGCCGGCGGAGATAGGGGTGGACCATGTCGCCCTCGATCGGCCCGGGCCGGACGATCGCGACCTGCACGACCAAGTCGTAGAGCTGGCGCGGGCGCAACCGCGGCAGCATGTTGATCTGCGCGCGGCTCTCGACCTGGAACACGCCGATGCTGTCGCCCTTGCACAGCATGTCATAGACGCGGTCGTCCTCCGCCACCGCGATCGTGTCGAGCAGATGGTCGCCCAGCCCGTGCTCGCGCATCAGGTCGAAGCTCTTGCGGATGCAGGTCAGCATGCCGAGCGCGAGGATGTCGACCTTCATCAGCCCGAGCGCGTCAATATCGTCCTTGTCCCATTCGATGAAGGTGCGGTCCGCCATCGCGCCGTTGTGGATCGGCACCATCTCGTCGAGCCGCCCCTGCGTCAGCACGAACCCGCCGACATGCTGCGACAGATGCCGCGGGAATTCGAGCAGCCGGTCGACCATCATGCGCAGCCGCGCGATCTCGGGATTGTCGGGATCGAAGCCGGTCTCGGTAAAGCGGCGTTCGTCGAACCGGCTCGAAAAACTGCCCCACACCGTGCTCGTCAGCCGCTGCGTCACGTCCTCGGTCAGGCCCAGCGCCTTGCCGACCTCGCGTACCGTGCTCTTGGGGCGATAATGGATGACGGTCGCGGCGATTGCGGCGCGGTCGCGGCCATAGCGGCGATAGATATACTGCATCACCTCCTCGCGCCGCTCATGCTCGAAATCGACGTCGATATCGGGGGGCTCGTCGCGCTCGCTCGAGATGAAGCGCGAGAAGAGCAGGTCGTATTTCATCGGATCGACCGAGGTGACGCCGAGCAGATAGCACACCACCGAATTGGCCGCCGAGCCGCGCCCCTGGCACAATATCGGCGGATCCTGCGCGCGCGCGAACCGGACGATGTCGGACACGGTGAGGAAGTAATAGGCATAGTTGCGCTGGCGGATCAGCGTGAACTCCTCGTGGAGCAGCGCGAGCATCTTTTCGGGGACGCGGTAGTCGTAGCGCTCCAGCGCGATCTGCCAGACCAGATGTTCGAGCCAGTCATGCGCGTCCCACCCGGCCGGAATCGGCTCGTGCGGATATTCGTATTTGAGGTCGTCGAGCGTGAAGGCGATCCGTGACAGCAGCCGTGCGCTCTCGGCGACCGCGTCGGGGCGATCGCGGAACAGCCGGGCGATCTCACTCTCGGGCTTCAGATGGCGTTCGCCATTCGCGGCGAGCAGCCGCCCGGCCTTGTGGATACTCGTCCCCTCGCGGATGCAGGTGACGATGTCGTGCAGGTCGCGGTCGTCGGGATAGGCATAGAGCGCGTCGGTCGTCGCGAGGATCGGCACTCCCGCCGCATCGGCGATCCCGGCCAGCCGCGCCAGCCGCCGCCGGTCGCGCCCACCGCGCGGCATCGTCACGCCGAGCCAGACGCAGTCCGTGCCGAGCCGCTTCACCGCGCGCAGGACTCCAGGCAGGTCGCGCTCGCGGCGTTCGGGTAGCGCATCGCCCTCGGGCAGCGGCGATACCGGCGTCGCGCCGCGCGCGCTGCTCTCGGGCATCACCACCAGCATCATCTCGGCATGATGCGCGATCAGGTCGCCGAGCCCGAGGATACAGCCGCCCTTTTCCGCGCGCCGGTTGCCGACCGTCAGCAGCCGCGTCAGCCGTCCCCAGCCGCGCCGCGTCGCGGGATAGGCGATAATGTCGGGCGTGCCGTCCTCGAACACCAGCCGCGCGCCGACCAGCAGCCGGAAATCGACCGGTGGCAGCGTCATGCCGAGCAGCGCAGCCTCCGCCTTCTTCAGCGCCTGGTGCGCGCGGACCACGCCCGCGACGGTGTTGCGGTCTGCGATGCCGATCCCGCCGAGCCCCAGCTCGACTGCGCGGCCGACCATCGTCCCCGCGTCGCTTGCCCCGTCGAGGAACGAGAAATTGGTCGCCGCGACGAGCTCGGCGAAACCGGTCACGCGAACACGCCGTGGAGATACCAGCGCGGCGTCTCCACCTCGGAATACAGCCCGTGGCGGAAGATCCAGAAGCGCCGGCCGCGGCGGTCCTCGATCCGGTAATAATCGCGCGTCGGGATATCCTCGCGCCGCCACCATTCGCCCGCGATCCGTTCCGGCCCCTCGCTATGCGCGACGTCATGCACGGTGCGGCGCCAGCGAAAGCGGTGAGGCGGGCCGTCGGGCACTTCGGCCATCATCGATTCGATCGGCTGGGGCGGGTCGAACAGATAGATCGGACGCAGCGGCGGCTCACCCGATTCGGGCGTGGTCCAGACCGCGGGGCGCGCGCTGACCGCGGCGGTCTCGGCGGCGGGCAGCATCAGCTCGGCCTGTTCGGGAATATGGCTGTCGCGCGCCGCGAACCGGCGCACCTTCGCGCGGCCGAGCCGCGTGCCGAGCTGATCGACGAGCGCGGCGACGCCATCGTCCTGCGCGGCGCCCTTCTGCCCGCCCTCCAATTTCAGCTGCGACGCATCGAGCCGCTCGGCGAGCGCGATGTCGAGCCGGATCAGGTCATAGCCGAACCCCGGATCGAGCGGGTCGGCGAGGCTGTCGATGCGTTCGCGGAACAGCCGCATCAACAGCGCGACGTCGCGCGTCGGCTGGCCGGTCTCGACCCGCAACCGCTGGACGAGCCCGTCGGCGCGAAACAGCCGTGCCTCCCAGCGCCGGCCGCCTTCGTGGCGCTCGGTCAGCTGCACGGCGGCTTCGCCGGCCAGTTCGGCCAGTACCTCCAATGCATAGTCGGTGCGTGCGATCGGCTCGGCGAAGCGCCGCTCCGTGCCAATCGCGGGGACCGTCCGGCGCGGAACGATCGGCCCCTTCACGCTGCCGTCGAGACGGCGGATCATCATGACCGCCGCCTCGCCGAACCGCGCGGCGATCACCCCGAGCGGGCGCGCCATGACATCGCCGACGGTCTTCAATCCCGCGCGCGACAAGGCGGCCGTCGCATCCTCGTCGAGACCCAGCGCTGCGACCGGCAGGCGTTTGACCGCGCGCCGCTCATCGGGGGCGGGCGCACCGGCATAACGGGCGAGCGCGCGCGCGGTATCGGGCGTATCGCCGAACGCATGGCGCACCAGCAGACCGCGGCGCGCCAGCCGGTCCTCGAGATCGGCGGCAAGCCGGCGCTCGCCCTCGAATTCATGCACGCAGCCGGCGATGTCGAGGATCAGCCCGTCGGGTTCGTCGAGGGCAACCGAGGGCGTGTAACGCTGGCAGCCATCCGCCAGCCGCTCGAGCCATTCGTGATCGGCATGCGGGTCATGATCATAGACCTCGAGTTCGGGGATGCGTGCGCGTGCATCGGCAAGCGCAAGTCCGGGGTGAAGCCCGGCGCGCGCCGCCTCGCGATCGACGCTCTTCAGTCTGACCCCGCCCGCGACCGACTCGACGAACGCAAAGGGTATGTCACCCCGTCCGACGAAGAGGTGAGGGCGCATCGTCCGCAGCCGCTCGATCGACAGCCACGGAAATACCAGCGCCAGATACCGGCGGGGAATCGTCGATTTCGGTCCCTGGGCTTTGGCCATCGGCGGCGATCTGGTCGAAGATATAAGCGTCACGGTCCCACTCCACGCGCCAGCGCAGACCGGCCTGGCCTCCGCGTCGGCGCAACAATTCGATATCGAAGGTTGGCCGTCCCGGTGCGTCGGCCTCGAGTGTCCGGGATCGGCACGATGCCACCTGCCACCGCGTGGCGGCGGCGCTCGGCACGGGGGCGGCACCGATCCGCAGGTTGAGGATCGTGACCCCCGACGCCTCGGCGGCGAGCATCAGGCGTCGTGTCGCGGTGAGGTCGATACCCGCCGCACGCCCCCAGGATTCGATCAGCAAGGTACCAAGCCCCTTGCACCGCGCTGCATCCGCCGCCGCGCGCAACAGGCTTGCCTCGTCATCGACCACAGCAAGCACCAGCGATCCTACGTCCAGCCCCATTTCGTTCAGGCCATTGGCATGAAGACGCCCGCCCTGACGTTCGCTGCCCTCGGTCCTCAGCCACAGGACCGGCGCGGCATGGCCCGCCAGGCTGCTGGCGACGGCAAACCCGGCGGCGCTTGCCGCATCATCCTGTGTCGCGAAGATCTCGTGGAGCTGGGCGCTTGCCATGCCGTGCCTCAGCCACGCATCGACGGGTCTGGCATCACCCTGCAGCGGCGATCCGGTAGCGGCGATACGCTTGAGATGCGCGATAAGGGCGGGCGAGTCGTTCACAGATGTTCTTGTAATGTTCTATGCGGTCAGACTCCAAGCGGAATCTGAATCGACCGTCTTTGAAATTTTCCGAAGAAGGCGCTTGCCGTACCTGAAACCCCGGGCTAATAGCGCGCCTCACCCCGCCACCGTGTCGATTTCGACCGGCGGCACAGGCGCCAGAGCGGGCGTAGCTCAGGGGTAGAGCACAACCTTGCCAAGGTTGGGGTCGAGGGTTCGAATCCCTTCGCCCGCTCCAGCCGCCACCCATCAGGGTGGCGGTTTCGATGGATACACCATCACTCCCGCCCGGGATGTCACCACACTCACCATGCCCTACATCATCACGCGGCCTTATCGTGCCACGGACAAAAGATTGGCATGAGCTCGGCCTGTGATTTCAGGCGCAAACATTCCATCCAGAGACATGGCCGCGCACGCGCGACCTCGACCATGCTGCGACGAACGTCACGGCGATCGAAGCCAACATCACTGTCTATCGTGCGCAGACGCCCGCTACGCTTGCGACATGCGCCAACCCATGCCGGACGGCTTCGCTTTGCCCTGAAAGCCGGCCGCTATGCGAGCATCCGCAAGATCCTTGGCGCGGCCCGGGAATCGGTCAGGGATGGCGTTGCTGGACCACCTGCGATGCCGGGGCAGCGGGCTGGCCGGTGCCGAGATTCATCGACGATCGTGACCGTCGATCGGGGGCACTCCCTATAATTCACTATCGCAAAACCGTCTTGGGGGCGTGGCGATAAGGAGCAGTCAGTGTCATCGGATCAAGTTTCGTCGCGCCTCACTTTCATGGAGATGGGGCCAAAACAGCAGGCAACAGTGGCGGCGGTCCGGCCGCTCATTCAGAAAATCATCGGCGGCGCACTCGACCGCTTCTACGCGCGGGTCCGACAGCAACCCGAAACCGCGCATTTCTTCCGTGATACCGCGCATATGGACGCGGCCAAGTCGGCGCAGGCGTCGCACTGGCTCAATATCGCGAGCGGCCGGTTCGACGAGAAATTCTACGGCAGCGTGCGGCGCATCGGCTCGGTGCATGCGCGCATCGGGCTCGAACCGCGCTGGTATGTCGGTGCCTATGCCGTCGTTCTCGAAGTCCTTCTCGAGGGTATCGGCAAGGAATACAGCCCTTGGCGCCGCCTGATGGGCGGGTTTCGTGGACCAAGCGCGACCGATGCGACCGTCGCGATCGTCAAGGCTGCGCTGCTCGACATGGAATTGTCGCTGTCGGTATATTTCGAAGAGGCACAGGTCGAACGCAACGCCGCAATCACCGCGACGGGCAGCGCGCTCAATGCGCTTGCCGCAGGCGATCTGACGAACACGCTGAACGGTCTGCCCGAAAGCTTCGCACCGCTCGAAGTCAGCTATAACGACGCCCTCAACCAGTTGCGGGACCTGATCGGTGCGGTGTCGCAGAGCACGACGACGATCCGCACCGGATCGCACGAGATCGCACAGGCGTCGGAGGATCTCGCGCGTCGTACCGAAAGCAATGCTGCCTCGCTCGAGGAGACCGCGGCGTCGGTGACGCAGATGGATGGCCGGTTGCGCGCGTCCGCCAGTGCGGCGAGCAGGACGGTCGAACGTGCGGACCAGGCGATCACCACCGTGGGCGGCGGTCGCACCGTGGCAGACGAGGCGGTCCAGGCGATGGGGCGCGTCTCCGAAAGTGCCAAGGGCATCGACAACGTGATCGAGGGGCTCGACAAGATCGCGTTCCAGACGCGCGTGCTGGCGATGAACGCGGCGGTCGAGGCCGGACGCGCAGGCGATGCGGGACGCGGCTTTGCGGTCGTCGCCGATCTGGTATCCGCATTGGCCATGCGCGCCGAGGAGGAAGCCAAGCGTGCGAGGGATCAGTTGACCGTCACGCAGACGGACATCGTGACCGCGGTCGATGCCGTGACCAAGGTCGACGGCGCACTCGCCGAGATCTTGGGCGATGTGACGCAGGTCCACGAACTTGTCGCGACGATGGCATCGGACAACCAGGCGCAGTCGGAGGCGATCACACAGATCTCGGCCACGATCGGGACGATGGACCAGTCAACGCAGCAGAATGCGGCAATGGTCGAGGAAACCTCGGCCGCGGCGCGCAGTTTGGCGACCGAGGTCGGGGCGCTCGCCGACCGGGCGAACCGCTTCCAGATCGGGCAGGGGCATCGCAACGGCCACGCCTCGGCTGCACAGCGTTCGAACGAACCGGCCAGGCGCGATTTCGTAACCCCCGAAGCCTATGCCTCGCCCGTCAAGCCGCTGCCGGTCGCGGCGATCTCTTCGATGGTCCGCCGCGACGACGACTGGAACTCGTTCTGACGGCGACGTCAGCGGTTCAGGGTGTCGCCGTCAACGGCGCGGGTTGATCCTCGACCTGCTCCGTGGTCGGCGGCACGATCGGTGTCGTGACGATGATCGGGCTGGGCTGGGGTTGCCCGGCCTGACCCATGAGCGCGGTATTCTCCAGGATATCGAGCGCCTGGCGCGCGATAATGTAGCGTCGTGCGGCCGCCATCCAGTTACCCGCCTGGCCGGCACCCGGCAGGCGTGCGACCTCGGCACGGGCGGCCTCGACCTGACCCGCTTCGAGCAGCCTGCGTGCACGTGCCAGTCGGTCGGCGGGCATCGGCGAGGCCATGCTCTCCTCGCGCAGCACGATAAGATTGTTGAATTCACGCCGCACCGTCTTGAGCCAGCCACCCTCGGCGACGCCGTTGGTGCTGGTGATGTCGGGCGCGATGGTGTCGAGACCCTGGCGAAGATCCTCGATCGTCACCGGCTGGTGGGCCGCCTGGATCACCGCCGCCGTGGCGCGGGGCTGCGCCTTGCCGAAGCGCAGCCGAAGCTGCTCCTCGATATAGCCCAGTCCGACACCGCGATCGATCGCCCGGCGTGCGGCAAACGCGACCATCAGCCCCTCGGCACGAGTCGCCTGCGCCGCTGCCGAATTCGCATCCGCCGACACGGCGGCGGTACGCGTTTCGAGCACGCTGAGCTGGCCCGCCAGCGTGGCTTCGCGCGTCGCGAGCACCGCGGTATCGATCGCCGCCGGCGCCGATGTCTCGCCATTGGCATTGAGCGGCTGCGCGGGCGTGTAATCGGCATTGCCGGTCGTCGCAGCGGACGATTTCACACCGGATCCGGTCAGCGCGGCGGTTTGCGCGCCGAGCCAGGGAACGGTCTTGAAGGCATAGCCCATCGCGACCAGTCCGGCGATAAACGCCAGTCCGATCAACGCGATTATTACACCCAGGCGTGGGCCGCGTGCCCTGGAACGGTCGATCGGCACTTGGTCGCTCATGACGCGCTTATCCCCGCGACGCGCGCCAGGGTCAATCGCGCGGTTTGCGGCAATCGCAACGAGCGAGTCGTCGGTCGGCTGGTCAGCGACGATCACCTCCTTCCAGCCACCGCCTGCGGCCGTTCCGACGGCGGCGCTGATGACGATGAGCGCGATCGTCGCGCGATCGACCCCTGCGCCGTCGACCCGTTCGGCAAAGGCGCGCGCCGCGCGTGCGGAATGGATCAGGACATGCTGCGCCCCGGTCGCGCGAATGTCCGCGTCATCGACGCGGACGGGATCGCTCGAATAGACGGTGATGGCCTCGACAGTCCCTGCGGTCGGCGCCCGCTCGCGCCCTGAGAGATGAAGCAGCCGGGCAAGATTTTTCGTACGGGCCTGATCGACCGCCGACCGCGCATCGCCGGTGCCGGTGATCGCGACATCGAAACCCGCCGAGCGCGCCGCGGCCGCCGTCGCATCGCCGACGGCAACGACGGGGAGCCTCTTCAGCGCATCGGGCAGCGCGCCGTGACGCACCGCGTTCGCGCTGGTCAGCAGCACCGCGTCGAACCGCGCCAGGTCGGGCAGCGTCCACGCCACCGGCACCACCGCGAACAGCGGCAGGGCAAGCGCCTCGAGCCCCTGGTCGCGCAGCCTTGCACACGTAGCGGCATTGCCGGGTTCGGGTCGCAGGACCACGAACCGGGTCATGCCGCGAACAGGAGCCTGACGCTGGCGGGCGCGCGGGTCAGCAGGTCGAGCGCGAGCGCCGTTCCCAGATCTTCGTCGATCCCGCCCTCGATCGATCCCGTCACGTCGCAGCGTCCGTCCTCGGCGATCAATTCCGCACGCAGCGTCAACGTCTCGCCCGCGAGCGATGCGAGCGCTGCGACGGGCGAATGACAGTCCGCACCCAGTCGCGCGAGCAACGCCCGCTCGGTCAGCACGCACAGACTGGTCTCCGCATGATCGATCGCCGCAACGATCGCGCCCGCCGCGCCCTCGCCAAGCACCTCGATACCGACGGCGCCCTGCGCGGGGGCGGGCAGCATCACGTCGGTCGGGATCGCATGGCCGCAATCATGCTGGCCGAGGCGATCGAGCCCGGCTGCGGCGAGAAGCGTCGCGTCCATTTCGCCGCTCGCCACCCGACCGCGCCGCGTGTCGACATTGCCACGGATGAGGACGATTTCGAGGTCCGGGCGCAACCGCAGCATCTGCGCGCGTCGGCGCGGCGAGCTGGTCCCGACCACCGCATTCTGGCGCAGGTCGGCGATGCTTTCCGCGCCGATCAACCGGTCGCGCACGTCGGCGCGCGGCAGCATCGCCGCGATCCGGATCGTTTCGGGCCTGATCGTTTCGACGTCCTTCATCGAATGCACGGCGCAATCGATCTCGCCGTCGTGGAGCGCGCGGTCGAGTTCCTTGGTCCACAACGCCTTGCCGCCGATCTCCGCCAGCGCGCGATCCTGGACGCGGTCACCGGTGGTGCGGATCACGACCGTCTCGACGGCGTCCGCTGACCAGCCATGCGCCAGGCACAACGCGTCGCGCACCATCGCTGCCTGGGTGAGGGCGAGGGGCGAACCGCGCGTACCGAGCCGAAAACGAGTCATGGTCGTGCCATGCAGAATGGTGACGCATTCGACAAGCGCGGGACAAGCTTCGTGCGGCGCGATAGAGACAGGCGATGATCATTCTCGGTATCGAATCCTCCTGCGACGAAACCGCCGCCGCGCTCGTCACCGGCGATCGGCGGGTCCTCGCGCACCGGCTGCTCGGGCAGGAGGCCGCGCATGCGCCGTTCGGCGGCGTCGTCCCCGAAATCGCCGCACGCGCGCATGTCGAGGCGCTCGAGCCGCTGATCGTCGCGGCGCTGGCCGATGCGAAGCTGACGCTGGCGGATGTCGACGCGGTTGCCGCGACCGCGGGCCCCGGGCTGATCGGCGGCGTCATGGTCGGGCTGGTGACGGGCAAGGCGCTCGCGCACGCCGCGGGCAAGCCGCTGATCGCGGTCAACCATCTGGAGGGGCATGCGCTGTCGCCGCGGCTGTCCGACCCGGATCTCGAATTTCCCTATCTGTTGCTGCTGGTGTCGGGCGGGCATTGCCAGCTGCTGCTGGTCGAGGGCGTCGGCGCGTATCGTCGGCTGGCGACGACGATCGACGATGCGGCGGGCGAGGCGTTCGACAAGACCGCCAAGCTCCTTGGACTCGGCTTCCCCGGTGGCCCGGCGGTCGAGCGCGCCGCCGCGCTGGGTGATGCAAAGGCGGTGCCCCTGCCACGGCCGCTCAAAGGCTCGGCCGAACCGCATTTCTCGTTTGCCGGACTGAAGAGCGCGGTCGCGCGCGTCGTCGGGCAATATCCGCCGGAAGATATCGCCGCGTCGTTCCAGGCGGCCGTGGTCGATTGCCTGATCGACCGCACCACCAGGGCGCTGCGGACCTCCTATGGCGCGACCGCGCTCGTCGTCGCGGGCGGGGTCGCCGCCAACACGGCGGTGCGCGGCGCGTTGCAGCGTCTCGCCACCGACAACGGGCTGCGCTTCGTCGCGCCGCCGCTGTGGCTGTGCACGGACAATGCCGCGATGATCGGCTGGGCGGGTGCGGAGCGGTTCGCCGCCGGGCTGACCGACCCGCTCGACGTCGCCGCACGTCCGCGCTGGCCGCTCGATCCGACCGCCGAGGCGGTGCGCGGGGCAGGGGTGAAGGCATGAGGGCGCAGGACATGAGGATTGGCGTCATCGGCGGCGGTGCCTGGGGTACCGCGCTGGCGCAGGTCGCGGCGCATGACGGCCGCGACGTCGTCCTCTGGGCGCGCGAGGCGGCGGTCGTCGACTCGATCAACGCGACGCAAGCGAACGCGCTGTTCCTCGCCGGCGTCGCGCTGTCGCCGACGATCCGCGCGACCGGCGATCTCGCCGCGCTGGCGGACATGGACGCGATCCTCGTCGTTGCACCCGCGCAGCATGTCGGCAGCGTGCTCGCCGCAGCGCCGATTGGCCGCATCCCGCTGGTGCTGTGCGCCAAGGGGATCGAGGCGGGCAGCAAGCGGCTCGTCGGCGAGGTCGCGCGCGCGGTGCATCCCGACGCGCCGATCGCGGTGCTGTCGGGGCCGACCTTCGCGCATGAGGTGGCGGCGGGGCTGCCGACCGCGGTGACGCTCGCCTGCGAGGACGAGGCGCTTGGCGAAGCGCTCGCGACGCGGCTCGCGGCGCGGCATTTCCGGACCTATGCGTCGACCGACGTCGTCGGCGCGGAGATTGGCGGGGCGGTCAAGAACGTGCTCGCGATCGGCTGCGGCGTGGTCGAGGGCGCCGGGCTCGGCCAGAATGCCCGCGCGGCGCTGATCGCGCGCGGCTTTGCCGAGATGACCCGGTTCGGGCTTGCGCGCGGCGCACGCGTGGAGACGCTCGCCGGGCTGTCGGGACTCGGCGATCTCGTGCTCACCTGCTCGTCGACCAGCTCGCGCAACTTCTCGCTGGGTGTCGGTCTGGGGCGGGGCGAGTCCGCCGCAACGCTGCTCGGCGATCGCCGCACGGTGGCAGAGGGTGCGTTCACCGCGCCCGTCCTGCGCGAGGCGGCACGCGATGCCGGGGTCGACATGCCGATCACCGAGGCGGTCTGCCGCCTGCTCGAAGGCGCACCCGTCACCGACGTGATCGGCGACCTGCTCGCGCGGCCGCTGAAAGGCGAGGCAGGCTGATAAGAGGCGATTGCCTCATCCTCCTCCTGGCGGGGGAGGATCAAAGATTTACCGCAGGACCCGCGCGGCGAGCCCCGAACAATCCGCATCGCTCGCGGTCGGCCCCTGTTTCCCCGTGATCGCGCGGCCGATCGCCTTGAAGATATTCCCCACCGACTTCACCTCGGGCGGGATCGACACGCTGGGTCGCTCGATCGTCCCCGTCATATAGGCCGATCCCGGCAACCGGAGCAGCGCATCCTGTTTCGGCGTACCGCTCAGCCGGATATTCAGCGTCTCGCCCGGGAACACCACGCTACCCGTTCCCCGCAACTGGCTGGCGGTCGTGTCGACGATCATCGGATCGATCCGTCCATGCCCGCGCGTCACGTCGAGCTTGAGCACGACGCAGCGCAGTCCCGCGCGCTCGCCATCCTTCGCCAGAAGCGCGCGTGCCGCATCGAAGCCGAGCGCCGCTGCGATCCCCTGCGGCAATTGCCCGTCGCGCGCGACGAACCCGATCGTGCCGTTCGCATTGCCGACCGCCGCGCGGATCGTCGCACCGGGGCCTTTCAACCGCGCGCGTGCACTGACATTGCCGCTGAAATCGCCGCCGCCGCCCGCGAGATCCTGCACGCTGCTGCCGCGCAGCCGCAGGTTGATCTCGACCATCGGCACCTTGCGATCGCCGCGCTGGTCGACCGTCAGCTTGCCCTCGACACGGCCCTGCGGCAGTCGCGCATCGAGATCGCTGAGCGTCAGCAACTGGTGATCGATCGCCAGCACGCCCTTGGCGGACAGGATCGGCGACGCCCCCTTGGCACTCACGATCCGCTTGATCCTGAACGCCATCCGCGCATCGGTGGTGTCGATCTTGCCGATGTCGATCCGCGTGTTCGGCACCAGTCGCGGGCCGATTGCGCGCTCGAGCGCGGCGCCCTTGGCCTTGCCCTCGTCCGACGACAGGTCGCCGAAGTCGAACTGCCGCGACACGATCGCGCCATCGACCTTGCTCCGCCCCGCCTGTTTGTCGACGCTGACATGCCCCGCGAAATCGGACCGCCCGACGACGCCCTCGAGCTGTGTCACCGTCCATTTCGGCTGGTCGTGGCGGACATGCGCGCTGAACGACACCGGCTGCGTGCGGAACAGCCCCGCCTCGATCACCGCGTCGATCAGCTTGAGATCGGTCGCGCGCGCGGTCACGTCGAGGCTCATCGCGTCCGTATCGAGCGGGCGGTCCATCCGACCCTTCGCGGTGATCGAGAGCGCGTCGCCATCGATCGACGCGGTGAACGGCCAGGGCTTGCCCTGGAACGTCTCGACCGAAGGCCCCGCGACCGCAATCCGCACCGCCGCACCGCGGATCGTGCCCGTGCCGGTCGCGCGGATCCCGCGCACCGGATCGGAGGCGAAGCGCGCGGTCACGAACCGATCCTGCTTGTCGTCGCGATACGCGATCACGCTGTCGCTGATCGTCAGCCCGTCGAGGTCGGTCGAGCTCCCGCCGCCCTTCGGCTTGCCCGGTCGTTCCCAATTGGTCCGGCCATTCCGGTCGCGGACCAGCACGAGCCGCAACCCGCGCGCCTTCACATCGCGCGGCCCGAACGCGCCTTTGAGCAGCGCGAGCCCGGAAAACGTCGCCTCGGCCTCGCGCAGCCATACGAAATCGCCCTTTCCGGCCCATGACGCCTGCGGGATACGCACGTCGGTGATGCGGATCGTCGGGTTGAATCCGAACGTATCTACGCGCTCGATCCCGCCGATCGTCACGGGGCGTCCGAACCGCGCGGTGAGCTGGCGCTGGATCACCCCCTTGAGCGATCCCCAGGGAAACGCCGCCAGCCCGACCAGTCCCAGCACGAGCACGCCCGCGACGACGATGCCGGTGATTTTTACCCAGCGTTTAGCGAAGAATCCCCTCATCCTACCGCGACGCGCCGCCAGGAGATACGTTCCACCTGCGTCAGGACCGCTGCCGCAGATTTACTCCCGTCGTCCGCACTCTACCCCGCCATTCTCACCCCACCCGTCATCCTCGCCCCACCCGTCATCCTGACGAAAGTCAGGATCCAGAGCCAGCTACGGCGTCGTTCGTGATCCTGGATCCTGACTTTCGTCAGGATGACGGACGGGACGTTTGTCGTTCGTCACACTTGATCCTGATCCCGTCAGCATCACGGACAGGCCATCGCGCCCGGATCAGAAGTCGATCGCCATGCCCTTGAGCTCCCAGTCGCCATAGCGCGTGGGATCGCGCGGTTCGGGATCCTTGTCGGGCACGATCGGCTCGGGTTTTGGCACCGGCGTGGTCTTCGCGAGATATTCGGGTGGCTTCACATGATCGGGGCGCTGGCCCATCGCGGCTCTCCGGATTTGCGTGTTGGCGTCGTAACCGCCACATGGGGCGCGCCGCGCGATTTTGCCATAACAGCCGCGCGTGCGATCCGAACGCGAAGGACCTTTGATGCCCGATTACACCCACGCCCCCGAGCCGCTCGGCGTCCCCACCCGCCGCGCAGCACTCCGCCTGCTCGACGCCGTGCTGCGCCGCGGCGAGTCGCTTGAATCCGCGCTCCCCGCCGCGACCCGCGCGATCCACGGCCCCGATCGCGGCCTCGCGCACGCGATCGCCGCCGAGACGCTGCGCCGGCTCCCCGATCTCGACGCCATGATCGATTCGGTCACCAAGACCAACCTCCCCGACGATGCGAAGGCGCGGATGGCGCTGCGCATCGCGCTCGTCCAGGTGCTGATCCTCGGCACGCCGTCGCACGCCGCGATCTCGACCGTGCTGCCCTTGGTCGACGGCGGCCCGCGCAAGCTCGTCCACGGCGTGTTCGGCACGCTGTTCCGCGCGAACATGCTGCTCCCCGAAGTCCCGACGCTGCCTGCCCCCGTCGAACTCCGCTGGGAAGCCGCGTGGGGCGAGGAGATGGTCGACGCCGCCGGCCGCGCGATCGCCGCACCGCCGCCGCTCGACCTCACGATCGCCGACCCCGCCGAAACCGAAGGCTGGCGCGAGAAACTCGGTGGCGAGAGCTTCATGCCTGGGCATCTTCGCCTGGGGGATCACGACTCGGTCCCCGACATGGCCGGGTTCGGCGACGGCGCGTGGTGGGTGCAGGACATCGCCGCCTCGCTCCCCGCACGGCTGCTCGGCAAGGGGGAGGGCCACGTCCTCGATCTGTGCGCGGCGCCGGGCGGCAAGACGCTGCAGCTCGCGGCGGCAGGCTGGACCGTCACCTCGGTCGACAATTCGCAGAGCCGGATCAAGCGCCTGCGCGAAAACCTCTATCGCACGCATTTGAAGTCGGAAGTCGTCAACGCCGACATCCTCGAATGGGCGCCGACCGAGCCTGCGGATGCGATCCTGATCGATGCGCCATGCAGCGCGACGGGCATCTTCCGCCGCCACCCCGACGTGCTTCACCGCGTCCGCCCCTCGATCATCGCCGAGACCGCGGCGCTCCAGGCACGCATCTTCGCGCGCGCCGCCGACTGGGTGAAGCCCGGCGGCACGCTCGTCTACGCGACCTGCTCGCTCGAACCGTCGGAGGGCGAGGCGCAGCTCGATGCGTTCCTGTCCGCGCGCAGCGACTATACGATCGCGCCGGTCGACCAGGCCGAACTTCCCGCGGGCATCACGCCCACCGAGACCGGCCCCCTAGCTGGTAGCGTCCGCACGCTCCCCGGCATGCTCGCCGAGCAAGGCGGCTGCGACGGCTTCTTCATCGCCCGCCTCAAGCGCAGCTAACTAATCCTCCCCCGCCAGGGGGAGGTGGCACCGCAGGTGACGGAGGGGGAGGACGCGAAGCAGATGTTTCGCTTACCGCCCCCTCCGTCTGGCAAGAGCCAGCCACCTCCCCCTGGCGGGGGGAGGATAGAAGCCCTTCGCACCACGTGGATCCCGCGCTAGGACAATCCCATGCAACCCGTCCGTATCGCTCCCTCGATCCTGTCCGCCGACTTTGCCAAACTGGGTGAGGAGGTTCGCGCCATCGACGCGGCCGGTGCCGACTGGATCCATATCGACGTGATGGACGGGCATTTCGTCCCCAACATCTCGTTCGGCCCCGCGGTCATGAAGTCGGTGCGCGGCATGACGACCAAGCCGTTCGACGTCCACCTCATGATTTCTCCCGTCGACGCCTATCTCGACGCGTTCGCGGACGCCGGTGCGGACTGCATCACCGTGCATTACGAGGCCGGCCCGCACATCCACCGCTCGCTCCAGCACATCAAGGGCCTCGGCAAGCGCGCGGGGATCGTGATCTGCCCCGGCACGCCCGCCAAGATGCTCGATTATCTGCTCGACATGGTCGACCTCGTGCTGGTGATGAGCGTCAACCCCGGCTTTGGCGGACAGAGCTTCATCCCGAGCCAGCTCAAGAAGATTGCCGCGATCCGCACCATGATCGAAAAGAGCGGTCGTGCGATCGATCTCGAGGTCGATGGCGGTGTCGATGCCGAATGGGCGAAGCGCTGTATCGAGGCGGGCGCCGACGCGCTGGTCGCGGGCACCTCGGTCTTCCGCGGCGGGCCAGCGCAGTATGCCGCGAACATTGCGGCATTGAGGGGCGATTGAGCCAGCGCGATCCCGCGACCGACCCCGCGCTCGACGGGATCGATGAAGGCCGCCGCCTGATCCGGCTCGGCCGCGACAAGGGGCTGTCGCTCGCCGATCGGCTGGCCGAGCGCTTCCACCGGCTGACATGGCGCACGCCGCTGCATGCGCTTCGGCTCAAGGGGCGCTACCCGCTCAAGCTGATCGCGGTCCCCGACGATCCGATCCTCGGCGACATTCCGCGCGGGACGATGCTGCTGGACGGCGTGCTCTCGTTCCGCGGCGAGGCGCGCGATATCGAGACGCTCGACCTCGCCAAGCCGCTGCCCAAGGCCTTTGCCGACTATCTGCACAGTTTCGCGTGGCTGCGCGATCTCTCGACGGTGGCGACGCGGTCGCGCGGCGCACCGATCGCCGAATATCTGATGGGGCTCTGGCTGACTGCCTATGCCGACAAGACCGGGGGCATCGCATGGCGGCCCGACATGTGGGGCCGTCGCATCCTGTTCTGGACCGCGCACGCACCGCTGATCCTGTCCTCGTCCGACCTGATCTATCGCTCGAAGGTGTTGAACGCGCTCGCACGCGGCGCGCTCCACCTCGATCGCACGGCCGACAAGGCGCCGGCGGGCGCCCCCCGCATCGCCGCCTGGTGCGGGGTCGTCGCCGCCGGGCTGCTGATCCCCGGCGGCGACCCTCGTCGCGCGTTCGGCGAGGCGGGGCTGCTCCGCGCGCTGGGCACCGGGTTGTTCGACGATGGCGGGTCGGTGTCGCGCAGCCCGTCGATGCTGCTCGACACGATCCAGTTGCTGACGCTGCTCCAGGAAAGCTACGTCGCGCGTGGCCTCGCGCTTCCCGAGACGGTCGGCGTCACGCTCGCGCGGATGGTCGCGGCGTTGCTCGGCGTCGCGCATGCCGATCACGGGTTGTCGAGCTGGCAGGGCGGCGGACCCTCGAGCGAGACGCAGGTCGCCGCCGTGATCGAGGCGAGCGGCGTCCGCACGCGCCCGCTCCGCCAAGCGCGCGACTGGGGCTATCAACGGCTCGCGGCGAGCAGCGCGGTGCTGATCGTCGACGCGGCGCCGCCGCCGATCGCGCGCCTCGTCGAAGGGGGCTGCGCCTCGACGCTCGCGTTCGAGTTCTCGGACGGTCCGTCGCGCATCGTCGTCAATTGCGGCGGCGCGCGGGCCGGTATCGCGCAGCTTCCCGCGGCAATGGTCGAGGGGCTGCGCTCGACCGCGGCGCATTCGACGCTAACGATCGCCGACAGCAATTCCACCGCGATCCATGCCGACGGCACGCTCGGCCGCGGCGTCGGCGAAGTCGAATTGAGCCGTCAGGAATCGGAGGCCGCAAGCCGGATCGAGGCGAGCCATGACGGCTATGTCCGCCGCTGGGGGTTCCTTCATCGCCGCCAGCTGATGCTGACCGGCGACGGGCGCGAGCTGCGCGGCGAGGATGCGCTTCTGCCGCAGGGGCGCAGGCGGCGTACCGGCCTGTCGCTGTTCGCGATCCGCTTCCATCTCGGTGCGGGGGTGCAGGTGTCGCCGACCGCAGACGGCCTGGGCGCGATCCTTCGCCTGCCGGGCGGTGCGCTCTGGCAGTTCCGCTGCCGCGGCGGCGCGCTGGTGGTCGAGGACAGCGTCTGGATCGACGCGGACGGCCGCCCCGTCGCGACGCAGCAGCTGATGATCACGGGCGAAGCCGCAGCCGGTGGCGCGAGCGTGAGCTGGGCGCTGAAAAAGGCCTGACGGTCACCGCGATCATCCCCCACGCCCGTCATCCTGACGAAAGTCAGGACCCAGGATACCAAACGACCGCGCCCGTGGCTCTGGGTCCTGACTTTCGTCAGGATGACGGCGGCGGGGAGGGCGCGCGATCAACCCGCCCCCTGTTCCCCAACGTCAACCGCGGCTAAAGGCCGCCGCACGGCGACTCCCGGACCACGAAAGACCCTCATGACCAGCATCCCGATCAAGCGCGCGCTCCTGTCCGTTTCCGACAAGACGGGGATCGTCGATCTCGGCAAGTCGCTCGCGAGCCACGGCGTCGAGCTGGTCTCGACCGGCGGCACCGCCACCGCCTTGCGTGCGGCCGGCCTCGACGTCCGCGACGTGTCAGAGCTGACCGGTTTCCCCGAGATGATGGACGGCCGCGTCAAGACGCTCCACCCGATGGTGCATGGCGGTCTGCTCGCGGTGCGCGACGATGCCGGCCACGCCGCGTCGATGGCCGAGCACCAGATCGGCGCGATCGACCTCGTCATCGTCAATCTCTATCCGTTCGAGGCGACCGTCGCCAAGGGCGCGGACCGCGACACCGTGATCGAGAATATCGACATCGGCGGCCCCAGCATGGTCCGCTCGGCGGCCAAGAACCACGCCTATGTCGCGATCGTCACCGACCCCGCCGACTATGCGCTCGTCGCGGGCGGCACCACCACGCTCGACGACCGCAAGCGCCTCGCCGCCAAGGCCTTCGCCACCACCGCCGCCTATGACTCGGCGATCGCGACGTGGTTCGGCACCGTCGACCAGGCCGAGGCATTCCCGCCCGTGCTGCCGATCACACTCAAGCGCGGCGACACGCTTCGCTACGGCGAGAACCCGCACCAGTCCGCCGCCTTCTACACCGCGACCGACAGCGTCCGCGGCATCGGCCAGGCGCGCCAGCTCCAGGGCAAGGCGCTCAGCTACAACAACCTCAACGACGCCGACGCCGCACTTGAGCTCATCGCCGAGTTCCGCGACGCCGAACCCTCGGTCGTGATCGTCAAGCACGCCAATCCGTGCGGCGTCGCCACCGCCGCCACGCTTGCCGAGGCCTATGCCGCTGCGTTCGCGTGCGACACCGTCTCGGCGTTCGGCGGCATCATCGCCGTCAATCGCACGCTCGACGCGGAAACCGCGCGCGCGATCACCGGGATCTTCACCGAGGTCGTCGTCGCGCCTGACGCCGATGAGGAGGCGATCGCGCTGTTCGCCGCGAAGAAGAACCTCCGCCTGTTGCTGACCGGCGAGCTCCCGGATCCCGCCCGTGCGGGTCTGACGGCGAAGTCGATCGCCGGCGGCTGGCTCGTCCAGGGTCGCGACAACGGCACGCCGGGCGAACTCACAGTCGTGACCAAGCGCCAGCCGACCGAGCAGGAGCTGATCGACTGCCGCTTCGCCTGGACCGTCGCCAAGCACACCAAGTCGAACGCGATCGTCTATGCCAAGGACGGCAGCACCGCGGGCATCGGTGCGGGGCAGATGAACCGCCTCGAATCCGCACGCATTGCCGCGTGGAAGGCCAAGGACGCCGCGGACAAGGCCGGCTGGTCGACCCCGCGCACGATCGGCTCGGCAGTCGCCTCGGACGCGTTCTTCCCGTTCGCCGACGGCCTGCTCGCCGCGGTCGAGGCAGGCGCGACCGCAGTGATCCAGCCCGGCGGGTCGATCCGCGACGCGGATGTGATCGCGGCCGCGGACGAAGCCGGTCTCGCGATGGTGTTCACCGGGATGCGCCACTTCCGGCATTGATCGGACCCGGGCCCCCTGCGATTGCGGGGGGCCAGTTACGGGATGGCCGAACCGGCGTTGGGGAGCACCGGTTCGGCTTCGGGTGGCTTCTTCTTGAACAACGCCCGATCTGCCGGGCCGAACGCCCATTTCCACAGGATGAAAAGATACGTCCCGGCGATAGCGGGTTCCCCGACCGCGAGTTCGACCCATTCATACCGTTTGGGCAGCGCGGTGAAGGCGGCGCCGACGACGATCGCAGCCAGCGCGGCCCATACGAGCGGCCAGCGCCATGGCGACACGCTCGCACCGAGCAGGTGGCCGAGCAGCCTGGACTTGATCACCGAGGTCAGCGCGACCGACAGCATGAGCGCGACCGCGGGCCCCGCCGCCTGATAATTGACCGGATAACCGAGCCCGCGGATCAGGAAGATCAGCGCGAAGCTGAGCCCGATCTGGAAGGCGAGCATCGCCGCCGAGATCATCAGGTTCCGGTGACGCGCGATGTAGACGAGCGCGGATTCGCTGACCGCGCCGGTCGAGGCGAGGAATTCGGCAGTCAGCAGGAACGCGAGCGCGGCGGTGCCGGCGACGAATTGCGGGCCGACCACACCCATCACCGCTTCGCCGGGGATCGAGCCCATCAGCGCGAGCCCGCCCTGTGCCGCCATGATCCAGAACGCGACCTGGCGGACCTGGTTGGCGATCGCGGCGCGGTCGTTGTTCGCGAGGCTCTGCGTGATCACCGGGCCGAGGATCGGGTCGAAGCTGGTCTTGAGCTTCTGCGGCAGGCTCGCGACCTGCTGCGCCATGTAATAGATGCCGACGATCTTGGGCTCGAACATCACGCCGAGGATGAAGCGGTCGACGTTGCGGCTGCCCCATTCGAGGATGTCCGCGCCCGCCAGCGGCACGTTGGCACGCGCTAGCGTATAGAGCGGACGGAGGTGCGGCGACCAGCCGCGGGGGGCGCCGTAGCTGCGCAGGAACGGCACGAGGCTGGCGATCAGCGCCGCGATCATCGACGCGACATAGCTGAGCACGAGCCCGTCGCGGATCGTGAAATACGAGAAGGCCCAGGCCGCGATCGAGATCGTCCACGGCTCGACGACCGCGCGCGCCGTCACCGCGGCCTTGACGTTGAGGCGATAGGCGAGCGCGGCGAGGCTGACGTCGGACCAGGCGACCGCGACGATGATCAGCGGCAGGAACCGGTCGAGCCCGGTGATCGCGCTGTTGGGATACATGATCTGCGGGAAGGTGCAGAGCACCGCGCTGGCGATCAGCGAGGCGATGAACGCGACCGCCATTGCGTCCCAGACAACGTTGGCGTGCGGGCGATCCGCGCTGCTGAGCGCCTGCGCGAGACCGCGCTTGAGGCCGAGCGTGGCCAGCAACGCGGCGAGTTCGACGACCACGACCGCGATCGCGAAGCGGCCGACCAGGTCCGGGCCGTAGATGCGGCCCGCGATGAACAGGAACGGGATCCGCGCGGCCAGCCGCAGGACGAAGCCCGCGATGTTGGTCCGACCGCCCTTGGCGAGCGTGTCGATATCCTTGGTCGATTCCGTCACGGGCGGGCGCCGTCGGTGCGTCGCGCCGCGGCACAGCCGCGTCGTCGGTCGGAGCAAGCGCTCCGCCGGCCGCGCTGGTGCGAGTCAGCCGGACGCGGCCGGCTGCCGCCCTGCGCGATCAATGCGCTGCGCCCCAGCTCAGGCCGGTACCGATTTCGATACCCAGGGGAACGTCGAGCGTGACCGCCGGCGTCGCGGCGTTGGCCATCACGCGTTCGATCACGGGCTTGGCCGCCTCGACATCACCCTCGGGCAGCTCGAACACGAGTTCGTCGTGGACCTGGAGCAGCATGCGCACGTCAGGCAGCCCGGCCTCGAGCAGCGCGGGCCCCATGCGGACCATCGCGCGCTTGATGATGTCCGCGCTCGTCCCCTGGATCGGTGCGTTGATCGCGGCGCGCTCGGCGCCCTGGCGTTCGTGCTGGATCTTCGAGCGGATCCGCGGGAAATGCGTTTTCCGCCCGAACAGCGTCGTCGTGAACCCGGTCGCGCGGACGCTCTCGGTGGTGTCGACGATGTAGCTCGAGATGCCCGGGAAGCGATCGAAATAGCGGTCGATCATCGCCTGCGCTTCGTCCGCGCTCACATCGAGCCGACCTGCGAGCCCCCAGCGCGAGATGCCGTAGAGGATCGCGAAGTTGATCGTCTTGGCGCGGCCGCGCGTGTCGCGGTTGACCTCGCCGAACAGCTCCTGCGCGGTCAGGCTGTGGATGTCGTCGCCGTTCGCGAACGCCTGCTTCAGTGCGGGGACGTTGGCCATGTGCGCGGCCAGCCGCAGCTCGATCTGCGAGTAATCGGCGGCGAGGATGACGTTGCCGGGCTCCGCCACGAACGCGTCGCGGATCTGGCGGCCGATCTCGGTGCGGATCGGGATGTTCTGCAGGTTGGGATCGGTCGACGACAGCCGTCCGGTCTGCGCGCCGGTCAGCGAGTAGGAGGTGTGGACGCGACCCGTCGCGGGGTTGATCTGCGCTTGCAACGCATCGGTATAGGTCGATTTCAGCTTCGAGAGCTGGCGCCAGTCTAGCACCTTGCGCGCGATCACCGCGCCGGGCGAATCCTTGTCGGCGGCGATGCGTTCGAGTTCGGTGACGTCGGTCGAATAGACCCCGGACTTGCCCTTGCGGCCGCCCTTGATCCCCATCTTCTCGAACAGCACGTCGCCCAGTTGCTTGGGGCTGCCGATCGTGAACGGCGCGCCGGCGAGCGCGTGGATCTCGGTTTCGAGGCTCGCCATCTGCGCGGCGAACTCGGTCGAGAGCTTCGACAGTTTCGCGGCATCGACCTTGATGCCGTGCATCTCCATCTGCGCGATGACGGGGACGAGCGGGCGGTCGACCATCTCGTAGACGCGCGTCGAGCCCTCGGCGGGCAGGCGGCGCTTGAACCGGCGCCAGAGGCGGAGCGTGACGTCGGCGTCCTCGGCGGCATAGTGGGTCGCGGCCTTGAGGTCGATTTCGTTGAAACTGCGCTGCGACTTGCCCGTGCCGACCACGTCCTTGAACGCGATGCAGGTGTGCGAGAGGTGCGTGGCGGCGAGCTCGTCCATGCCGTGGCCGTGAAGCCCGGCATCGAGATCGAAGCTCATCAAAATCGTGTCGTCGAACGGCGCGATCGTCACGCCGCCGGTGGCCGCATAGGCGCGGGCGAGGACGATCATGTCGTATTTGAGATTATGGCCGATCTTGAGGATGCTCGGATCCTCGAGCAACGGCTTCATCTTCGCCAGCACGGTAGCGCGGTCGATCTGGACCGGGTTTTCCGCGAGCAAATCGGTGCCGCCATGCGCGATAGGGACGTAGCAGGCGAGGTTCGGATGCAGCGCGAGGCTGATCCCGACCAGATCCGCGCGCGTCGCGTCGATCCCCGTCGTCTCGGTGTCGATCGCGATCCAGCCCTGGTGCCTGGCCAGCGTGATCCAGCGGTCGAGCGCGCCCTCGTCGACGACGGTCTCATAGTCGTCATGCTTGCACGGTTCGTCCGCATCCATGTCCGCGACGACGGTCGACTCGGCGACCGGCGCCTCGGCCACTGCGGAGAGCTTGGCGATCAGCGACTTGAAGCCGTGATGTTCGAGAAACGCGCGCAGCGGCGCGTCGGGGATACCCTTGAGCTCGAGATCCTCGAGCGGCTCGGGCAGCGCGACGTCGCATTTGAGCGTGACGAGCACCTTCGACAGCCGCGCCATCTCCGCATGCTCGATCAGATTGTCGCGCAGCTTGCCCTTCTTCATCCCCTCGGCCGCGGCGAGCACCGATTCGAGGTCACCATGCTCGAGGATCAGCTTGGCGGCGGTTTTGGGGCCAACGCCGGGGACGCCGGGGACGTTGTCGACGCTGTCGCCCATCAGCGCGAGCACGTCGCCGAGCTGCGCCGGGGTCACGCCGTGGAATTTCTCCGCGACATGCTCCGCGCCCAGCCGGCGGTTGTTCATCGTGTCGTACATGTCGAGACCGGGCTCGATCAGCTGCATCAGGTCCTTGTCGGAGCTGACGATCGTGACCTCCCAGCCCTGCGCGAGTGCGGCCCTCGAATAACAGGCGATGATGTCGTCGGCTTCGAGCCCCTCGGTCTCGATGCACGGCAGCGAGAAGGCGCGCGTCGCGTCGCGGATCATCGGGAATTGGGGGACGAGATCCTCGGGCGGCGGCGGACGCTGCGCCTTGTACTTGTCGTAGAGATCGTTGCGGAACGTCTTCGACGACTTGTCGAGGATGACGGCCATGTGAGTCGGGCCGTCTGCGGCGTGGACCTCGTCCGCGAGCTTCCACAGCATCGTCGTATAGCCATAGACCGCGCCGACCGGCTCGCCATGCTTGTTGGTGAGCGGCGGCAGCCGGTGATAGGCGCGGAAGATATAGCCGGAGCCGTCGACGAGATAGAGATGGGGCATCACGCGCGGTCTAGCGGATGCGCGCGCGCGGACCAATGGGCGAAGCGTGGCTGTTGGGTATCAGGTTGGAGGAAATCTCGCGCGTCTCGATCAGGCGATCCTCCCCCGGCAGGGGGAGGTGGCAGGCGTCAGCCTGACGGAGGGGGAGGACACGGAGCCGAGGTCGCCTTTACCGCCCCCTCCGTCTGGCAAGTGCCAGCCACCTCCCCCTGGCGGGGGAGGATTGAAGTCAGCTTTGAGGGCGCGCGCTGCCCGCATGCGCGGCGACGGCCGCCGCAACCGACTGGATCAGCATCTGGCGTTCGCGGATCGGGCGCAGCGTGTCGCCGATCATCACCGCGATCGCATAGCGCTTGCCGTCGGGTGCGGTGAGCAGGCCGACATCGTTGAAGCCCGCGTTGCGGCGCCCGAGATCCTGACCGGTGCCGGTCTTGTGCGCGATCCGCCACCCCGCGGGCAGCGCAGCGCGAAGCCGCGCGCGGCCGGTGACCGACGCCCCCATCGTGTCGAGCAACACCTGCGTCGAGCTCGCGCTGAGCAATTCGCCGCGCGCAAGCCGCGCGAGCGCATCGGCAATCGCGATCGGCGCAGCACCATCGGGCGGGTTGGCGACATAGGCATCGAGCGCCGCGGCACGGACCGTGGGATCGAGCTGCGCGCGGGCGACGGCAAACGCATTGCCGAGCGCATAGGCCGGCTGCCAGACGAGCCCGGCGGTCCCGCTCTGCAGCTGGCGCTCGCCCGGACCGAAGCGGATCTCGCCGAGCTGCTTGCGCAGGATCATGCCGCGCACTGCCCGCGGGCCGCCGACATAGCTCAGCAACCGGTCGTTCGCGGTATTGTCGCTGTGCGTCAGCGCGCGCGTCAGCAGCTCGCCGACCGTGGTGTGATAGCCGTCGCCCTTGACCAGCATCGCGATCGGCTGGTGGAACAGCGTGAGGTCCTCGGGCCGGACCACGACGGGATCCTCGAGCCGTGCCTTCCCCTGGTCGCGCAGGTCGAGCAGCGTGATCGCGACCCAGAGCTTGCTGACCGATTGCTGCGGCAAATGCTGGCGTCCGCCGACCTCGACCGTCCAGCCATCATCGACCGCGCGGATCGCGATCCCCGACTTTCCCTCGAACCCCTGATGCAGCGCGACGATCGCAGCATCGAGCTGTGCCGGCGCGGCACGAACAGGACGCGCGGCGACGGGCGGGATCGGGATCGAGACGGTCGCCTGCGGATCGCCCTGCGGCGCGGCGGTGCTCGTCCCCGGTCGCGACGAGGGGCCACAGCCCGCAACCGCGAGCGCGATGCCGGTGACCCCCAAGAGACACGCGAACCTGCCAGATGCCATATGTACCGATTGCCCCGTGATCCGGCGGCAATCCTTATCGGCCCGCACCGTCCGCGATATGCCCGTACCGGCCACGTGCGACGAGCCGCACTCTGGACACGTCGGGCCGCGAAAAATCAGGGAACGAGCACGGTATCGATCGCATCGGGCAGCATGCCGGGATAGTCGAGCGTATAGTGCAACCCGCGGCTTTCGTGGCGGTGTAGCGCCGAGCGGACGATCAGCTCGGCGGTCTGGAGCAGATTTCGCAGCTCGATCAGGTCGGGCGTGACCCGGAAATGCTGGTAATATTCGGCCACCTCGTCGTTGAGCAGCTTGATCCGGTGCTGCGCGCGTTCGAGCCGTTTGGTCGTGCGGACGATGCCGACGTAATTCCACATGAACCGGCGGATTTCGGTCCAGGTCTGCTTGATGACCACCTCCTCGTCCGAATCGGTGACGCGGCTTTCGTCCCAGGGGCGGATCGGCGGGGGCGGGGGCAGGCTGTCCCATGCGGCGGCAATGCTGTCCGCGGCCGCCTCGCCGAACACGAAGCATTCGAGCAGCGAGTTGGACGCCAGCCGGTTCGCGCCGTGCAGGCCCGATTCGGTGCATTCTCCCGCGGCATACAGGCCGGGGAGGTCGGTCTTGCCATGCTCGTCGATGACGATCCCGCCGCAGGTGTAATGCTGCGCCGGCACGACCGGAATCGGCCCGGTCGTCATGTCGATGCCAAGCCCGAGCAGCTTGTCGTGGATGTTGGGGAAATGATGCCGGATGAAGTCGGCGGGCATGTGGCTGATGTCGAGATGGACGTAATCGAGCCCGTCGCGCTTGATCTCCGCGTCGATCGCGCGCGCGACCACGTCGCGGGGGGCGAGTTCCATCCGGTCCGGATCGTAATCAACCATGAACCGGTGTCCCGTCGACGGGTTGATTAGCCGCCCGCCTTCGCCGCGCACCGCCTCGGTGATCAGGAAGTTCTTCACGTCGAGATTGTAGAGGCAGGTCGGGTGGAACTGCATCATCTCCATGTTGGAGACGCGCGCACCCGCCCGCCACGCCATCGCGATGCCGTCGCCCGTCGCGCCGCGCGGCGCCGTCGAGAAGAGATAGGTCCGGCCGGCACCTCCGGTCGCCAATATCGTCGCCCGCGCGGTGTACAGCGCGACGCGTTCGGTGTGGCGATCGACCGCGTAGACGCCCCAGACGTTGCCGGCACCCGAATAGCGCTCCTCGTGACGACCGGTCGCGAGGTCGATCGCGATCTGATCGGGGACGAGCGTGATGTTGGGATGCGCCTCGGCGGCCTTTTGCAGCGCCTCCTGCACCGCCCAGCCGGTCGCATCGGCAACATGGACGATCCGGCGATGGCTGTGCCCGCCCTCGCGCGTCAAATGGAGCGCGTTGCCTTCGGTCTCGAACGGGACGCCGAGATGCGTGAGGCGCTCGATCGCGGCGGGGGCGCCCTCGACGACCATCTCGACGACCGCGCGGTCGTTGAGGCCGGCGCCCGCGACCATCGTGTCCTCGACATGGTTCTCGAACGTGTCGCCAGGTTCGAGAACCGCGGCGATCCCGCCTTGCGCCCAGGCGGTCGAGCCCTCGTGGAGCGCGCCCTTGGCGAGTACGGTCACGGTGAAGCGGTCGGCCAGGTTCAGTGCTGCGGTCAGCCCGGCGGCACCCGATCCGACGATCAGGATGTCGCTCGTCATGCGTTGGCGGCGCGGGTCAGGCTGAGGAAGACGTCCTCGAGATCGGGTTCCTTGGTCGAGACGTCGACGATGCCGAACCCGCCACCCTGGATCGCGGCCAGCACTTCGCCCGCGTTCACGCGGTCCTTGGCATAGGTGATCTCCAGCGTCCGGCTGCCCTTGAGCGCGATCTTCTGGAAACAGGCATTGGCGGGGACCTCGGTCACGTCGCGGTCCACCGTCACCGCGACGATCTTCTCCTGCGCCTTGCCGACCAGCTCGCGCGTGGGTTCGTTCGCGATCAGGCGGCCGTTGTTGATGATCGCGATCCGGTCGCAGAGCTCCTCGGCTTCCTCGAGATAATGCGTCGTCAGCACGACCGTCACGCCGGCCGCGTTGAGGCTGCGGACATAGGTCCAGAGCTGCTGGCGCAGCTCGATGTCGACGCCCGCGGTCGGCTCGTCGAGGACGAGCACGGGGGGCGAATGGACCATCGCCTTGGCGACCATCAGGCGGCGCTTCATGCCCCCCGACAGCGTGCGCGCATAGGCGTGCGCCTTGTCTTCGAGATGCACCGCGCGGAGCAGCTCCATCGTCCGGCGCTTCGCCTTGGGGACGCCGTACAGCCCGGCCTGGATCTCGAGCGTCTCGAACGGCGAGAAGAAGGGATCGAACAGGATCTCCTGGTTGACGATCCCGATCGACGCCTTGGCGTTGCGCGGATGGTCGTCGGTGTCGAAGCCCCAGATCGCCGCGTTGCCGTCGGTCTTGTTGACGAGGCCTGCGAGGATGTTGATCAGCGTCGACTTGCCCGCGCCGTTCGGGCCGAGCAGCCCGAAGATCTGGCCGCGCGGCACGTCGAACGTCACGCCGTCGAGCGCGCGCTTGCCGCCCGCATAGGTCTTGCAGAGATTGGTGATGGCGATCGCGGCTTCGGTCATGGTCGCGGCATAGCGGGGCGGGGAGGGCGGGTCATCTCCCCTCGGGCGTTGCAAAGAAGATTTGTTCGCGCGGAGGCGCGGAGAAGTCGCATCCAGCCTCTCGGTCGGGAGACCCAAGTCCTGTTCTGCCGTTCCCGATGTGAAGGACGCTTCGCGACAAGCGCATCATCTCCGCGCCTTCGCGCCTCCGCGTGAACAAATCCTTCCTTCCTATCACCACAGAAGAACCAATTGCCCGCCCCGCCCGCGCTTGCTATCGCGCAGCCATGCATCCGCCGCTCGAAACCACCCGCGTCACCCACGCCCGCGTCGCCTGCGATGGCGCCACCGACATTCCCGGCGGCGCAGCGCTCGGCCATCCGCGCGTCTGGTTGCAGATCGACGAGACCGGCTATGTCGATTGCGGCTATTGCGACCGGCGCTTCATCCTCGTCGGCGGCCCTGCCGATGGTGCGGACCAGTCGACATTGCGCGACCATGGGGATGGCGCAGGGCGCTAAGCCCCTTATATCTATCGGATGACGATAGCCGCAGACCCCCGCTCGTTCCTCTACCGCGACACGCTCGACCCCGAGCAGGCGCAGGCCCTCACCGCCAAGGCACTGTCCAAGGCCGATGACGGCGAACTCTATCTCCAGTACCGCAAGGCGGAGGCGTTCGGGTTCGACGACGGCCGGCTGAAGACCGCCTCGTACGACACGAGCTCGGGCTTCGGCCTGCGCGCGGTGTCGGGCGAGATGACCGCGTTCGCGCATTCGAACGAGATGACCCCCGCCGCGATCCGCCGCGCCGCCGAGACGATGGCGCTGATCGAGCCCGGCGTCGCCGCCAAGGCCGGCCCGCCGCAGGGCACCAACCGCCACCGCTACACCGCCGCCGATCCGCTCGACCTCGTGCCGTTCGCAGATAAGGTGAACCTATGCCAGACGATCGACGCCGCCGCGCGCGCGCGCGATCCGCGCGTCGCGCAGGTCTCGGTCAGCCTCTCGGGGACATGGTCGGTGGTCGAAATCGTCCGCGCCGACGGCTTCGTCGCCACCGACGTCCGGCCGCTGGTGCGGCTCAACGTGTCGATCGTCGCCGAGCAGAACGGCCGTCGCGAGACGGGCAGCTACGGCATCGGCGGCCGCTATCTCTACACCGACCTCTTCCAGCCCGAGACGTACAACCGCGCGATCGACGAAGCGCTGTCGCAGGCGCTCGTCAATCTCGAGTCGATCGCGGCACCCGCGGGCGAGATGACCGTGCTGCTCGGCAATGGCTGGCCCGGCATCCTGCTGCACGAGGCGATCGGCCACGGGCTCGAGGGCGACTTCAACCGCAAGGGCACGTCGGCCTTTTCGGGGCGGATCGGCGAGCGCGTCGCAGCCGAGGGCGTGACCGTGGTCGACGACGGATCGCTCCAGGATCGCCGCGGCTCGCTGACGATCGACGACGAGGGCACGCCGACGCGCGAGACCGTGCTGATCGAGGACGGCATCCTCAAGGGCTATATGCAGGACCGGCTCAACGCGCGGCTGATGGGCGTCGAGGCGACGGGCAATGGCCGCCGCGAAAGCTATGCGCACGCGCCGATGCCGCGGATGACCAACACCTTCATGAAGGCGGGCAACGACGATCCCGCCGAGCTGCTGAGCCGCGTGAAGAAGGGTATCTTCGCCAAGGCGTTCGGCGGCGGGCAGGTCGACATCGTGTCGGGCAAGTTCGTGTTCAGCTGCACCGAGGCCTATCTGGTCGAGGACGGCAAGCTGGGCGCACCGATCAAGGGCGCGACTTTGATCGGCGACGGGCCGAGCTCGCTGACCAAGGTGCGCGGGATCGGTAACGACTTCGCGCTCGACGAAGGGATCGGGATGTGCGGCAAGGGCGGGCAGTCGGTGCCCGCGGGCGTCGGCCAGCCGACGTTGCTCGTGGACGGGCTGACGGTCGGCGGAACGGCGGCGCAGTAAGCGTCGCCACCGACCGTCAGCGCCCTAGTCCTCGACCCCGAAGTTCAGTCCGCGCGAGACGTTGGGGTCGACGACCGCGACGACGAAATACGCGCAGAACTGTTTCACACGCTGCAGCCAGCCGGTCTTTTCCTTGTACAACGCCGGTGTGATCTCGGTCGAGCACGCGATCTCGGATTCGACATAGCGGCGGACATGCGCGGCGAAGGCGGCGTCCTCGATCCGGATCATCAGCTCCATGTTGATGAACAGGCTGCGCATATCGAAATTGGCGGAGCCGATATGGACCGCGTCGTCGATCACGTAGAGCTTGGTGTGCAGCTTCGTCGGCTGATATTCGAAGACGTGCACGCCCTTGCGTAACAGCCCCGCATAGGTGAACCGCGCGGCGGCGATCGTCGCGTTGTTGTCCGATTTCGCGGCGGTGACGATGCGCACGCGGTCGGTACGACGCCCCGCGCGATCCAGCCTGCGCAACATCGTCGGGCTTGGCGTGAAATAGCCGGCGATGATGTCGATACTCGTCGCGCGGCGCATGTCGTCGCGGACCGCCCGCGCCCAGGGTGACAGCCGCCGCGTCGGTCCGCCGATCAGCCAGCGCATCGGTCCCTGCGTCTCGCTATAGCGGCGCAGCGCATGGTTGAGCTTGCGCAGCTTGCCCTTGGGCTGATGGATCCACCCGCTGAGCGAATCGAAATAGCCCGCCAGCCGTCCCGCGGCCGGGCCTTCGATCAGCAGGCCGAGATCGCGCCAGGCATTGTCGGCGACCGTCCCGAAATAATCGTCCTCGACGTTGAAGCCGCCAACGATGATCCGCGCGTCGTCGTGCTCGCCGTCCGCCAGCGCGAGCTTCTGGTGATTGCGCAGCAGATACCGCCGGCCGAACCGTGCGGAGAACCGGCACACCGCGATCCCGGCGGCCTTGAGCGGGTCGAAGAAGTCGACGCTCGCCGCATCGTCGCTGCCAAAGCCGTCGACGATGAGCGCAACCGTCACGCCGCGTTTCGCCGCGGCGATCATCGCGTCGTTCACGCGCTGCCCCGCGTCGTCGTCGGCGTAGATGTAATAGAGGATTCGCAACGAATGCCGTGCGCCGTCGATCAGCCCGATCAGTGCCTCGAGCCGCTCGGGTCCCGCTTCGAGCAGCGTCAGCCGGTTGCCGTCGACGGTGAAGACCGAGTCCACCGCCTGCGGGGCCGTGGTGCGATCGAGCTGGGGGGCGGGCATGGTCATGGCAAGAGCTAGTGGACACAGGCTCGGGCCGATGCAACCTCGCGGCCATGCGGCGCGGGGGGACGTGGGCGCCCCCCGGCGGCAAAATCTTGACTTTGTGGCGGGGTGTGGGTAGGCGCCGTCATTCTCCCTATCGGTGTTCGTTGCGAAGGAAGCGTCATGGCGCGCGTTACTGTCGAAGATTGTGTCGACAAGATCCCCAACCGGTTCGACCTGGTGCTGTTCGCAGCACAGCGGGCGCGGCAGATCTCGGGCGGCGCCGAACTGACGCTCGACCGCGACCGCGACAAGAACCCGGTGGTCGCGCTGCGCGAGATCGCCGACGAGAACGTCAAGCCCGCGCATCTCAAGGAATCGGTCATCCAGGGCCTGCAGAAGGTCCGCGTCGACGATGACGACGAGGTCGATGCCGTCGGCAGCCTCGCGGCATCGGCCGAGGCACTGCGCCTCACCGCCGCCGCCCCGCCGCGCAACCAGAATCTGGGTGCCGATTACGAGGGTTGATCGCACGGACGTGGTGCGGCGCGAGCCGGGCCATGTTGCGATCCGACCCTGATCGGTTTCCGGCGAACGATGCTGCGGCATCGCTTGGTTGGTGCGATTGAAAGGCTCGTGGACCTGAAGGTCCGCGGGCCTTTTCTCTGCGCGGGTGTCGTTGGGGGTGAAGCGGAGGGAGTGTAGCGGGAGCAGGTTCGCCTTCACGGTGCAGGTGGCCATCGGTCGCCACCCCCCCCACCGTTCGCCCTGAGGGTAGTCGAAGGGCGTGGGACTCAAGGTGCTTCGACTACGCTCAGCACGAACGGGGGGAGGGTGCCGGGTCGCGGGACACGGAATTAAGCCTGAAGGGCGCAGGGGGCAGGGGCGCCGGCGATGCCACCGCCATCAGGCCCCAAAACCACCCCGCCGCGGCAAAGCCGCGGGGTCAGACGCCGCAGGGCGGCGCTGGCCGGGTCGATCGGTGGATCAGCGCTCCCGGTCCACCGATCGACCCTTGAACCCCTGCGCCACGACGAACCACTCGACCGATCCCTTGCGGCTTGCCGGCGGCTTGGCATGCTTCACGCTGGTGAAGTTGCGCTTCATCTCCGCGACCAGCGCCGAATCGGCACCGCCCGCGAAGACCTTCGACACGAACGTCCCGCCCTTCTCCAGCACGTCGCAGGCGAAATCGAGCGCCGCCTCGACGAGCGCCATCGTCCTGAGCGCGTCGGTCTGCGGATGGCCGACGGTGTTCGCCGCCATGTCCGACAGCACGAGGTCGGGCGCGCCGCCGAGCGCATCGATCAGCATCGCGGGCGCCGCATCGTCCATGAAATCCATCTGGAAGATCGTCACGCCGTCGATCGGGTCGACCGGCAACAGGTCGATGCCGACCACCGCCGCCTTGGGCAGGCGGCGCTTGATCACCTGCGCCCAGCCGCCCGGCGCGATTCCGAGATCGATGACGCGCTTCGACCCCTTGATGACCTCGAACCGTTCGTCGAGCTCGGTCAGCTTGTACGCCGCCCGGCTTCGATAGCCCTCGGCCTTGGCGCGCTTGACGTACGGGTCGTTCAGCTGGCGCTCGAGCCAGCGCGTCGACTGCGCGGTCCGCTTGCGCGCGGTGAGGACGCGGGTATGCCCGCCCGAACCACCACGGCTCATGGCTTCGGGCTGCCCATCAGGCGGCGCAATATGCCCTCGCGAATGCCGCGGTCGGCGATGCCGAGCCGTTCGGCGGGCCAGATGTCCATGATCGTCTCCAATATCGCGCAGCCCGCGACCACCAGGTCGGCGCGCTCGTTTCCGATGCAGGCGAGCTTCGCCCGCTCCTCGATCGCCATGTGCGACAGGTTCGCGCTGATCCGCCGCATTGCGCTGGCGGGCACGATCAACCCGTCGACCACCGAGCGGTCGTAATGGCTCAGCCCCAGATGCACGCTGCCGAGCGTCGTCACGGTGCCGCTGGTACCGAGCAGCCGCGGCCGCTCGACATTGGCCGGCAGCCGCGCGGCGAACGGCGCGATGCTGTCCGCGACGACCTGCCGCATCCGCGCATAGGCCGCGCGCCGGCCCGCCTCGCCCTTGCCGCCGCCTGCATGCTCGGTCAGCGACACGACGCCCCACGGCGCGGAATGCCAGTCGAGCACGGTCGGGATCGGTGTCGACGTATCGACCAGCACGAGCTCGGTCGAACCGCCGCCGATGTCGAAGATCAGCGCGGGGTCGTTACCGGGTTCGATCAGCGCATGGCAGCCGAGCACCGCCAGCCGCGCCTCTTCCTCCGCGGTGATGATGTCGAGATGGATCCCCGTCTCGGCGAGCGCGCGCGCGATGAAAGCGGGGCCGTTGCGCGCCTGGCGGCACGCCTCGGTTGCGACCGAGCGCGCGAGCGTGACGTTGCGGCGCTTCAATTTCTCCGAACACACGCGCAGCGCGGCGATCGTCCGCTCGATCGCGGCGTCGCTCAGCTGGCCGGTCGAGGCGAGCCCTTCGCCGAGTCGGACGATTCGCGAGAACGCGTCGATCACCGCGAATCCGCCGGCCTGCGGGCGTGCGATCAGCAATCTGCAATTGTTGGTGCCGAGATCCAGCGCGGCAAAGGCCTGCGCATCGGGCCATCGCCCACGACTGGGCCGGATCGCCGCCGGACGGGCAGGACCACCCTGCCGGGACGGCATTCGGGCGGAAACATCCCCCATCGCCGCAAAACTCACTATCTATATCTGCCGCCGCGGGAAAATACCCGCCCGGTGCTTGGCAACGAATGTAGCGCAGCCCGGCGATTACGCAAGCGACGTGGCGAATCGGCAACATCGGGGCGTTGACAGGCGGCAAAGCCCCGCCTAGATCGCGCCCTCGCTGATGCCCCGTCGTCTAATGGTAAGACTGCGGTTTCTGATACCGCCTATTGAGGTTCGAATCCTCACGGGGCATCCAGCGCTTTATCCTTTGACACCGAAACCGGACCTCCGTGACAGGAGTACGCCTTGGGCGTGCTTTCCCTTGGCGGCTGGAGATCGCCGCGTTTCTCTGGGATGTGGGGCTGAGATGGCTGGTGAGAGGTAAAGTCGCTGGGATGAAATGCGCGCTTCACCCCGACAGAGATGCCTACAAGATCGAATGTGTCGGATTAGGGAGCTGTGCGCCTAAGATCCAATCCCGACCATTCAGCGCTAATGATGCGCTTCCCGAAACCGGGCGTTCGTTCAGGTGCCGCTGAACGGCTGGAAGTGAGCCGAAAGCTGCCTGACAGTTATCAAGAACGCTCCAAGGATAAGCTGACATAGGACGGGATGCGAACGGCCTTAGTAAGGCTGAGGTCGTGAATTCAACGTTCACCGTAGCCAGTGGCTTCCCGGCGTTCCGTCGTCGTCGAGGAAAAGCATATGGTGTCGGAGTGGCTGGCGATGCCGGCGGCCTCTGATTGGATAAGTGGCGGTGGTTTCCGAAAGCGCCGCCGACTCCAATCGCGCGGTCGTGTGCTCCGGCGTCAGATAGTTCCCGTAGACCCATTCGAGCGTGCTGCCACGCGACTCAAAGCTTCGCATCTGCTCGGCGTTCAACCGATGCCGCAGCCCCTCCACGGCATTCCCGCCTGTCGTTTCATAAGCGACATGGAGAACACCGGGCCGGTCGTGCAACTGGCCTGCCTTTTTGGCGACCAACGACCGAAAGTGCATCGCCTTGCGCCGTGCGGCCTCCTCCGACGCGCTTATCCAGCCGATCACGCTGGCTCGAGAAACCGCCGTCGCATGAAAGGCGCGGCCGGGCGCCGGCGTCCATTCGCCCGCCATGCGATAGTCGACGGCATCCATATAGTCGCCCATCACCAACTCGATCATCCGGCTTGCACCGAAGATGATGTCGTCATGGGGAAGCAAGGCTCGCAGCTGCCTGAGATCCGCACGTTCGATTCTGCCCCCGCCGGCCGCATCTTCCCATTCGCCGGGCCCGCCCAAAAGAAAGTTCGCGACCCTGTCGGCGAGGTACCGCTCGGGGAGGTTGATCAACTCGTCTTGGTAGATCGTCTCCACCCGGATCGACACTCGGGCCCGCTCGGCTTCCTCAAGCGCCAAACGAGCTAGGACGTCGCCGGCCGCGCGCTCCTGCGCCATATAGTCAGATCGGCCTGTGCGCGTGCATTCGACCGCCCAGCGGCTGCGTCCGCGACTTATATGGAGATCCGGTGTCCGGTTGGGTGGGTCCTCGGGCACGAAGCGGACATCGCTCCAGCCGCGCGAACCGTAGGCACCCGCCACCAGTAGTTCATAAAGTGCTTCGTCGGGGGTAGAACGATTATTGACCATCATACGCGCGGCTCGCTCTTCGGCGCCTACGACGCACTTCAACGTCGGCAGGAGCTGGCCGAGCCGGCGGAAAACCGGAGCGATCCGATACGCCTCATGCTCCGCTAGGTTTGCGCGATCGGTGGCATAGGCGTTTGCCTGGAATATGTACCAGGCAATTAGATCGCGCGGATCGTAGAGTGGAGGCCGGGCGCCAGTCGGCCAAAGGTCGCGAGCGGGCTCGAACACTGCGCGGACGCGGTCCATGCGGGTGGTCCAGTCGGCGAGCGGGACGGTCGAAACGAGCCAGTCGATTGCCGCGAGCGATGTTTCGTCGCGCCAATCCTGTCCCTGCCTAGTGGCGATCCACATTGGATTTCGCGCCATGGTGTCGTCTCGTCCTCATTCCTGCTTCGAGTGCGCGATCGGCGCGAAGCCTAATTTCGCTCCAGCTGCCAATCGTACCGCATACCCTCGAACACCGTCGTCGCCACATGGTCGGGAAACAAGCGACCGGCGATCTTGCGCCGGTTATCCCAGCCGGGCTGGGTGTCCTCCATCACCATTTCGACCACACGACGCCCATTAGGGGTCATGTGGTCGAGGATGTCGATGATGAAGGCGTGCATCGCCAGATAGTCGTCCACAACATCCTGTGGCCGGTACCGGTCGATTAACCTTTTCCAGTGCTGGCGCATGCGGTCGCCCCCCGTCTTGTAGAGCGGGCGCTTGCCATGGAAATAGACTGCCTCGAGCGCATCCCGGACCGGATCGACATTACCGTGAATGATGTCGTTGCGTCGGTTCACTACCGTCCAATACCGCCCGAAGACCGGATCTTCCTGTGCGAGCGGCCTACCAAAGCCCGTGCACCGGTCGGCTATCGCGAGGAGCTTTTGATTGAGGGGACTCCTGACGAAAGCGTTGAAGGCCTCCGCGTTGCTCTTCACCTCCGGCTTGATCAGCAAGGCGACGATGAGACCGATAAAGGATTCGAAAAGGACGGGCATCAGCACCGACAGCTCCGTCGGCGCGGTCGTGACCGCCTTCATCCACCGGGCATGCGCCTTACGCCGCTTTTCGGCCATTAGTGCCTGAGTGGTCAACTTGTCGGCGAGTATTTTGCGCTCGATTTTGGGCAGCGCTGTGGCGATGTCGTCATAGAGTTCCGCGCAGCGATCGGCGATCGCAAGGAACTGGTTGGGGAAAATGTTCCATTTCTCAAGGCTGGCGGCGAAGCGCCCCTTGTCTTGGCCGACCCTTCCGAAATCGGCGCGGAACGCCTTGATGAAGGCGACGCATTGCTCGTCGGTAACGTTGATGTCGAAGTGGACATGGACCTCTTCTGACGCTCCAACAAACTGGAGTTTCGCACCGCCCGCCTTCAGATAGTAGTCCCAGTGGAACAGGTTGTCGGAATCGTCCCGCGCCAGCATCGTCTGGAGACCGTTCGGCGCGCCAAATCGGGCGTGCAAATAGGTGTAGGCGTCGAAGGGCGAGACGCTCTCCTGCAGAACGAGCGCGGCCTTGCGTCCCCGGGTCGCCGCACGCCTCTTGTTTCCCGCCTTCGCGCGACCACGCAGTTCAGCGAAATAGGCTTTTTGTTCGTCGAGAGTAAAGGGTCGCCAGCTGGGTGGGTCGAGATAAGAAGCCAACGTAGCTTTTTTCGACATCGCATTCCCCCTCAAGTTGGGATCAACACTAGCGCAATGATCCGTCGTTCGCTTCGCTGGCTGTTCTCACATACACAAGCATCCGCTTTCAGGCTCCCTCACGACGATCTGAATGACCGATATTGGGGCGCATTCCCGTCCGGCAGCTCGCGCCGTGAGCGGACCGACAGCTCATGGGCCCTTTTGGACTAGCAACATTTCCCTCCGCGAAAAGTAAAAAGCTGCACTTAAGCGCGTGTCACAATGAGTAGCCCCTCGTTTTCTAGACGCCTTGAGCCATCAAAGCCTGCTGCCGTTCGAACTCGACGGGCGACAGCATCC
>NZ_CEEDCZ010000007.1:0-196277 GCF_979253475.1 Sphingomonas sp. AC449 | reverse complement strand
AGCCCGCCCTCCCGGAGCAGCGGCACCCACCGCGCCCAGCATAACGGCCCAATCCGCGCGAGCATCGGGACGACGATCACGACCGCCCATCCCTGACTCGAAACGGCATGCAATAAGACAAGTTTTGCAATGAGTTGCAGGGCGATCATCACAACGCCGAAGCTGCCGATATGCGGATCCGCCATGACCGCGATCAGCCGGTCGCGATTGCCGTGCGCGGCACCCAGCCCGTCTGCCAGATCTGCCAGCCCATCCAGGTGCAAAGCCCCTGTAATCGCTACCCAAATTGTCAGCGCGGCAAGCGCACCGGTCCACGGATCGACCAGCGCGCCGGCCCACCCCGCCGCCGCGACGACCACCCCGATGCACGCCCCGACAACCGGGTACCACCTGATCGCGGCGGCAAAATCCTCAGCGTCCGCAGTAACTTGCGGCATCGGCACGCGCGTCAGGAAGCCGAAGGCGACGATCAGCCGTTTCACGAAAGTGGATCTGTCTGCAGCGCCACGATCTGCGCCGTCAGGTCCGGCCAGATCCGTAGCGTAATCAACGCCGCATAGGGCAAATCGAACGCCCAGAGCTCGCGCAACCCGAACCCGCACAGCGATTTCAGCGCTGCGCGGATCGCCCCGCCATGTGTCACGATCAATGAGGTTTCTGGGGTAAGATCTTTTATCGCCTCGGTAATTCTCGCACCCAGATCGCTCCACCGTTCCCCACCCGGTGGCGGTTCACCATCCGGATCGTCCCAGAACCGCTGCAACGCCGCAGCGTCGATCTCCGCCGCAGCCAGCCCGTCCCAGTCCCCGAAATCCAGCTCCCGCCACCGCGCATCGGTCGTCGGAGTCAGCCCCCGCTCCCGCCCGATCGCATCCGCAATGGCCTGCGATCGCATGAGATCAGAACAGAGCAACGCCTTGAACTCGAGCGGTTTTACCCGCGCCAAACAGGCCGCCAGCCCCTCCGCCGTGACCGGGCTATCAGTCCGCCCCAGCATCCGCCCGGTCAGTTCAGGCGCCCCATGCCGCAGCAGGTGGAGCAGGAAAGGCGCGCTCACGCCACCGACACCCCCGCCTCGGCAAACGTCGCCATCCCGTCATGCGCCGCCAGCGCCGACCGGATCACCCCGACCGCAACTGCCGCCCCGCTTCCCTCCCCCAACCGCATCCCAAGCCGCAGTAAAGGCTCGAGTTTCAGCGCGGCGAGCAGTCGCTCATGCCCCGGCTCCGCCGAACAATGGCCGGCAATGCAGTGCTCCACAATGCCAGGATACGCCGCCGCAATCGGCGCAATCGCCGCCGACGAAATGAATCCATCGAGCACCACCGGCACCCCCGCCACCCGCGCCGCCACCACCGCGCCAGCGATCGCGACGATTTCACGCCCCCCGACCCGCCGCAACGTCTCGAACGGGCTATGGGCCGACCCGGCATGGTACGTGACCGCTGCAGCAACCACGGCACATTTGCGAGCGATCCCGGCCGCATCGACACCGGTCCCCGGGCCGACCCAATCGCCCGCCGTTCCGCCATAACTCCGCAAACACAACGCCGTAGCCGACGTAGAATTCCCGATCCCCATCTCACCCACGACAAGCATGTCTAGTCCCGGCACGACGACATCGGCTCCGATATTGAGTGCGGCAAGACACGCGGTGTCGTCCATCGCCGGCCCCGTCGTGAAATCCGCGGTAGGGGTTTCCAGATCAATGTCGGCGATGACGAGCTCGAGCCCGACGGCATCCGCCAGCGCATTGATCGCCGCGCCCCCACGGCGGAAATTGTCAACCATCTGTGCGGTGACGGAGACCGGAAAGGCGCTGACCCCGTGCACCGCAACGCCGTGATTTCCCGCGAAAATCGCCGCCCGTGCGCGCTCGAACCGCGGCCGCTCGCGCCCTTGCCAGCCCGCCATGAAGACCGCGAGGTCTTCAAGTCGGCCAAGAGATCCGGGCGGCTTGGTCAAGTGTGTTTGCCGCAGCGATGCGGCCCCTCGCGCAGCTTCGTCTGCCGTGGGAAGGGCCGCCAGCGCCGCCTCGAACGCCGCGACCGTGGGGAACAGCGTCACTGCGCAACATAGCCGGCAGGCGGCGTCCGAGTGATGAAATGCCCCTTGATCCCCGCAGGCCACTGCCGGAACGGCACCTGCCCCTCCGCACTCTCCGCATGCAGCACGGCATAATCGAGGATCGCCCGCGCCGCGTCCTCATCAGGCGTGAAGCGCCCCAGCACATAGCCGATCTTCGCGGGGCCGCGGACATGGATGGTGCAGAAGTCCTGACAGGCGAACAGGCACGGCATCGCCTGAACCGCAATTCCGGCATAGCGCGGATCGCTTGCCTGAACCGCCTGCAATGCCGCGACGAGCCTTGCACCGCCCCGCATACCCTCGGCATCGTCCTTCGCATCGGTGGACGCACGGCAGGTGCTGCAGGCGACGACGGCCGCACCGTCTTCGGCGGGAACCAGAATATTCGGCATTAAAACCCCATGACATACGCGCCCGCGGCCTCGGACCGCAGACTGGTTATGTCGTCGCTCGGGTTCACCCCCGTCCGCTCGGCGCACCCTGGCCGGACGAAAGACGACTGCGACGGGCAGGTCTCCTGGCTCACGGGTCACAGCCCTCCGCACCGCCTTCTCGGGACCGGAATCCCAATGGCATGATGGCACGATGGCTCGCCGCTTACAGTTGCAGGGGCAGCCGGGGTTCTCCCGTTCCCTTTTCATCCCCGTCGCCGGGGAACCTGTCGCAGCACCCCGAATAGGCGTGTCGCCGGGCGCTGGTCAATCGTGCCGTGACGTCGCGCGCGCGATGGGAACGATGAGCGGCACGTTCGCCACCGATCCGAACCAGGCGCGGATACCATAGGTTTCGCGCAGGCGTTCGGGCGTCAGCACGGCGTCCGGCGGACCATCCGCGACCAGCCGCCCGCGGTCGATCATCATTAACCGGTCGCAATAGCGCGCGGCAAGGCTCAGATCATGAAGCACCGCGATCACCAAGACCCCGCGCATGGCTTGGTCGCGCAGGATTTCCATCACCCGCATCTGGTGCGCGGGATCGAGCGACGCGAGCGGCTCGTCGACGATCAGCGCGGGCGCCGCGACCGCAAGCGCGCGGGCAAGGAGGACCCGGGCGCGCTCGCCGCCCGACAATTCGGTCGCCGTCCGCGTCGCGAACGCCGTTACGTCCGCCGTCGCCATGGCCCGGTCGACCGCGGCCCGGTCTTCCGTCGTCATGCGCGACAGCGGCGCCAGGTGCGGCAACCGTCCCAGCGCGACGAGCCGGTCGACACTCAATGGCCAATGCAGGCTCTGGCCCTGAGGCAGATACGCAATCGTTCGCGCGATCTGCGCCCGCGAGCGTCGGCCAAGCGGCTGTCCATCGAGCAGGATATCCCCCGTCGAGGCGACGAGCCCCAACAGCGCCTGCACCAGCGTCGATTTTCCTGCGCCGTTGGGACCGACGATACCGATCAACGCCCCGCCATCGGCGGAAAAGCTGACCTGCTCCACGACGTCCACCCCAGCGCGACGAACGACCAGATCTCTTGTGGCGAGGCTCACCATGACCGCCGCTCGCGCATTAGTTGGACGACGAACACCGGCACGCCTAGAAACGCGGTGACCACGCCGAGCTTGAGTTCGCTCGAGGTGGGGATCACGCGCACCAGGACATCGGCGAAGGTCAGCAGCGCGGCGCCGCCGATCGCGGATGGCAGCAGGATCGCCGATGGTGACCGGTCGGTCAGCGGACGGATCAGGTGCGGGACGATCAGCCCGATGAACCCGATCGCGCCCGAAACCGCGACGGCACCGCCGACACCGACCGCGATCCCGACGAGTATCCGGGCACGCGTGTAGCGGAGATCGACACCGAGTGCGCGCGCGCCATCTTCTCCGAGCGACAGCGCATCGAGCGCGCGCCCGTCCCACGCCACCAGCACGATCCCGACCGCGATGCAGGGCAGCGCGAGCATCACGTGCGTGAACGAACGATCTTCAAGCGATCCGAGCAGCCAGGTCATGATCTCCATCGCGGCAAAGGGGTTGGGCGAGAGGTTCAGGGCAAGGCTGACCCCGGCAACGGCGAGCGTTCCCACCGCGATGCCCGCAAGGATCAGCGACAGCGCACTTTCCGATCCAGCCGACAGCACGAACAACAGTCCAAGCGCGGCGAACGCCCCGATGATCGCCAGCGCGGGCAACATCGCCGGGTGTATCTCCGCGACCCCGAAGTACAGCGCGATCACCGCCCCGAGCGACGCGCCGTTCGAGGCGCCGAGAACCGACGGCTCGGCAAGCGGATTGCGCAGAAACCCCTGCAGGGCGGCACCTGACAGCCCAAGCATGGCGCCGACTGCCAGCCCGAGAATGGCGCGCGGAAGCCGCAGCTCGAGCAGGATCGCGCGCTCGATCGGGTCGCCATGTCCGATCAGCGCTTCGAAAACGTGACCCGGCGGGATCGCGGCGCTCCCGATCGCGACCGACGCCACCCCCGCCATCGCGGCAAGCAGCATCAGTCCGCCGAGCAACCGTCCGCGCGTCACGCGCCTGATCCTGACCGCGTCTGTCTCATCGTTTCCGCCTAGCGCATATGTCATCGCTGCGGCAGGACTTTGCGCATGCGCCACGTTTTCCCGCTGATCGCCCTGACGACGCTGGTTTTGCCGACGTCGACCGCCGCGGCGCCGAGCTTGCCGCGCAGGATCGTGTCGCTCAATCTGTGCGCGGACCAGTATCTGATCGCGCTTGCCGATCCGTCGCAGATCGCGGCGCTCACGAGGTTCGCGCGCGACCCCGACATGTCCGCCGTCGCGGCTCAGGCGAAGCACATGCCGTCGAGCCGCGGCAGTGCAGAGGATGTGCTGATGCTGCGCCCCGATCTTGTCATAGCCTCGCCGTTCCGCCGCAAGACCATCGCCGATGTGCTGGGTCACCAGCGTATCGCGACGCTCGATCTTCCCCCCGCGGACAGCTACGCCGCGATCGTCGCGCAAGTCCGCCAGGTTGCGGCGGCAGTGGGACATCCCGACCGGGGCGAGAGGCTGATACGCCGGATGGACACCGCCTTGGCACGTATACCACCCGCTGTCGGCCGGGGACGCGTCGCCGCCTATTACCAGCGTCGCGGATTTCTGACGGGCAAGGGAACGTTGATCGACGATCTCATGCAGCGTCTGGGCTTGACCAACCTGGCCACGAGGCTCGACAAGCCGGCGCTATCGCAGCTGTCGCTCGAGCAGATGGCGCTCGCGCGTCCGGACTATCTGGTCGTCGAGAGCGCGACGGACCGCGTCACCGATCAGGGTACCGAGATGCTCCACCACCCCGTACTCGCACGGATCAAGCGCCTGCGCATCCCTGAGGCCTGGACGGTGTGCGGTGGCCCCGCCTATGTCCGCGCCGCCCGGAGCCTCGCAGCGCAACTGCAGGAATAGCGGCGCGGCCGGCGCTGGGACGACCATCGGGTCGCCCGCGCGGGCAGGCTAGAACTCGACCCCCGCCTGCGCCTTGACGCCGCCTCGGAACGGATGTTTGACCTGCCCCATCTCGGTCACGAGATCCGCCGCGGCGATCAGCGCGTCGGGGGCATTCCGCCCGGTCGCAACGACATGCGTCATCTCCGGACGCGCCGCAAAACCGCTGAGCACCTCGTCGAGCGGCAGATAATCGTACCGCAGGACGATGTTGATCTCGTCGGCGATGACCATCGCATAGGACGGATCGGCGATCATTCGCCGAACCTCGTCCCAAGCCTCGCGCGCGACGGCAATGTCGCGCGTTCGGTCCTGCGTATCCCAGGTGAAGCCCTCGCCCATCGGTTTGAACGCGACCAGGTCGGGGAATGCGTCGAAGATCACCTTCTCCCCCGTCGTCATCGCACCCTTGACGAACTGGACGATCCCGACCTTTCGCCCATGCCCCATCATCCGGACCGCCATGCCGAGCGCCGCCGTGGTCTTCCCCTTGCCGGGCCCGGTATGCACCATGAGCAGGCCCTTCTCGATCGTCTTGGCTGCGACGATCCTGTCCTGGACGACCTTCTTCTTGGCCATCCGCGCCTTGTGATCCGCCTCGCTGCGCATCAGAACGCCGCCTTGATGCCGGCATAGGCACCGCGGCCCTGCCCGACATAGCTGAACACCTCCTCGTACCGCTCGTCGAACAGGTTCTCGACGCGCCCGAAGACCGATAGCGTCGGGCTCAGTTGATAGGCTGCGTTGAGGTTGACGAGGACATATTCCTGGAGCGCCAGCCGTACCGGCACATAGCTCGGATCGGTATACGCATCGTCCTGCTGACGGCCATTGTATCGCACCGTCAACGTTCCCGATAAACGCTCGTCACGACTGAACGCGGTCATGTTGACGCTGCCGATATGGCTCGGCCGGCGAATCTCGACGCTGCCGTCCTCGCGCGCGCGCAGATAGGTGTAGGCAAGATCAAACCGCAGTTGCGTGATCGGCCGCGCGCTGGCGAACACCTCGACGCCGTGCTGCTTCGACCGCGTATCGCGGTTGCCGGGGGTCGCAACGAAATCGGGCTCTGGATAGGTTGTGAAGATCTCGTTCGTCAGGCGACTGTCGAAATAGGTCGCGCCGATCGTCGCGCGGTCACCCCCGAAACTCTGTTCGAGACCAGCTTCCCATCCCTTCGACTTCTCGGGCTTGAGGTTCGGATTGCCGATATAGCGACCATCCGCATAGCCGAAGAGATCGAAATAGCCCGGGTTCTTCACCCCCGTCCCGTAGGCGCCGCGAACGCGTGTACCCGTGGCGAAGCGATAGCTTGCCTGCGCACGGTAGGTCGTGGTGTCGTCGAAGCGCGTATTCTCGTCGCGGCGGACGGAAGCGCCAATCGCCAGCGCGTCATCGACCACGACGTCATACTGGCCGACGATCCCGACATTGTCGGTATGGCGTCGTCCGGTGAATACGAACTCCGAGGGGACCGGGCTAAGCGTCTGGAATTCCTCTCGTTCTACATCGACGGCACCCGTCAGGCGGTGCTGGATCCGGTCGGTCCCGAACCGGAACGCACTTTCGAACGAGCCCTTGTACCGCCGTCCCTTGTTGCCGAAATTGAGCGCGTCGTCGACGAGTGCCCGGCGCGTCGTGTCGGCGAATTGCCCGCTCAGCGCGTTCGTCCAGCGGCCGTCCGCGAGCACCACCTCGGCGCGTACGAGCCCGTAATAGGCCTCCACCGTACTGCGGGCGCCTGGCGTGTCGACGACTGTGCCGAACTGCGGACCACTCAACGCCGTGTCGTTGCTGTCGGCGTCTGTATGGCTGTAGCGGCCGACCGCGGTTACTTTGAACGTATCGCCGGGCGACCAGATGAGCTTGCCGCTCGCGCCGACGCTTTTTGCGCCGATGTCGCGCGACCCGCCGCGCGCGGTCAGCGTGCCGTCGGTTAGATAGGTCGAACCCGACAGAGCGTAGTCGAGGTTCCCGGAAACGCCTGCGACGCGGGCGCCGCCCGAGAATGTGCCGAACGATCCGCCCTCGGCGCGCAGCGTTGTGCCGGGCGCTTCCGCCCCGCTCAGCGTCAGATATTGGATGACGCCGCCGATCGCGTCCGATCCGTATAGCGCCGATTGCTGACCGCGCAGCACCTCGACCCGCGCCGCCTCGTCCGCGATCAGCGTCCCGAAATCATATTCACCCTGATAGGGATCGGACACTTCGATCCCGTCGATCAGGACGAGCACATGGTTGCCCTCCGACCCGCGGATGCGCACCTGTGTCGTACCACCGATCGCGCCCGTCCGACTGACCGCAAGGCCAGGCACGTCGCGCAGCACGTCGGACACGATCCGAGTCTGCCGCCGGTCGATCGCGGCGGCATCGATCACCGTCACCGACGCGCCAAGCTGGACGACCGGCACGGCATCGCCCGAACGCGAGGCGGTGACGACGACCTCGGCACCATCAACCGCGCGCTCGGCCGCCCCCGCGCCCGCCCGATCCGCATCGGCGAACGCCGGCGATGCGGCGGACGTTGCGGTGGCGAGCGCCATCAGCGATACGAAAACTCTGGTCATGAAACGATACCCCCGGCGTCACGAGCGACCGGCCGGGGCGTGCCGTCCGATGATCCGGACGGTCGGCGCGACGCTTGGGATGGACACCGAACAGCATCCGCCACGCGCACCGATGCGGCCCCCGCCGCATGGTTCGTCGCTCAGACGGAGTACCGTGCCGCGGTCACCCCCTGGACCAAGGCAAGAGCGACCGAGCGCCGGCAGGTCTCCTGGCTCGCGGGTCGACACCCGGTGCACGACCTTCCCGGGCCATGTGCTTGCGCTTCGGCCTAGTGGTCGTCCCCTCGTAACGAGGAGACCTGCGCACCGCGCTCACCGCTTACAGTTGCAGGGACAGCCGCGGCATTGGACGCGCGAACGTCCGCACCGCATTCCCCTTCAAGCCCCGAAGGGCACCGACGCGATCTGCGACCCGGTTTTCACCGGATCGCGACGCCCCGGTAGAACAGATTTTCCGCGCCGCCAATGGGCGCGCGCTACACGCGTGCGAGGATCGCCTGCGCCTGGCGCAGATGCGGCGCATCGATCATCCGCCCGTCGAGTTGCAGCGCCCCCGCCTCCGGCGCCGCCGCGAACGCCGCGACGATCGCCTCGGCCCGCGCGACCGTCGCCGCATCGGGCGTGAAGGCCGCGTTGATCGTCGCAACCTGGGTCGGGTGGATCGCCATCATTCCCGTAAACCCATCCCGGCTTCCTCGTGCGGCATAGGCCGCCAGCCCGTCGAGATCGGCGATCGCGGGATACACCGTCTCAATCGCCGCCACACCCGCTGCATGCGCACCGAACAGCAGCAGCGACCTGACCATCCGATAGGGATCGGTATAGTGACCGTCCGCCTCGCGACTCGTCGCCGCGCCGATCGCAGCCGGCAAATCCTCCGCCCCCCACGTCAATCCGCAGAGCCTGTCCGACACCGCCGCATATTCGCCGAGCGTAAATATCGCCGCTGCGATCTCGGTGGCGATCGGCAGGATGGGCGGACAGTCCGGCCCATAGGCCTCGACCAGCGCCGCGACGGTCGCCTTCCCTGCCGCCTTGGGCAGCATGATCGCATCCGCGCCGCGCGCCGCCTCGATATCGTCGCGGAGATGCTCCGCATCGAGCGGATTGATCCGCACCAGCCGGATGACATCGGCCGGCTCGCCAAGCGCTGCCCGTATCGCATCGCGCGCGAACGCCTTGCGCGACGGCGCGACCGAGTCCTCGAGATCGAGGATGATCGCATCCGCGCCGCTTGCCGCCGCCTTGCCGAACCGCTCGGGTCGGTCCGCCGGCACGAACAGCAGCGACCGCAGCCTCATGCCGGCGACCGGAGCAACAGCGCAGAGCGCAGGCATTGGCACACGATCTCGTCGCGCTGGTTGATCAGCCGGTGCGTGAACGTGACGATCCCCGCATTCGGGCGCGACTTGCTGTCCTTGAGGTCGGCGACGACGGTCTCGGCGCGCATCGTATCACCGATGAAGACCGGTTTCGGATGGACCAGCTTGTCGTAGCCGAGATTGGCGACGAGCGTGCCGAGCGTCGTCTCGCCCACCGACAGTCCCACCATCAGCGCGAAGGTGAAGGTTCCGTTGACCAGGATTTGGCCGAACTCGCTCGCCTTGGCTGCTTCGACGTCGAGATGAAGCGGCTGCGGGTTGTGCGTCATGGTCGAGAACAGCAGATTGTCCGTCTCGGTGACGGTGCGGCGGATTTCGTGGACGATCGCGTCGCCGACCGACCATTGATCGTAATAGCGTCCGGCCATCAGGCGTCCTTCTCGATCCGCACGAGCATCGTGCCGTCGCTGACCTGCCCCCCCTCGACGGCGACGAGCTCGGCGACGACCCCGTCGAACGGGGCTGTCAGCGAATGCTCCATCTTCATCGCCTCCAGCGTCACCAGCTTCTGCCCTGACACGACGCGGTCACCCTCGACGACATCGACCGCGATGATCCGCCCCGGCATCGGCGACAGGATCGCCCCATCGGCCGCGGCCCCCACGGCCACTCCCGATGCGCGCCAGCGTTGCAGCAGCCATGTCTGCCCTGCGTCGGAGACGAGGACCTCGTCGGCGGGCGCACCCTCCGCGCCATATGCATCGAGATCGATCGAGATCGCCTCGTCGTCGAGCAGGAAGCGCGCCGAGCGCCTCGGCGCGGCGTTCAGACGGAAACCGGCGATCGGATTGGCGGCTACCAGCGCCCGCGCGGCCTCGATCAACGCTTCCTCGCGCGGCTGCGTCGCCGGCATCAACGCTTCGTTTTCGCGCGCGATCAGCCCTGTATCGACCGTGCCCGCGACGAAATCGGGATGATCGAGCGCCTGAACCAGGAACCCCGCATTCGACCGCACGGGCCAGACGACGGCCCCGTCGAGCGCAGCCGCAAGCGTTTCGCGTGCGGTCGCGCGATCGGGGCCCCATGCGATGACCTTTGCGATCATCGGATCATAGAAGGGCGATATCTCCGCCCCCTGCTCGACCCCGGTATCGACGCGCGTGCCATCGCCGAGATCGAAGGCGACGAGCCTGCCGATCGATGGCAGGAACCCCTTTGCCGGGTCTTCGGCATAAAGCCGCGCCTCCATCGCCCAGCCGTCGATCGCAAGCTCGTCCTGCCGTCGCGGCAGCGGCTCGCCGCTCGCGACGCGCAACTGCCATTCGACCAGATCCTGCCCCGTGATTTCCTCGGTTACCGGATGCTCGACCTGGAGCCGGGTATTCATCTCCATGAACCAGATCCGGTCCGCGCGCAGGCCTTCGCTCGCATCAGCGATGAATTCGATCGTCCCCGCACCGACATAGTCGACCGCCTGCCCCGCGCGGACGGCTGCGGCGCAGATCGCAGCGCGCGTCTCGGCGTCCATCCCCGGTGCCGGCGCCTCCTCGATCACCTTCTGGTGCCGGCGCTGGAGCGAACAATCGCGTTCGAACAGGTGCACGACGTTGCCGTGCATGTCCCCGAACACCTGCACTTCGATATGCCGTGGCGAGAGAATGTATTTTTCGATCAGCACATCGCTGTTGCCGAACGACGACGAGGCCTCGCGCTGGCACGAGGTCAGCGCATCGGCAAAATCGGTTGTGCTGTCGACGCGACGCATGCCCTTGCCGCCGCCGCCCGCGACCGCCTTGATCAGCACGGGATAGCCGATCGCATCCGCCTCGCGTTGGAGACGATCTGGCGCCTGATCCTCGCCAATATATCCAGGCGTGACAGGAACTCCGGCCGCGATCATCCGCTGCTTGGCCGCGTCTTTCAGCCCCATGGCGCGAATGCTGTCGGGATGGGGACCGACCCAGACCAGCCCCGCATCGCGCACCGCCTGCGCAAAATCGGCATTCTCCGACAGGAACCCGTACCCGGGATGGATCGCATCCGCACCGCTCTGCTGCGCAGCGGCGATGATCCTCTCGCCGACCAGATAGCTTTCGCGTGCGGGGCTCGCGCCGATAGGCACGGCCTCGTCCGCCTGCCGGACGTGTAGCGCGTCCCGGTCGGCATCCGAATACACCGCGATCGTGCGAATACCCATGGCACGCGCCGTGCGGATGATCCGGCAGGCAATCTCGCCCCGGTTGGCGATCAGCAACGAGCCGATCATCGCGCCGGGCATCCGGTGGTGCGCTTCGACCAGGTGATATTCAGAATTTTCCACCGGCCGGCCTCGCGCACGAGGTCAAAGTGATCGGTACCGCAATGCGCGACCCTGCCGTCGACCGTGAAGATATAGGGTGACCAGACCATCGCGATGTCGCCGTCGATATCGACTGCGGCGTCGGTCAGCTTTTCGGCATAGCGCTCGGGCCCCGGTTTGAGACCCGCCGCGAACTCCGCCCAGCCGGTGCGCCGCACCGTACGCGCGCCATCAGCCCCCTCCTCGGCGACGGTGGCGCTGCCGTCGGCACGCACCTGTGCGAGGATGGCCTGGCCGTCGCGCGCGGCGAGCGCCGCGAACAGGCCGTTGATCGGCGCCATGACGCCGGCTTCCTCGGTCATCACGGTTGGGGGCAGACCGGTACCCTTGACGATCGGGGCAACGGGCGTGACCTGACCCGCCGCGAGCAAGAGAGATAGCAGGATCATTCGATTACATCCTGAACACGCCGAACGCGGGGCGTTCGGGTATGGGGGCGTTGAGCGTAGCGGCAAGCGCCAGGCCGAGCACGTCGCGCGTCTGGGCGGGATCGATGATCCCGTCGTCCCAGAGCCTCGCGCTGGCGTACCAGGGATTGCCCTCGTTCTCGTATTTCTGACGGATCGGCGCCTTGAACGTCTCGAGGTCTTCCGGCGTCCATGTGTCGGCGTCGCGATGCACCGTCGCCAGCACCGAGGCGGCCTGCTCGCCGCCCATCACGCTGATCCGGCTGTTCGGCCAGCTGAAAAGGAAGCGCGGCGAATAGGCACGTCCGCACATGCCGTAATTCCCCGCGCCGAAGCTGCCGCCGATCAGGACGGTTATCTTGGGAACGGTGGCCGTGGCGACGGCGGTGACGAGCTTTGCACCATGTTTGGCAATGCCTTCCGCCTCGTACTTGCCGCCGACCATGAAGCCGGAGATGTTCTGGAGGAACAACAGGGGGATACGCCGCTGGCACGCCAGCTCGATGAAATGCGCTCCCTTTTGCGCGCTCTCGCTGAACAGAACGCCGTTATTCGCGAGGATCGCGACGGGCAGGCCGTGGATATGCGCAAAGCCGCAGACCAGCGACGTGCCGTACAGCGCCTTGAACGCGTGGAACTCGCTGCCATCGACCAGACGCGCGATGACTTCGTGGACGTCATAGGGCGCGCGGACGTCCGAAGGGACGATGCCATACAGGTCGTCGGTCGCGTATTTCGGCGCCTTTGGCGCCTGCGCATTCACGACGGCCGGGATTTGCGGCTGCAGCGTCGAGACGATGTCGCGAACCAGCGTCAGCGCATGCTCGTCATCCTCGGCAACGTGATCCACGACGCCCGACCGGCGTCCATGCGTATCCGCGCCCCCCAGTTCCTCCGCGGAGATCACCTCACCCGTGGCGGCCTTGACCAGCGGCGGGCCGGCGAGGAAGATCGTCCCCTGCCCGCGGACGATGATCGTCTCATCGGACATCGCCGGGACATAGGCGCCCCCCGCGGTGCAGCTGCCCATCACGCAGGCGATCTGCGGTATACCCAGCGCCGACATCTGCGCCTGATTATAGAAGATCCGCCCGAAGTGATCGCGGTCCGGGAATACCTCCGCCTGATGTGGAAGGTTCGCGCCGCCGCTGTCGACGAGGTAAATGCACGGAAGGCGGTTTTCCTGCGCAATTTCCTGCGCGCGAAGGTGCTTCTTCACGGTCAATGGGAAGTAGGTCCCGCCCTTCACCGTCGCATCGTTGCACAGGATCATGCACTGGCGACCCGAGACGCGTCCGATTCCTGCGATGACACCCGCGCCCGGAACCTCGTCATCATACAGACCATGGGCTGCAAGCTGACCAATCTCGAGAAACGGCGAGCCGGCATCCAGCAGCCGCTCGACACGGTCGCGGGGCAGCAGCTTGCCGCGCGCGGCATGCCGCTCGCGCGACTTCACATTTCCGCCAAGCGCCGCCCGTGCGACGTCGTCGCGCAGCCGCGCCGCGAGGGCGCGATTATGCTCGGCATTCGCGCGAAAGCCATCGCTGTCGACAGACAGCTTCGTGGGCAGGACGGGACCGCTCATCGCCCGCTCCGTCCGGCAGTGACTGTTCTGATCACTGCATCACCTTCGGCGCGGCACCGATCAGCTCGCGGCCGATCAGCATCCGCCGGATCTCGTTCGTACCCGCGCCGATGTCGAGCAGCTTGGCATCGCGCATGAACCGCTCGACCGGCCAATCCTTGGTATAGCCCGCGCCGCCCAGCGCCTGGATCGACTCGAGCGAAACCTTTACCGCACTCTCGCTCGACAGAAGGATCGCGCCCGCCGCATCGAACCGCGTCGTCTTGCCCGCGTCGCATGACCGCGCAACCGCATAGACATAGGCGCGCGCCGAACTCAGCGCGACGTACATGTCGGCGACCTTTGCCTGGATCAGCTGGAACTGCCCGATCGGCGTGCCGAACTGCTTGCGCTCGCGGACATAGGGAATGACCACGTCGAGACACGCCTGCATGATGCCAAGCTGGATCCCGGCCAGCACCGCGCGTTCGTAATCGAGCCCGGACATCAGCACACCGACGCCGCCATTCTCGGGCCCCATCACGGCTTCGAAAGGCACCTCGCAATCGGTGAAGACCAGCTCGGCGGTCGGCGAACCGCGCATCCCCATCTTGTCGATCTTCTGGCCGATCGCAAAGCCCGGCATGTCCTTCTCGATCAGGAAGGCGGTGATGCCCTTCGAGCCCTCGCCCGTCTTCGCGTAGACGACGAGCGTGTCCGCGTACGCAGCGTTGGTGATCCAAAACTTCGTGCCGTTGAGGACATAGCCGCGATCCGTCTTGACGGCCTTCAGCTTCATCGAGACGACATCCGACCCTGCCCCGGCCTCGGACATGGCGAGGCTGCCGACATGCTCGCCCGAAACGAGCTTAGGCAGGTATTTCGCCTTTTGTTCGGGATTGCCCCAGCGGCGGATCTGATTGACGCACAGGTTCGAGTGCGCACCATAGCTCAGCCCGATCGATGCCGATGCACGACTGACTTCCTCGACCGCAACGACGTGCTCGAGATAGCCGAGACCAAGCCCGCCAAACTCCTCCTCGACGGTGATGCCGTGGAGCCCCAGCTCACCCATGGCCGGCCACAGTTCGCGCGGGAACCAGTCGTCGGCGTCGATTTTCGCGGCGAGGGGGGCGATCTTCTCGTTTGCGAAACGCTGCGTCGTGTCGCGGATCATGTCCGCGGCTTCGCCCAGGGCGAAATCGAAATCAGGCGTCAAGAAACTCTCCTCAAAGTCATGTTCCCCGTGGCTTAGCGGGATTGTTCGCAAATATCTCAAACGTCTTGTGCGTGCGGTTCCGGGGGTCCGCAGGTCTTCAGCACGCCGTTTACGACCTCGACCGGCCAGGCTGCAAGCGATTGCCCGATGCACGGCCCGCCGACACACCGGCCGTCCTCGATCGCAAACATCGCCGAATGCCACCCGCAGATTATCAGGTCGCCCCGCGGTGTCAGATAATCGTCGAGGGCGTGCGCAAGCGGAAGGCCGGCGTGCGGGCATCGATCGACATAGCCGAACACCGCGTCGCGGCGCCTGACGACGAAACCGTGGAATCGCCCCGCGCGCATCTGCACCACATAACCGCGCGCCGCACCGGGCAGGATCGCGTCGACCGGCCCGAGCGCGATGCCTGCCGGCGTCGCGAACAGCCGGTCCGAGGCGGGGACGACAGCGCCCGCGTCGTCGGGTGTCTCGATGTCAGTGTCGGACATGGTCATGCACAAAGGGTGATCGTAACGCCGCCCAAGGCATGAGGCAGCCTCTCCATTTAGTATCGTTGGATACCAACTGTCCGTTTGCGCCAACCGTGTCAACCGCTACTATCCGCGATCATGCCAACGCCGCTCCCCCAATCAGGTCCCGCGGACCCGACGTCTGTCCGCCCCCTGCTGCTCGACGATTTCATTCCGTTCCGGCTTTCGTTCACATCGAACCTCGTCAGCGACACGATTGCGCGAAGCTATGAAGCGCTGTTCGGCCTCTCAATCCCCGAATGGCGGCTGATCGCGGTCGTCGCGGAAACGGGCGGCATCACGCAGGCCGAGATCGGTCACCGCACGCGGATGGACAAGGTCACCGTCAGCCGCGCCGCGATCGCGCTGGTCGAACGCGGGCTGCTCGAACGGAGCGCCAATGCGGCGGACCGGCGATCGCACCTGCTCATGCTGAGCGACGCAGGACGGACGCTGTATGCAGCGATCGCGCCCAAGGCGCAGGATCTCGAAGCGCGCATATTCGCGCAGTTCGACCCGGCAGAGGTCGCGGCGTTCACGGCCATGCTGCGACGGATCGATGCGGTCACCGCCGCGCTTGATCAACCCTCCCAGGGCGGCGTCGGTAGCCACAATCCGCGCAGATAGCCGAGCAACGCATGAACCGCGGTCGGCGCGACACGCGCATGGACCGCGTAGATGCCGACATCCGCGCTGCCCTCGAACGCCGGCAGAACACGGACCAGCCGCCCCGACGCGAGATCGCCGCTGACGTCCCAGAGCGAGCGCAGCGCGATACCCACGCCTGCCAGCGTCAGTTCGCGCACCACCTCGCTCGAGTTCGTGCGGACATGGCTTTCACGATCGATCGTGAGATCGCCGCGCGGCCCGGCAAGCCGCCACGGCAATTGTCCCCGCGCGGCCAGCAGCCGGTGGCCTTCCAGCGCCGCCACCGTCCCGGGCGTTCCCGCCGCCTCCAGATACGCCGGTGCGGCACACAGAACACGGCGACTGTCGGCGAGACGATGCGCGACAAACCCCGGCGTGGCGACGCCTGGCTCGGCCGAGGGCGCGATCCTGATCGCGAGATCGACACCGTCGCCGAGCAGATCGGAGAACCCGTCCGACAGATCGAGGTCGAGAGCGACGTTCGGATGCGCGTCGAGAAACGGTTTCAGCCGCGGCGCCAGGTGCAGACGCCCGAACGACGTCGGAGCGCTGACTCGCAACGGACCGGTCGGGCCGGCACCGTCCTCCATGATCCGCGCTTCTGCCGCACGGATCGCAGCGACGACCGCGACCATGTCGGTATGATAGAGTGCGCCGCGCGCCGTCAGTTCAAGCCGACGCGTCGTCCGGTTAAGCAGACGCACGCCCAGTCGGGTCTCGAGCCGCGCGATCCGCTTCGATACCATCGCGGGCGACACGCCGCGCCCGCGCGCCGCCCCGCTCAGGCTTCCCGCCGCGACGACCTCGACGAACAGAGCAGTATCGGGGTCCATTGTTTCTCCCGGCGATCGACAGTTTCAACAATCGATCGTCTACCGAACAGACGGCCGATCGTATAGACGGGACGCCATCGTTAGGAGAGAGATCGATGGACAGCACGGCGCACGCGATGATCGACAAGGCCGGGCTGCGCGTGGCCGAACGCCTCGCGCAGTTCCTCGAGACTCAGGCATTGCCCGGGACCGGCATCGATCCCGCAGATTTCTGGCATGGTGTTGCTGCAATCTACGCGCGCTTTGCACCCGAGAACCGCACACTGCTCGCCCGCCGCGACGAACTCCAGACGAAGATCGACGCCTGGTACGCGGCGCGCGGGGGGCAGTCGCAGGATCCGGCAGCGCAGCAGACGTTCCTGCGCGAGATCGGCTATCTTGTCCCCGAGCCCGAACCCTTCGAAGCCACGTCGACGCGTGTCGACGCCGAGGTCGCCACGCTCGCCGGACCGCAGCTCGTCGTGCCGATCCTCAACGCCCGGTTCGTCCTCAACGCGGCGAACGCGCGCTGGGGCAGCCTGTACGACGCGCTCTACGGCACCGATGCGATTCCCGGCATCCCCGATGGCGCGGGATATGATGCGGTGCGCGGCGCAAAGGTCATCGACAGGGCCAAGGCCTTCCTCGACGATCATGTCCCGCTCGCCAATGGGTCGTGGCGCGATTGGGACGGCGACCATCCTGCACTTGCCGATCGCTCACAGTTGCTGGGCCAGGCCGGGCGCAATTTCCTTCTTCGCCACAATGGCCTGCACATCGAACTTGTCATCGATCCCGATCACCCGATCGGTCGCGGCGACCCTGCTGGTCTTGCCGACGTCCTCCTCGAGTCCGCGCTCACGACGATCGTCGACCTCGAGGACTCGGTCGCAGCCGTCGATGCCGACGACAAGATCGCCGCCTATGCCAACTGGCTCGGCCTGATGAAGGGCGACCTGTCCGCCAGCTTTGCCAAGAACGGGCAAACGCTGACGCGCACGCTCGAGGCGGATCGGCGATACACGGCGACCGATGGATCGGAAATCGTCCTGCCGGGGCGGAGCCTGTTGTTCGTTCGCAACGTCGGCCATCTCATGACCACGCCCGCGGTCCTGCTCGCCGACGGCACCGAGGCGCCGGAGGGCATCCTCGACGGCATCGTCACCGCGCTGATCGCGATACACGACCTGAAAGCCACCGGCCCGGTACGGAACAGCCGCGAGGGCTCTATCTATATCGTCAAGCCCAAGATGCATGGCCCCGAAGAAGCGGCGTTCACCAACCGGCTGTTCGACGCGATCGAGGACCTGCTCGGGCTCGACCGCCATACGATCAAGGTCGGCCTGATGGACGAGGAACGCCGCACATCGGCGAATCTGGCGGCCTGCATTCACGCGGTGAAGGACCGTATCGTCTTTATCAACACCGGCTTCCTCGATCGCACGGGTGACGAGATGCACACCGCGATGCGCGCCGGCGCGATGATCCGAAAGGGCGAGATGAAGACCAGCGCCTGGATCACGGCCTATGAGAACCGCAACGTCCAGATCGGGCTGGCCTGTGGCCTGAGCGGCCGTGCGCAGATCGGCAAGGGAATGTGGGCGGCGCCCGACCGTATGGCCGACATGCTCGACCAGAAGATCGCGCACCCGCGCACCGGCGCAAACACCGCTTGGGTCCCCTCCCCGACCGCTGCGACGCTCCACGCGACGCATTACCATGCTGTCGACGTCTTCGCGCGCCAGGCCGAGCGACGGGACGAGCCCGTCGCGCCGCTTGATGCACTGCTGTCGATCCCGCTCGCCGAGGGACACAATCGGTCGCCAAGCGAGATCCGCGACGAGCTCGACAATAACGCGCAGGGGATACTCGGTTACGTCGTGCGCTGGATCGATCAGGGCGTCGGCTGCTCGAAGGTCCCTGATATTCACGATATCGGCTTGATGGAGGACCGCGCGACGTTGCGGATCAGCGCGCAGCACATGGCCAACTGGCTGCTTCACGGGGTCGCTTCGGCCGACGAGATCGACGCCGCGTTCGCCCGCATGGCGGTCAAGGTCGATGCGCAGAATGCACACGACCCGCTTTACCGCGCGCTTGCGGGTAACGCGGACACCAGCCTCGCCTACCAGGCCGCACGCGCGCTCGTGTTCGAGGGCGTCGACCAGCCGAACGGCTATACCGAGCCGCTGCTTCACCGGTTCCGTCTGCTGGCAAAGCAGGATGGTAGCAATTGACACCATCCCGGCCGGGGCGCAGCGTTGTCGCTGACGCCCCGGCAAACGGCGCGTCACGGGCGGCGGCGATCACCTCGTCGCCCTGCATCTCATGCGAGGTCGATGAAACCGTGCTGACGACCGCTCCACTATGCCGGCCCGCAATCGCATGATCCTGCACGGCTATTGGCGGTCGACGACGTCGTATCGCGTTCGCATCGCACTCAACCTGAAGCGCATCGCCTTTCAGCAGCACACGCACGACCTTCGGACGGGCGCGCACCATGACGAGGGCTACCGCGCGGTCAACCCGCAGGGCCTCGTCCCCGCGCTCGATATCGGCGGCACGATCCTGACACAGTCGCCCGCGATCCTGGAATGGCTCGAGGCGACCTACCCCGATCCGCCGCTGTTGCCGGACGCGGCGGTCGATGCGGCGATCGTCCGCGCGATGGCGGCGACGATCGGGTGCGACATCCACCCGGTCAACAACCTGCGCATCCTCGAGACGCTGCGCACGACGCTGAAGGCGACGCCCGATGACGTCACGCACTGGATCGGGCGCTGGATCCATGAGGGGTTTGCCGCGCTGGAATCGATGATCGCGCAACATGGCCGGGGTTTCGCGTTCGGCCCGACGCTCACGCTCGCGGATTGCTATCTCGTTCCGCAAGTCTATTCCGCCGAACGGTTCAACGTCGACCTGTCGCCTTACCCGCGCCTGCTTGCCGCGGCCGAACGGGCGCGCGAGCTTCCGGCATTCGTCGCGGCGCATCCCGATCGACAACCCGATAGCGACCCCGCCTGATCGCCCGAAGACTATCCGTCGGTAGTCTTGATCCACATCACTTCAAAATCGCTTGATTTAGATCATCAAGAACGTGTCGTATCGCGCGAGACTTATTTCGTCCGAACGCGTTTCCACTCGCAGAGCCGACGGAGATCGGAGAAACGTCGATAAGGGGCCTGAATGCGCATTGCGATTATTGCCCATCTCAAACATGCGATCCGCGAGCCATTTGCGGGTGGGCTTGAAATGCATACGCACCTGCTTGCGACGTCGCTGCGAAAGCGCGGACATGCGGTGACGGTCTTCGCATCGATGCGGTCCGACCCCGCACTCGGTCTCGAGGCGATTTGCGACGAAACGTCGTTGCTGGAGACGGGCACCGCAGAGGCGAACGACGTCACCTTCTTTCGCGAGCATCACGCGTATCTCCGCCTGATGAGCATGCTTCGCTCGCGACGTTTCGACGTGATTCACAACAACTCGCTCCATTATCTGCCCGTGTCGATGGCGGAGACGCTTGAGACGCCGATGGTGACGACACTCCACACCCCGCCCTTCTGCTGGCTCGAGAGCGGGATCCGGTTATGCAAGGCGCCGAATATGCGCTTCGTCGCAGTATCCGACAGCATCCGGGCGATGTGGGGTCACGTCACCGCGATCGACCGGACGATCGCCAACGGCATCGATCTCGATTGCTTCCCCTTCCAGCCCACACCCGCTCCTGACCCGTATCTGATCTGGTATGGCCGGATCGTCCCCGAAAAGGGGCTTCACATGGCGATCGACGCAGCCCGGCTGGCGGGCCAGGCGTTGAGGATCGCCGGGCCGATCTCGGATCCCGCCTATTTCGATGCCGAGATTGCGCCCCGCCTCGGGACTGACGTGACGCATGTCGGGCATCTCGACCACGCCGCGCTGGCGGACCTGGTCGGCGGGGCACGGGCATTCCTGTGCACGCCGCGCTGGGAGGAGCCTTACGGACTCGTCGTCGCGGAGGCGCTCGCTTGCGGTACGCCGGTCGCAGCGTTCGCCCGTGGCGCGATTCCCGCGCTTCTCGATGAGAGTTGCGGGACGCTTGCCGCGGGCGATGACGTCGCGGCACTGGCCAAGGCTGTGACCCGCGCCGTCACGCTCGACCGTGGCGCATGCCGTCGTCGCGCCGAAGCGATCTGCGATGCCGACGTCATGATCGACCAGTACGAAGCGCTCTATACACACATGACCCGGTCGCGGCCGGCATCGCGCAGCAAAATGCGCCGGTCCGATCCGGTTTCACTCGCGGGTGCCGCGTGACGCGACCACGCTTCTGCGTGTGTATCCCCGCGCGCGACGAGGCCGACCGGCTGCCGATCCTGCTCGACGCGCTCGCAGCGCAGGACATCGTCGGCCCCGTCCCGGTCTCCCTGTGCATCAACAACAGCAGCGACGAGAGCCTCTCCGTCGCGACGGAGCGCCGGGCACGCTGGGCTGGCCGGCTCGACATGGTAATCACGTCGCATGATCTTCCGCCTGCCGACGCGCATGCCGGCATGGCGCGAAGGCTGGCGATGGACGCCGGATTAGCGCGCGTCGATCCCGTCGACGGTGTGCTGATCTCGACCGACGCCGATACGCGGCCACCGCCGGACTGGATCGGAAACGCTCTCCGCGCGGTCGATCGTGGACTGGACATGGTAGGTGGCCGGATCGTGCTCGACGAGGAGGAGCGCGTGGCGGCCGACGTCGTGGCGATGCGCACCAAGCTGGATCGCTACTGGAGCTGCGTCCGTGCGATCGAGGAAGAGATCGACCCCTGCCCCTGGGACCCCGCCCCTCGTCACGGCGACCACACCGGGGCAAGCCTCGCGATCACCGCCGCGCTGTACCGGGCCGCTGGCGGGGTGCCCATACTCCCCTCGGGCGAAGACCGTGCGCTCGTCGAGAACGCGATCGCAGCGGGAGGACGGCTTGGTCATCCCATGAGCGTCTGGACACGCGCGTCGGCGCGCACGTCGGGCCGCGCGGCCGGGGGAATGGCCGAGTATATGCGTGACCTGGAGGATCGCCTGATACGAAACGAGCCGACGCTCCTGCCCTCGTTCGACCAGTGGCGGACGCGCGCCGAGTGGCGGCGCACGGCCCGGCAAGTCCAGGTCGGGGAGCGCGTTCCGGATGAACGCGATCTCCCGCCGATGATCTGCGACATGCCCTTGGCGCTCGACCGTTGAGCCGCGGTGATCCCACCGACGCCCAAGCGCCGGATCTTGCGCAGACGCTCGCCACCTCGGGTGCACGGTACGACGCCGATCCCTGCTTCCCGCGGGACAGCATGGCGGCGCTGGTCGTCCATGGCCATCACCGTCGCTTCGCACCGCGCGCCCTTGGCGGACAGGCCAATGCCGAACCGCGCGCGCTGCTGGACGCGCTGCGCGAAGTCGGTCGTGGCGATCTGAGTGTTGGGCGGTTGTTCGAAGGCCATGTCAACGCGCTCGCACTGTTCGACTGGTACGCCGGTCCCGATCAGCTCGAATGGCTCGCGAGCGAACTCGACCACGGTACGTGGTTCGGCGTCTGGGCAACCGAGCCCGCGCCGGGCGTAGCGATCGTCGACGGCGCCGATGGCCCCGCGCTGACCGGATCAAAGCATTTCGCAAGTGGCGCCGGCGGGATCGATTACGCGATCGTCACCGCGCGGCCAGCGTCGGGCCACAGACCTATTCTCGTCATTCCGGCCAACGACCCCGACCGGACCGACCTGTCGGGATGGCGCGTGCGCGGGATGCGCGCGAGCAGCAGCGGACGGTACGACTGTTCGGGCTACCCGGCCGGTCCATCGCACATCCTCGGCGCACCCGGTGACTATGACCGCGAGCCCCGTTTCACCGCGGGCGCATGGCGGTTCCTGGCGGTGCAGCTGGGTGGCATCGAGGGATTGCTGATCGAGGTCCGGCGCGCGCTGTCGGACACGGCACGCAGCGACCCTGTCCAGCGCGCGCGCTTTGCCGACGCCGTGGCCGCCACGCGCACCGCGTATCTCTGGGTCCGCGAGGCCGCCGCCCGCGCCGCGCGGGAGGATGCCGATGCGCCCGTCTTCGTTCAGATGTGTCGGGGCATCGTCGAACGTGCAGCACTCGACGTGATGGAAGCCGCCGCGCGTCTGCTCGGCACGCGCAGCGCGTTCGACGGCGAACGCGCCGACAAGATCATTCGCGATCTGAGCCTTTATCTCCGTCAGGCGGGGCCGGACTATGCGCGCGACCAGGCGGCGCTCGGGTGGCTCGACCGCGATGTCTGGGGCGATGGCGACCGATTGTGGTGACGCAGGCGACGCCGCTCGCCCAAAGTCCGTGGCGCGATGCGAGATGGCTCGTCCTCGCGCCGCATGCTGATGACGAGACGCTTGGCACCGGCGCGCTGATTGCCGACACAGCGTCACGCGATCGGCTGGCGGGGGTCGTCTTCCTGACCGACGGATCCGGCTCGCACGCCTGCGACACGCGCGCCGACACGACCGCGCTGGTTCGTCGCCGACGACACGAAGCGGCGCGCGCGCTGTCGCGCCTGACGGCGCACGCCAATGTCCAGCCGGCATTCCTCAACTGGCGCGACGCGCATCCCTATCCGCCGCATACAGTGGGCTTCGCGCGGTCGGTACGCCGGATCGCCGCGATGCTCCGTCGGGCGCAGATCGATGCGATCGCCACCACGGCCGCAGGCGAACCGCACTGCGACCACGCGGCATGTTTCACGCTGGCGGTCCACGCAGCACGCGCGGCCCGACGACCCGTGTCGATCTTCGAATATGCCGTCTGGGGTGAGCGCCCCGCAGCGACGCGTGTCCTGCGCACCCGGTCGATGCCGCCCGCCAGCCGCACGGCCGCACTGCGCGCGCATCGCAGCCAATTGACGGGGCTGATGGGCGAGGGCTTCCGCCTGCCGCGCGCGCAACAACGCATGCCTGCCACCGACCTGCTCTATCTGGTGAGACCCGATGCGACCCGACCATAGCCTCGACGCGCGCTATTTCGACGACGTGTTCGCCTCGACCGACGATCCCTGGTCACTCGCATCGAGCCGCTATGAGGCGGCAAAGTTCGAGACGAGTATCGCGGCGATCGACGATCGGCGCTACGCGGCATGCCTCGAAATAGGCTGCGCGCACGGTGTCTTCACGCAGCGGCTGGCGCAGCACTGCGACACCGTCACGGCCGTCGACATCAGCCAGCGCGCAGTGGACCTTGCCCGTGTGCGGAATGCGGCCTCGTCGAACGTCCTCGTCGAGCGGCTGGCCTTCCCCGCCGACGTGCCTGCGGGCCGGTTCGACCTCATAGCGTTGTCCGAAGTCGTCTATTACTGGAGCGATAGCGATATCGCGCGCGCCGCCGAGGCGATCCGTCACGTCGCCGCTCCGGATTGCCGGTTGCTGCTGGTGCACTGGACCGGCGAGACCGACTATCCGCAGACCGGCAATGCGGCCGTCACCAAACTCGATGCCGCGCTCGGATTGGCCATCGTCGAACGCGCTGACCGCCACGCTGAATTCCGGCTCGACCTGTGGCGGCTTGCATGACCGGCGTATCGGTCCTCACGCTCGTCAAGAACCGCGAGTTGCACCTGGCTCAGTTGATCGAAGGCCTGCGGCGGAGCGAAAAACCGCCCGCGGAGCTGATCATCGTCGACATGAGCGATACGCCGGTCCCGCAGCCCAAAGCCGACTTCCCGGTCATCGTCCACCGCCTTGAAACGACCGCATTGCCGCTCGCCGCCGCCCGCAACCTCGCCGCGCGCGATGCAACGGCACCACATCTCGTCCTCCTCGACGTCGATTGCATTCCCCTGTCGCGCTGCATCGGGCGGCTGAGCGAGACGCTTGACAGCGAAGACGCGCTGCTGTGCGCAGACGTCCGGTATCTGGGTGCCGACGACGCACGCACGACCTGGGACGACGCCGCACTGCTCGATCGCGGAACCCGACACCCGGTCCGCGATTTCCCCGCTGCAGGCGTGCGTCGCGAGACCAATCCGGGCCTGTTCTGGTCGCTCGCCTTCGCGATCCGCCGCACCCGCTTCACTGCGCTGGGCGGCTTCGACGAAGCGTTTACCGGCTATGGCGCGGAGGATACCGATTTCGGGTTCCGCGCCGACCGCGCGGGCACGCCGCTGCTGTTCGTCGGCGGCGCGATCGCCTGCCATCAGCATCACGAGAGCTTCGAGCCCCCCGTCCAGCATTTCGACGACGTCGTCCGCAACGCGGCGCTGTTCCGCCAGCGCTGGGGGTGGTGGCCGATGCAGGGCTGGCTCGATGCCTTCGCGGCGATGGGCCTCATCAGCCAAAGCGAGGATGGTATCCGCATTCTTCGCCGCCCCAACGCCAGCGACAGGGCAATCGCCGCTACCGCTCCCCCGCGATAGGCAACGTCACCGTCGCGGCCAGTCCCCCGCCCGGTGCCTCCTCCAGCACCAGCGCGCCACCGTGAAGGACCGCCAGCTCGCGGGCGATCGCAAGTCCGAAGCCATGTCCGTCATCGCGCTCGTCGAGCCGTACGCCGGGCGCCGTCGCGCGCGCGCGATCCTCTGCCGCGATCCCCGGTCCGTCGTCGACGACACGCAGCCGGATCCTACCCCCGTCGATCGCACCCTCCGCGGTGGCATCGATACGCACGGCGGACACCGCATGTCGCATCGCATTGTCGATCAGGTTACCCGCGAGCTCGTCGAGATCGGCGGCATCCATAGCGACCAACAAGCCCGGCTGCGCCGTCCGGGTGATCGCGACCGCGCGGCCAGCGTGGACCCGCATGATCGTGGACGCCAGATCGGCGAGCGCAGGCTCCAGAGCCGTGCATGCGCGCCGGTCGACCGCGACACTGCGCGCTCGCGAGAGATGATGCCGGATCGTCGCATCGATCCGTGCAACCTGCGCCGCAGCCGCGGCATCGTCGCGGACGGCGAGCGCAAGCGTTGCCACCGGCGTCTTCAGCGCATGCGCGAGATTGGCTGCCGACGCGCGGGCCGTCGCCAGCGCGGTGGAGGTGTCGCGTGCCAGCGCGTTGAGCTCCTGCGAGAGAGGCCGCAGCTCCTCCGGCTGGTCTTCGGACACGCCGTCAGCACCCCGCCGCATCGCCGCCACCCCGTCGCGCAACGTCCGCAGCGGGCGCAACCCGATCCGCAATTGCAATGCCGTCGCGATTCCCAGCAGCACGCCGAGGATCGCGAGCGTCCCCAGTAGCGGCAGGATCGCCGCACGGATCGGCCGCGCCACCACGTCACGCGGTGCCGCCGCGGTAAGTGTCACCGGCCCCGCGCTCGTCGTCAGTATGATCTGACGCGCGTGCAGCCCGGTCCCGCGCGCCTGCACGGCGTCGAGCGGATACGGGCGACCGGGCTCATCGAGCGGCGGTCGCTCGCCATTCGGCCCCCCGCGAAACGGAGGCCTGCGGTCGAGATCGGCAAGGACGTCCGACCCGATCGCGCCCGTCGGCGCGACGATCTGCCATCGCCACTCGGGACCGGCATCCAGCAATCCGCGCAGCCGCGTCAGTTTCGCGCGATCGATACGACCATCCGCGCCGACCGCGCCCGCCAGCAGCGACAGTTCCGCGTCGAGCCGCTGGTCGAGCCCCTGCGTGACGAAGCGTTGCAGCACGCCGGCGATCGCCGCCCCCGCAACAGCCAGTGCGACCAGCGTCGCGAGGACGGACAGCGCGAGCATCCGGCCATGGATCGATTGCGGGATCACCCTCATGCCGCACTCGGCGTCGGCGTCGCGAGACGGTAGCCACGGCCTCGCACCGTATCGATCAAACTCGCGCCGATCTTCTTGCGAAGCCGCCCGATGATCACCTCGAGGCTGTTCGAGTCGACATCCGCATCACCCTCATACACGCGTTCGGCCAGCGCGAGCCGCTCGATCACCACGTCCCTGGACAACATCAGCGCGGACAGCACGCGCCATTCGAGCGCGGTCAGTTTCAGCGGCAGGCCGTCGAGTTCGAACTGGCCCGTCTGCGTCTCGAACGCCAGCGGCCCGCATTCGAGCCGCGTTGCCGCATGACCTGCGGATCGCCGGACCAGCGCGCGCAGCCGCATCACGAGCTCCTCGACACGGAACGGCTTGGTCAGGAAATCGTCGGCGCCTGCCTTGAACCCGGCGACCTTGTCCGACCAGCCATCGCGCGCGGTAAGGATCAGGACCGGCAGGTCGCGCCCCGCCGCGCGCCAGTCGCGCACGATCGCGATCCCGTCCCGCCCCGGCAATCCCAGATCGAGCACCGCCGCGTCATAGGTCTCGGTATCGCCCAGATGGCCTGCGTCGACGCCGTCCGCGGCAAGATCGACCGCGCAATTCTCCCCGCGCAACGCCTTAGCGATGGCGGGGCCAAGATCCGGATCGTCCTCGACGAGCAATATACGCATGACGACCTCGCTAGCTTCGATCGCTAAACCCAATCTGAACGGGGAAGTTCAGCGTGGCGTGGGGCGGCGCGCTCTAGAAGCGGGACATCGACACGAAGGAGACGTTGAATGCCCCGCTTTACCGACAGAATGCCCCGCGCCACGCAGCTCAAGCTGGGCGCCGCCGCGTTGCTCGCGATCGGCGTCGCAGGAGGTGCCGGTGCCGTATCGCTCACGCGTCCGAGCATCGAGATGGCGCCGACGACACCGACCGCGATCGCGCGCCTCGCCACCACGGACGGCGTGGTCACCGTCAAGGGTCGCGTCGCCGAGGTGTTTGGCGACCGCTTCGTCCTCCAGGATGGGACCGGACGGACGATGATCGACGCCGGGCGCGATGCCAAGGCGGTCAGCAAGGGTGCGGCAATGACCGTGCAGGGCCGCTACGCCGATGGCCAGGTCCGCGCGTCCTATCTGGTCGATCCCGCCGGTCGCATCGATGCGGTTGGTCCGGCCGGTGGACGGCCACCGCGTCACCCGGAAGGTCCCGGCGGCCCGGGCGGTCCCGGCGGTCCGGGCCGTGATGGTCCGGATGGTGCCCCGCCGCCGCCCCCCCCCGGCGGCCCGGGCGCTCAGCGTCCGGAGGCTCGCGGACCAGGCAATGGCGCACCGCAGCCCGGCTGTGCACCGGCGCCTGTCGCTGGCGCCCTTCCCCCCGCGCCGATCGCAGGTGCGCGTGCACCCGCTCCCGCAACGCCGGTCGCGATCCGTTCGACCAGCACTGCCGCACAATAAGCGCGCGTGCTCCTGGCACCCGTCACCCCGACCACGGTCGGAGTGACGGGATCGCCGTGGAAGCGGCTTGAAACGACGGCGCGCGAGCCCGCTTGCGTCGCGCCACGGCCCGGCTAAGCTCCTGCCATATCGTCGGCTGGGGGTTCGGTCTTGAAACACGTCATCGTCACAACATTGCTGATCGTCGCGGTTCCCGCGAGCGCGCAGGACTTCTCGAAATACAGCGACGCCGCGGCTGCACAGGCACTGGCCGAGCAGGCGACCGTCGAGACGATCGTGATGGTACCGATGCGCGATGGCGTCGGCCTTGCGACCAACATCTACCGTCCGCGCGGTGCCAAGGGTCCGCTTCCGACCATCCTTTCGAAGACGCCGTATAACGAGCTCGGGAACAAGCCGTCTTCGCAGCGCGCGGCACTGAAGGCCGTCAGTCGCGGCTACGCCTTCATCATCCAAAACGAACGCGGCCGGTATTTCTCCGAAGGCAAATACGAGATTCTCGGCAAGCCGCAGACCGACGGCTACGACATGCTGACATGGGTCGCCAAACAGCCCTGGTCGAACGGAAAGGTCGGCACGCTCGGCTGTTCGTCCTCCGCGGAATGGCAGCTGGCGCTTGCCGGTCAGAACCATCCCGCGCATGCGGCGATGGTGCCGATGGCGTCGGGCGCGGGGATCGGCAAGGTCGGCCGGTTCCAGGAGCAGGGCAATTGGTACACCGGCGGCGTGCCGCGGACGCTGTTCTATGTCTGGCTCTACGGCGTCGACAATCCGCTGCGCGCCCAGCTTCCAGGCGGGCTCGATCAGGCAACGCGGTCGCGGATCGCGCAGTATAACGACCTCGATGCAAAGAAGCCCGAGGTCAACTGGACGCAGCAGATCAAGCATCTTCCCGTCGCCACGATGCTTTCCGACCTCGGCGAACCACCCGCGACGTTCGAACAGTTCATCACGCGTACGCCCGCCGATCCCGGCTGGACTCAGGGCGGACTCTATCACGAGGGGATGGGCTGGGGCGTTCCGGCGCTGTGGTTCAACAGCTGGTACGATGTGTCGATCGGCCCCAACATGGAACTGTTCAACCATGCCCGCGCCGCGAACACCGACCGCGAGGCAAGCGCGAACCAATATGCCGTGATCGGCCCGAACAATCACTGTGCGTTCGGCGCGCTCAAACCGGGTTTCGTGTCCGGCGATCGCGCGCTCGGCAACCCCAGCTTCGATACCGATGCCGAGATCTTCGCGTTTTTCGATCGGTTCCTGAAAAGCGATGTGAAGGCGTTCCCGAACACCACGCCGCACGTCCGCTATTACACGATGGGCCTGAACGCGTGGCAATCGGACGCGGCATGGCCGCCCAAGGCCGCGCGGATGGTCCGGATGTATCTGCGCAGCGGCGGTCGCGCGAACGGGCTCAGCGGCGACGGGCGGCTGCTCATGACCGCTCCGGCAAGCGGCGAGCCCGCGGATCGCTTCACCTATGATCCGATGAACCCCGTCCAGACGATCGGCGGCGGCGATTGCTGCAACGGGGGTATCGTCACTGCGGGCGCGTTCGACCAGCGCGTGATCGAGGCGCGCGACGATGTGCTCGTCTACACGACCGACGCGCTCACCGAACCCATGGAGGTGTCGGGGTTCGTCGATTCCGTCCTGAAAATATCGTCCGACGCGAAGGACACCGATTTCGCGGTCAAGCTCGTCGACGTCGCCCCCGATGGCACCGCCTATATCCTCGGCGACACGATCGTCCGCGCCCGTTACCGCGACGGCTATGCCTCCCCGGCGCCGATGCAGCCCGGCACGGTCTACACGCTGAAGCCCACCCCGATGACCACCAGCAACCGCTTCGAAAAGGGCCACCGCATCCGCGTCGAGGTGACATCCTCGAACTTCCCAAAATTCGTCCGCAACCTCAACACCGGCGGTCCGAACGAGAGCGAGAGCAAGGGGATCGTCGCGCACAACGTCGTGGTGCACGACGCCGGCAATGCGTCCTATATCGACCTTCCGGTCGTCAAATGAGGCGGCTCAGCGCTCGCGCGGGGTGATCTTATCCCGCCGAGCGCGCGCCGCGTCGCGCACCGCCGCCCACAGCGCCTGTTCGGCACGCGCATCGGGCAGCGCCCGGTGTGCCGGCGCGCCGGCTGCGCGGACATCGACGAGGACCATCACCGTCTCGACCTCGGCGTCCAGCGCCGCTGCGGGAACCACCTCGCGCAGGATGCTCCGCGCGACGTCCGCGAGTGCCTCGTCGGTATCGCGAAGCCGAAGCGTGTGTTTGGGATATCCCGTCGCGCGGAACAGGACGTTCAGCCACTTGCCGTCCCAGGAGGGCGCGCTGGCATGGAGGCTGTGGCCGGCAAGCACCGCGACCATGCGATCAGCGACTTGCTGCGCCGGCGTTCCCTCGCCCACCAGCATCGCGCGATCGATATGGTGGATCGCCTCCGCAGCGGGATCCCAGTCGGTCCACGCGGGCGCCGGCGCTATGAGATACGTTTCGGACGTCCCGTCCTCGAAAACCCAGGCGACCTCGATCGGATAGCTCGTCTTGCCGAGAGACGACGCTTCGAAATCCAGAAAAGCCAACATTCCCCGTCATGTATCAGCGCGCGTGATCGCCGCCAAGCACCGTCGGGATGAGGCGAACCGGACGAGCGCGGGCACACGCGTCGATCGATTGCCCGTTCCCGGTCCTATCGAAACGATGCGGTCCGGACTGGCACGGCGTGTGCGCTGTTCCGCGACTGCCGCATCGAGCGCGCCAGGGCGAGCAGGACCGCGACCGGTCGAAGCGCGGTCATCGGCGCGATCGACAGTGTCATGACCATGACCACCGCCGAGAGCGAACTCCCGCCGAGGAAGCGGACGATCCGCTCCCCGGTGACCGGTGCGCCGCAGCGCATCAGCGCGACCGCCAGCACGGCACCCGCCGCGATGCGGAGCGCGCGAACCGTCGAAGGGTTCGTGATTGCGAGATCCCGTCTGAAGCGAAATGCAGACGCCGCGAGCAGCATCCAGCCGACCGCCGTGATGATCACCGTTTCAAGCATGCGATACTCCTCGTGATTGCCCGTGCGACGGGCGGCGGTGCTTCGCCTCCGGCTTTTTCGCGACGATCCATGCTGCGACCCCGAACAGCGCCGCGGTCGCGAGCATCGCGCCGTCGAACCCGGCGAACAGCAGGTCGCCCGACGCCAGCGACGCCGCGAGCCCGCGGTCGGTTGTCGCTGCATTGACCAGCGGGATCGCGGCGAACGCCGCCGCCGCCAGCGCGAAGCCCTCGATCCAGGCGCGCTGGGGCGAACGGGCAAGCTGCGCGATCGCGACGCCGCCCCATAGCCAGAACATCGTTGCCACTTCGATGTCGGCGCGCCCGACCGCGTTCGCCGGGACCAGCCGGTTCGCCAGCAGATACCCCGCCATCCCGATCGGCAACCCGGCGATGACGGCGATGTTGAGCCGCTCGACCAGACGAAGCCCGAAGAACGGCACCGCGCCCGGCTTGCGACGCTTCGTCGTCCACAGCAGCAACCCCGTCCCGACCATCACCGCCCCCGTCAGGCCGAGCAGGAAGTAGGCCCAGCGCAGGCCGGTGCCGGCATATTGCGCGACGTGAAGCCCCAGCATCACGCCCGCCGTGTTCAGTGCCGGCCCCACATCGCTCGAGCGTTCGAGTTCGCGCCCCGAGCTGCCCGAAAAGGTCACCGAGGGCCCGCGCGCGTTGAGCGATGCGCTGGGATGCCGATAGACTGTGACCGTCGATGCGCTGTCGTTCGGATTGCGGACCACCACCCGCGTTGCCGGTGCGCTGAACACCGTCTCGGCACCGGCCACCATGGGGCCGATCGGCAGCAGCGGCGCGGCCACGCCGGTCGCCGCCCGGTCCGCCGGGATCCCGAACGCGACCGCGCCGAAGTCGAGCGGCGTCCTGTACGTCGCCATCACCGGCCACGGCATGTACATCGCAACCAGCGTGATCAGCCCGGTATAGGTGATCATCGCGTGATAGGGGAGCGCAAGCACGGCGGAGACATTGTGCGCGTCGAGCCAGCTGCGCTGGCCCTTGTTCCAGCGCAGCGTGAAGAAATCGGCGAAGATCCGCTTGTGCGTGATGACCCCCGATAGGATCGCCGCCAGCATGAACATCGCGCACAGCCCCGCGAGCCAGCGCCCCCATGGATGCGGCAGCTGAAGCTGGAAATGGAACCGGTAGAAATGCTCGCCACCGCGCGTCTCGCGTGCCGCAAGCGGCGTGCCGGTCGCGGGATCGAGAACGATTTCAGCGGGTCGCGGCCCCTTCGCCGTCGCGCTGGGCTGTTCGAAGATACGCGTCACCGCGGTACGGGCGTCGGGCAGATAGATGAACCACTGGACGTCGTCGGCACCGACGGTCTGCATATGGTCCATCGCGGTCTGCGCAGCCTGCGCCGCACCCACCTGCTTCGCGCGGAACTCGGGTTGCATCCACTGCGTGATCTCGGGCCGGAAATAGCTCGCGGTGCCCGTCAAGAACATCGCGAACAACAGCCAGCCCGCCAGCAGCCCCAGCCAGCCGTGAATCCACGCCATGCTTTGCCGCACGGTGACGGGCTTCGTCACGGGCGCATTCCGAGCAAGTAGAGGGCGAGGACAAGCGCCGCGGTCCCGCCCCAGACGAGCAGCATCACGCGCGCGACGCGCGGCTCGTGAAAACACCATAAGGCAATGCCGGCAAAAGCGAGAAACGACAGGTTCATGCCCCAGGCGGTCGCGTCTGCCCTGTCGACCGGCAGCAGCCGCGCGATCAGTGTCGCCACCGCGGACGCCAACGCATACCCGCCGAACAGCGCCGTCATCGACCGCGCCGCGGTCGTCAGCACGACAGGCCGGATCCGCCGCCGCGCAGGCGTTCCGCTGCGCCCGTTCGCCGGGTCCCGATGGGCTGCTGCGTCCATGAAGCGGCATTAGACGATGCTGCGACTGGTTATCAATAGCAAAGTTTTTTCCGGGTTTGTGCAGGCGTTCCAGAACAAACCGGCGGAAGATTGACGTGCGCGGGATATAAAGCGCCACTGCATCGCTCAGAACTAGGCACCGCGGCGCCCTTCGCGCCGCCGACGAAAAAAAGGGTCCCCGATGCTCGCTGCCGACGTCTTCACCACGCTCGACGTGGAACTCAAACCCGATCCGTCACGAACCGTCATCCGCCCGTTCAGCTTCGCCTATCCGGACGCGTTCAAGGCCGACCGCCCGACCCGGGCGATGGCGGTCGCCAGGCGCGTGCTCGACCTGAACGCGGACATGCGTGCGCGCATGATCGAACTCGTCTCGACACCGATGCGCGAGCGCCACCGCGACGCCGAAAGCGTCTTCCGCCGCCGGTTCGAGGAGATGCGACCCGAACTCGGCGACCTTGTCTGCGACCCGGACGAACAATTCCTGCTCGGTGCCTATTTCAGCCAAGAATATGCGTTCGAATCCGCCGCGCTCTTCAATCCGAGCATCGTCCGGATCGAGGACGAGCCACCATCGCAGCCCGATGCTGTCCGCTTTGCGCTGTCGCTTCGCGGCATCGGTGAGGGGCATATCTCGTCCGTGACGTTCCGGACGGGTGAATGGGCGTCGGACGGCGGCCTGACGATCCATCCGGCTAGCCCGCACGGCGTCCCGCCGCGGATCGAACGCAACCACGATGGCTGGGTGCGTCTCGTCTGCGACGACAGTCGCGAACCGTCCGAAACGGTGATCTTCCCGGTCCTTCCTAGCCAGCGCCAGGGCGTCGAGGATCTCCGGCTGGTCAATTTCACTGACCATGACGGGGTCCAGAGCCTGATCGGCACCTATACCGCGTTCGACGGCAAGGTCGCTCGTCAGGAGATGATCCGCGGCGTCGACATGCGCACCTTCGAGATGCGTCCGCTTGCGGGGGCGATGACGGGCTATAAGGGCATGGCGCTCTTCCCCCGGCGGATTAACGGCCAGTTCGTCATGCTCGGCCGTCAGGACAGCGAGAACATCTGGCTCAACCGTTCGGACGATCTCTATACCTGGGAGACGGGGACGCCGATCATGGCGCCCAAATACCCATGGGAATTCGTCCAGCTCGGCAATTGCGGATCGCCGATCGAGATCGACGAGGGCTGGCTCGTCTTCACGCACGGCGTCGGCATGGTGCGCGGCTATTGCATCGGCGCGTGCCTGCTCGACAAGGACGACCCTGCCCGCGTCCTCGCACGGACGCCGTCGCCGCTGCTCTTCCCCAGCGCCGAGCAACGGGGCGGCTATGTGCCGAACGTCACCTACAGCTGCGGCGGGCTGCTCAACGGGCGGCGGATCCTTCTCCCCTATGCGATCGGCGACGAATATACCGCATTCGCAACCGCCGATGTCGGCGACATCCTGTCCGTGATGGTCCCCGCCTGACCCCGCGCAGGCCGTCCGAAGGTTCGGGCGCGGTACCGGCTGATACCGCGCCCGATCTCGTCAGAAGGTGATGTTGAAGCGCGCGTAATAATAGCCGCCGTTGATCCCGTACGGGCTGAACGTCAGCGGTGCGTCGAGGACGTTGCCGTCATTGACCGTCGAATTGGTCGACCCCGGCACGAGCCCGACATTGGGCGGTCGCTTGTTGAACACGTTGTTCGCCCCGACCGAGAGCTTCAGGTCGCGGGTCAGATCGTAATTCAGCTCGACATCGCCGATGAACGCGGTGCCGATCGTCTGCTTGTAATAGGAGCCGCCGTCGGGGCTGAGATACGCAGTCGTCTTGCCGTACAGCGTACCGCGCAAGGTGGCGCCGAACTTGTCCAGCGCATAGAATATGGAGCCGATCACCTTGGTCTTGGGCGATGCGGTCTCGAGATAGCTCTGCGCTTCGAGATCGAACAACGGGATGTTGCCCAGCGTCGTCGGGGCGGCATTCAGGTTGAGCGCCTTGGTCTCGTTATAATTGCCCGACAGCGTCCAGTTGACCTTCCCGTAATCGGCAAAGTCGGTGACATAGCTGACCACCAGGTCGACGCCGCGCGTGCGTGTGTCGGCGCCGTTGGTGAAGATGTTGATCCCCGTCTGGTTGACGGTCGGGTCCAGCACGTTGCCATTCGCGCGGATCGCCTCGGTCACGATCGGAAAGTTGTTCGCACCGCCGCTGCCATAGATCGACCCCGTCCCCAGAATGCGATCGCGGATCTTGACCTGATACGCGTCGAGCGTGATCGTCAGCCGCTCAGCGGGCCGAATGACCGTGCCGATGCTGTAATTGGTCGACTTTTCGGGTTTCAGATTGGCGAACCCCAGCAGCTTCGCCGCTGCGGAGTTCGCCGGCAACTGGACGAATGCAGACGTCGGCGAGACGTTCGTCGCGGAATAGAACGACTCCGCCAGAGTCGGCGCGCGGAACCCGGTCGAGAACGTCCCGCGCAGTGCAAACGCGTCCGAGAAGTCGTAGCGTGTCGTCCCCTTGTAGATGAACTTGCTGCCGAAATCCGAATAATGCTCGTATCGTCCGGCGATATCGAGCTTGAGCCCTGCGACCGGCATCATCGCGACGTCGACATACGCGGCCTGGCTGTTGCGCCCGTTGACCCCGGCATCCGAAGGCCGGAACCCCGGATAGGACTGCCCGCCTTCCTTGTAGATCGATCCCGGATCGCCCGATCCGATCTCGTACACATTCTTGCGATACTCGCCGCCAAAGGCCAGGTTCAGCGGCGCTGCCATCCCCGCCTCGATCTCGCGCGTGAAATCGGCATTGGCGGTGAATTCGGTCGATTTGAAGAATCCGTTATAGAAGCTCGTCGGGGTGAATCCGGTATCCGCGTAGAGCGAGGCATTCGCCGAATCGACGGTGTAGATCAGGTTCTTGTCCTGGCCGAACGTCGTCGACAGATCGTAGTGGAAGCCGCTGACAAGCCCGCGGACGCCGCCGGTGAACGCCATGTCGTCCTCACGGATCTTCTCGCGCGGCGAGAAGCCGTTGACCGGGTTGTCGCCTTCGGGATCGAAATAGGTCGTCACACCATCCACCGTGCGCGACACGCGCGTCGGCACGCGAAGATTCTCGTATGCGCTCGCGATACGCTTGGAATAGGTCCCGAAGCTGTAGACCTCGGCGTCCCCGAAATCATACACGGTGTTGTATTGCAGGTTGGTCAGCCGCGATTGCGCATCCCCGTTGATCCGGTTGACGTAAGGGAAGTTTGGAATGTTGGCATAGAGCCGTTGCTGAAGCGGCGTTAGCGAGGGCGACGTCGTTCCCGTTAGCAGGTTGCCGTTGATATCGGTGACCCGCCGATCGATTCCGCCGACCTGCGTGAAGTCGTGATAGCGGTGGAACGCGGTGATGTTGAAGAACCCGTCCTCGCCGATCTTGGTCCCCAGATGCAGCGTTCCCGCATAGGTTCGGCCACCCGTCTGGTAGTTCTCGCCCAGGGTCGCATACCCGTCGCCGCCCGCATCGTCGTCCTTCAGGATGATGTTGATGACGCCCGCAATCGCGTCCGAACCATATTGGGCCGCCGCACCGTCCTCGAGGACTTCGATCCGCTTGATCGATGACGGCGAGATGAGATCGAGGTCGGCGGTCGCCGCGCCCTGATACGGCCCGCCCAGCACCGCGAGATTGGCCGTCCCGTGCCGCCGCTTGCCGTTGATGAGGACCAGCGTGTGGTTGGGGCTGAGACCCCGCAACCGCGCCGACAGCGTCAGATTGGCGGTATCGCCGCCAAATGCCTGCGCGGTGAACGACGGGACGAGTTGCGCCAGGACCTGATTGAGATTGGGTTGGCCGACATGGCTCATGATATCCGCATCGAGAACCTTGATCGGCGCCGCGCTTTCGGCGGCCGTAATCCCGGTCGCGCGGGTGCCCGTCACGATGATGTCGTCGGGAATCTGTCCGGTTGGTTGCGTATCGGCTGAGGCGATGGTCTGGGCGATGTCTTGCCCGAATGCCGCGGCATGCCCCCCGGCGACCATGGCTATCACAAGTGCACTGCGTGAAATGCTATGAACTATCTTCATTAGGCTACCCCCACATGATGAGCGCCTTTCGGATACTTCTCCCAATCCATCGACGATTTACGCCGTCTGCCCACGCGTTACTGCACTGCCGATCGAAACCTTTCGCTTGCCCTGCATCGACCAGATTCGATGTCAGGGGTACATGCTCGTATCTTGTTTTGTGCGATGCAACAGATTCACGCGGCAAATCGTCGGATGGCGTCGAATGTTCGCGCGATCGAAAGAATCGTTACCTTTTTGCAACAATCCGGTGACGGCGCGAAGTCAGTGGGTTCGCGTCGATCCGGCCCTGCGCGCGCCACCGCGGCCGCCAGTTGATAAAAACCCCGCGCCTTGGTCAACCAAAGCGGCGCCAGGCGCGTTTTCGATGCTCATCGTGCCCGGCCAACGCGCCCGGCCGCCCCGCTCACCGAGCCCGGAGTTTCCTGATGTCGAAGACCACGATCGCGGACCTGTTCGCGGATACCCTGCACCTCGCGGGCGTCGAGCGCATCTACGGCGTCGTCGGCGACAGCCTCAACGGGCTGACCGACAGCCTGCGGAAACGCGGCAAGATCGAATGGATCCATGTTCGCAACGAGGAGGCCGCCGCCTTCGCGGCCGGCGCGGAGGCGCAGTTGACCGGCAAGCTCGCGGTCTGTGCGGGTTCCTGCGGCCCCGGCAACATGCACCTGATCAACGGGCTGTACGACTGTCACCGGACGCGCGTCCCGGTTCTCGCCATCGCCGCGCAGGTGCCGAGCGGCGAAGTCGGCTCGAACTATTTCCAGGAGACACGCCCCGAAGCGCTGTTCCGCGAATGCAGCGTGTACTGCGAGACGATCGCCGATGCGGACCAGATGCCGCGCACGCTGGACACCGCGATCCGTGCGGCGGTCGGACGGCGCGGCGTGTCGGTCGTCGCGATGCCGGGCGACGTCGCCTTGCGCACCACCACGGGGCAGATCGCACGCTCGGCGACGGCGCTGCTGCCCGAGCCCGCCAAAATCGTCCCCGATGCCGGGACGCTGGCGGAACTCGCGGCAATGCTCAACGACGCGGGCCGCGTGACGATCCTCGCAGGGCGCGGCTGCCGTACCGCGCATGCCCAGCTCGTCGCGCTGGCAGCGGCATTGCAGGCGCCCGTCGTCCATGCGCTCGGCGGCAAGGAGTTCATCGAATACGACAACCCCTACGACGTCGGGATGACCGGGCTGATCGGCTTCTCCTCGGGCTATGATGCGATGATGGGCTGCGATACGCTGTTGATGCTCGGCACCGACTTTCCGTATCGCCAATTCTATCCCGAACAGGCCAAGGTCGTGCAGGTCGACCTGCGCCCCGAGTCGCTCGGTCTCCGAACCGCGATCGATCTCGGGGTGGTCGGCGACGTCGGCGCGACGATCGACCATCTGCTGCCGCTCGTCACGCGCAATCGGGACGACGCCTTCCTGAAGGAATCGCGGGCCAACTATGCCGAAGCGCGCAAGGGTCTCGACGACCTGGCGAACGGCACGCCGGGCAGCGGGGTGATCCACCCGCAACATGTCGCGCGGCTCGTTAGCGAGCAGGCGAGCGACGACGCGGTGTTCACCTGCGACGTCGGGACGCCGACGGTATGGGCAGCGCGCTATCTCGCGATGAACGGCCGCCGTCGGCTGATCGGGTCGTTCAATCATGGATCGATGGCCAATGCGCTGCCGCAGGCGATCGGCGCGCAGGCCGCCTTCCCCGGCCGTCAGGTCGTCAGCCTGTCGGGTGACGGCGGGCTCGCGATGCTGATGGGCGAGTTGCTGACCGTCCGCCAGCTCGGGCTGCCCGTGAAGATCATCGTCTTCAACAACGGCACGCTCGGGTTCGTCGAGATGGAGATGAAGGCGGCAGGACTGATCGAAACCGGCGTCGCGCTCGACAATCCCGACTTCGCGGCGATGGCACGCGCGATCGGTATCCACGGCGTCCGGGTCACCGACCCTGGCGAAGTCGACGCGGGCGTCCGCGAGGTCCTGTCGCATCCCGGCCCTGCCCTGCTCGACGCGGTCACCGCGCGCACCGAATTGTCGATGCCGCCCAAGATCACGCTGGAGCAGATGAAGGGCTTCACGCTCTACATGGCAAAGGCGGTGATGAGTGGCCGGGGCGACTCGATCGTCGAGCTGGGCAAGACGAATGCCGGCCTGCTCAAGCGGCTGTTCTGACAAACGCAAACGGGGTGCGGTTCACAGAACCGCACCCCGTCGCCGTGGTTTCGGGACGATCAGCCGTGCAGCGAGCGGCGGAACGTCTCGGGGAGGAACACCAGGCCGACGGCGGCGGTCACCGCACAGGCTACGATTGGGTACCAGAGCCCGTAATAGATATCGCCGGTTGCCGCGACCATCGCGAACGCCGCGGTCGGCAGGAACCCGCCGAACCAGCCGTTACCGATATGGTAGGGCAGCGACATCGACGTGTAGCGGATCCGCGTCGGGAACAGCTCGACGAGCAGCGCGGCGATCGGACCATAGACCATCGTCACGTACAGGACGAGCAGCACGAGGATCGCAACGACCATCGGCTTGTTGATCTGTGCCGGGTCGGCCTTTTCGGGATAGCCCACCGATGTCAGCGCGGTCTTCACCTCGCCACCGAACGTCTTGATCGCGGCGGCACGATCGGGACCGGTAACGACCGCGGGATTGACGACAGGGATCGTCGTATCACCGATATGGATCTGCGCGACCGTCCCCGCTGGCGCGACGACGTTGGTGTACGAGATACCCGCCTTCGCCAGATACGACTTGGCGATGTCGCACGAGCTGCTGTCGAACTTGTTCTTGCCGACCGGATCGAACTGGACCGAACATTCGTCCGGATTGGCGACGACGGTCACCGGTGCCGCCGATTGTGCCGCGTAGAGCGCCGGATTGGCGGCCTTCGACAGCGCATGGAACAACGGCATATAGGTCAGCGCCGCAAGCGCGCAGCCGGTCAGGATGATCCACTTCCGCCCGATCTTGTCCGACAGCCAGCCGAAGAAGATGAACGCGGGCGTCGCGATCAGCAGCGCGATGGCGATCAGGATGTTGGTGGTCGGCCCGTCGACACGCAGGTTCTTCTCGAGGAAGAACAACGCGTAGAACTGGCTGGTGTAGAACACGACGCCCTGGCCGACGACCGCACCGAACAGCGCGATCAGCACGACCTTGAGGTTGCTCCACTGGCCGAATGCCTCGGTCAGCGGGGCCTTCGACGTCTTGCCCTCGTCCTTCATCTTCTGGAACACCGGGCTCTCTTCGAGCTGCATGCGGATCCAGAGCGATACCGCGAGCAACGCGATCGAGACGATGAACGGAATACGCCAGCCCCAAGACGCGAACGCCTCTTCGCCGACCAGCGTCCGGACACCGATCACCATCAACAGCGCCGCGAACAGCCCGAGCGATGCGGTAGTCTGGATGAAGCTGGTGAACAGGCCGCGCTTCTTGTCGGGCGCATGCTCGGCGACATAGGTCGCGGCACCGCCATATTCGCCGCCGAGCGCGAGGCCCTGCAACAGCCGCAGCACGACCAGCGCGATCGGCGCGGCGACGCCGACCGAGGCATAGCTCGGGAGCAGGCCGACGAGGAACGTCGACAACCCCATGATCGCCATCGTGACGAGGAAGGTGTTCTTCCGCCCGACGACATCGCCGATCCGCCCGAACACCAACGCGCCGAACGGGCGTACCGCGAACCCGGCCGCGAACGCCGCGAGCGCGAAGATGAACCCGGTCGTCTCGTTGACGCCCGAGAAGAACTGCGCGGTGATGATCGTCGCGAGCAGGCCGTAGAGATAGAAGTCATACCATTCGAACACCGCCCCGAGCGACGAGGCGATGATGACCAGCGGTTGGCTTTGCTTCACATGCCCGAGGGGCGAAGCGTCCCCTGTTGTAGTCGCCATGGCGGTTTCCTCTCAGATGGAATGGTGGTTGGAACAGCCGATCGTCGCCGGCTCGGGAAAATTGCGGTGTCTCCCCCGCCCGGGGGACGGTGATAAGCGCCGTCTAGAACGAGTAGCGCGCGGCCAGCTCACCGCGGTCGAGCTTGCCGACCTGCCCGTCGACCAGCCGGCGCTCGGCGTGACGGAATTCGACCCCCAGATCGATGTTCTTGATCGGCGAATAGAACAGGTTGGCGGACGAGCTCCACACGGAGGCGCTCGCGCCGATCGGCTCGCCGCCGGTCGGATAATCGATCCCCTGGACGCTCCCGATAAAGGTCGAGCGGAGCTTGTCGGTCCAGCCGAGCTTGAGCGCGGCAAAACCCGCGGTCACGCTCGGCGTGTACAGCCTAGCCCCCGGCACGGGCAGGAACACCGCGTCCGGCGCGAGATTGAGCCCGACATAGCGCCCGATGCCATCGCCATGCGTGACCATGAACCGGATGTCCGAACGCCCGGCGGTATCGAGCGGAACCTTGCCCGCAAACGACACGCCCCACCCGTTCGCGCTGTCTTTCAGCGTGCCGGTGTCGATCGTCAGCTTGCGCGCCAAGCCCGCCAGCGAGAATTCGCCGAAGCCCGTCTTGTAGTTCAGCCGTGCGGCGACGTCAGGAAGCCGGTCGTCGGCATTCTCGACGATGGCCGCCGAGGCGAGACCGGTCGAGGCGGTTTCCGGATTTTCCGCCGCAACCGCGAGCGTGAGCGTATCGCTCAGCTTGCGCGTGTAGCGGACCTGCGCCTGCCGCACGAACACGCTCCCTTCGGACGGGCCGACAAAGTCGGTCGTCTCGGGTAGCGCGCCGATATACTGGAACGTCGTCCATTCCTGGCCGAACAGCCAGTTGTCGAACGTGAAGAACGCGCGGCGCAGTCCCGGATTATACCCGCTGACGACACGCTGGTTGCCCTGCGATCCTGGAACGACCTGGAAATCGAGTTCGATCAGCCCCTTGAGGCTATGCCCCGCGACGGGCGTCTCGGTCGCCATGACGATCCGCGTCTGCTTGGCATGGCCCTCGACGCTGTTGCCCTCGTTGCGGCCACCGACCGGGATCATCGACGGGAAATAGAAGTCACGGCCGACCGACTCGGGCGGAATGTTGCCGCCGCTATACCGGCTGACCGATGCCCAAGTCTTAAGGAAGCCGTTGAGCTTGACCGTCGTTCCCGCAACCTTGAACCCGTCGGTGGGCGCAGGACCGGGCGACGCCGGTTTTGCCTCGGCAATCGCGGTCGGCGCGGTCGCACCGCCCGGTCTTGCGGTCGGCGCCGTCACCGGTGCCGCGGCAAGCGCGGTCGGCGGTGTCGACGACGTGACCGGCGGCGGCGTAGCAGCAGATGTGCGCGCCGCGGTCAGCTCGCCACGCAGATCCTGGACCGCAGCCTCGAGCGCCTTGAGACGCGTCTCGAGCTCGATCTCGCGTGCTGTCTGCGCATGCGCCGCGCTGGGTGCGATACCCACAAGTGCGGTGCCAACCAATAGCGCTGTATATACCGATCGTCTCATCCGTACCTCCAACCTGCCTCACCGGTCTGGCGCGTGAATACAGGCCTCGATGAAATGCCTGATCGCCGCCATGGGGGCATCCCTGACTTTGGTTGGGGGTGATCGAACCGGGGGAACCGTTTACGACGGCGGGAAAAGGAGAGTTCGATGACCGAGGCCAGCTATCCCGTCCCCGCGGAATGGGCGAAGGACGCCCTGATCGATGCCGCCGCCTATGACCGGATGTATGCGGAGGCCGCGACCGATCCCGACACCTTCTGGGCGAAGGAGGCCAAACGCCTCGACTGGATCGTCGCTCCGACGAAGATCAAGGACACGTCGTTCGACGAGAGCGACTTCCGGATCCGCTGGTTCGAGGATGGGCAGCTCAACGTCGCCGCCAACTGCGTCGACCGCCACGCCGACGCCCGCCCCGACGCGACCGCGATCCTGTGGGAAGGCGACAACCCCGACGAGTCGCGCAAGATCAGCTACGCCGAACTGCGCGACGAAGTGTCGAAGCTCGCCAACTGCCTGAAGTCGCGCGGCGTCAGGAAGGGCGACCGCGTCACGATCTACCTGCCGATGATCCCCGAGGCGGCGTTCGCGATGCTCGCCTGCGCGCGGATCGGCGCGATCCACTCGGTCGTCTTCGGCGGCTTCTCGCCCGAGAGCCTGTGCAACCGCATCCACGACTGCGACAGCCGCGTCGTCATCACCGCCGACGAGGGCCTGCGCGGTGGCAAGACGGTGCCGCTCAAGGCGAATGTCGATGCCGCGCTCGACCACGGCGATCTTGGCGTCGAGGCGGTCATCGTCGTCCGCCGCACGGGCGGCAAGGTCGTGATGACCGAGGGTCGCGACTGCTGGTATCATGATTGCATCGCCGCCCAGTCGACCGACTGCGCGCCCGAGCCGATGAACGCCGAGGACCCGCTGTTCATCCTCTACACCAGCGGCTCGACCGGCCAGCCCAAGGGCGTGCTCCACACCAGCGGCGGCTATCTGGTCTGGGCGTCGATGACGCACGAATACGTCTTCAACTACCGCCCCGGCGAGATCTTCTGGTGCGCAGCGGACGTTGGCTGGGTGACCGGCCACACCTATTCGCTCTACGGCGCGCTCGCGAACGGCGCGACGACGGTGATGTTCGAGGGCGTCCCCAACTATCCCGACCACAGCCGCTTCTGGCAGATCGTCGACAAGTACCAGGTCAACATCCTCTACACCGCGCCGACCGCGTTGCGTTCGCTGATGCGCGAGGGCGACGACTGGGTGACGCGCACCAGCCGCAAGTCGCTGCGCCTGCTCGGGTCGGTCGGCGAGCCGATCAATCCCGAAGCGTGGAACTGGTATCACAACGTCGTCGGCGACGGCCGCTGCCCGATCGTCGACACCTGGTGGCAGACCGAGACGGGCGGCCACATGATCAGCCCCCTCCCCGGCGCGACCGCACTCAAGCCCGGCAGCGCGACCAAGCCGCTGTTCGGCGTGCTCCCAGAACTGGTCGATGCGGAGGGCAAGGTGCTCGACGGCGCGGTCGAGGGCAACCTCGTCATCGCCGACAGCTGGCCCGGCCAGATGCGCACCGTGTGGAACGACCACGAGCGCTTCTTCCAGACCTATTTCTCGACCTATCCGGGCAAGTATTTCACCGGTGACGGCTGCCGCCGCGACGAGGACGGCTATTACTGGATCACCGGCCGTGTCGACGACGTCATCAACGTCAGCGGCCACCGCATGGGCACTGCCGAGGTCGAGAGCGCGCTCGTCGCGCATGCCAAGGTCGCCGAGGCCGCGGTCGTCGGGATGCCGCACGACGTGAAGGGCCAGGGCATCTATGCCTATGTCACGCTGAACGCCAACGCCGAGACGAGCGAGGCGCTACGCAAGGAGCTCGTCCAGTGGGTCCGCCGCGAGATCGGGCCGATCGCGACGCCCGACATCCTCCAGTTCGCGCCCGCCTTGCCCAAGACGCGCTCGGGCAAGATCATGCGCCGCATCCTGCGCAAGATCGCGGAGAACCAGCTCGACCAGCTCGGCGACACCTCGACGCTCGCCGATCCGGCGGTCGTCGACGCGCTGATCGAAGGGCGCAGGGAGGCGCTGGCCGAACCCGCATGATCGATCCCGCCGTCCCGCCCGGTGGTCGGACGATCCTGATCGCCGACGATCACCCGCTCTTCCGCCAGGCACTCAAGCTGGCGGTCAGCCGCGCCGCGCCCGATGCGACGGTCATCGAGGCGGGACAGCTCGGCGAGGCGATCGATGCGACCCGCGCGGCCGGGCGGCTGGACCTGATCCTGCTCGATCTGCGGATGCCGGGCTCGGAGGGATTTGCGGGGGTCGCGCTGCTGCATGCCGAACGGCCCGCGACACCGATCGTCGTGATCTCGTCCGCCGACGAGAATGAGGCAGCGCCCCGCGCGCGCGCCTATGGCGCGGTCGGTTTCGTATCGAAGACCGCCGATCTCGCCATGCTCGAAAACGCGGTCGCGCGTGCGCTGGCCGGGGAGATCGATCCGATACCCCGGGCGCTTCCCGCCGACGACCTGTCGAGCCGCGTCGCGACGTTGACGCCGACCGAATTGAAGGTCCTGCTCGGGGTCTGCGCGGGTCGCCTCAACAAACAGGTCGCGTTCGATCTCGGTATCTCGGAGGCGACGGTGAAGGGGCACATGACCGCGATCCTGCGCAAGCTCGAGGTGCAGAACCGGACGCAGGCGGTTCTTGCCGCGCGCGCGCTCGACATCCATTTCGATGACTGATGCGTAAGCCCGGCCGGGCGGACGTCGTTGCGTAGACCGATCGACCCGCGTCTGCCGCGACGTCTTGCGACGCTGTCCCGCGCCGTCTAGGCACAGCGCAGATGGCTTCGACGTCCTATCTGTCCGCGTCGAGCCGATCGCGTCCCCCGCTCTGGCGGCGCGCAGGGTCGTTTCTGCTCGCGATCGTCGCGCACATCGTCGTCATCCTGCTGTTGCTGCGTCTCGCGCCAAACGTGACCAAACCCGAGCCCGCGCCGCCACCCAGCACGTTCCGCTTGCTCCCCGACCGTGAGGACCGCCCCGAAACGCCGCAGCGGCCGATCGTCGAAAAGGCCAAGCTCGTCGCAGGCGGCGCGTCGCCCCGCTCGCCCAAGCCCCCCGCTGCCGCCCCGGCGTCCGATCCGCGCCCGACCACCCCTGCCCCGGCGTTTCCCAAGATGCTCGCAGGCGGCATGGAGTTGTTCGACTCGGCGGACATCTCGAAAATCCAGTCGCAGCCCAGCGAGCGCAGCGACGGCGGCTCGGACACCGATGGCGCGGGCGCAGGCAAGGACAGCGGTTCCGCCTACGGTCCCGGCGAAGGCCCTGGTGGCCAGCGGCTCTACAACGCCGAATGGTATGTCGAACCCAGCCATGCCGAACTCGCCGGCTATCTGCCCAACGGCGCGCCGCCGGGGAGCTGGGCGCTGATCGCCTGCCGCACGATCGAGAATTACAAGGTCGAGAATTGTCGTGCGCTCGGCGAATCCCCGCCGGGATCGGGTCTTGCGCGCGCGATGCGTCAGGCGGCGTGGCAGTTCCGCGTGCGTCCGCCCCGCGTCGGCGGCAAGACGATGGTCGGCGCGTGGGTCCGCATCAAGATCGACTTCTCGAGCGGACCGCTGAAATAACGCGTCAGACCGCGGCTGCCGCTGCCGACGCGCGTTCGAGAAAGCCCCAGAGCTCGGCCGGTACGACGGGCTTGGCAAGGATTGTGATCCCCGCGCTCCGCGGATCGTCCCCGACATGCCGGTCGGCGGTCACCAGCGCGATCGCCGGCGCCGGGCTCATCGCTGCGAGCCGTGCCGCGACATCCAGCCCGTCCTCGGCCGCCTCGAGGTGAAAATCGATCAGCGCGACCTCGGGCTCCTCGTCCGCCGCCAATGTCATCGCCTCGGCGATCGTCGCGGCAAGCAACGGCACGCACCTGCGCGACCGGAGCGCCGCATCGAGCGCGACAAGCGTGGCAGCGTCGTTGTCGAGGCACAGGACGCGCAGCCCCGGCGGCAGGGTCCGCGCGACCGTCGCGACCGGTACCGCCGCAGGTAGAGTCGCACGCATCGCGGAGGGCACGCGCACCGCAAAGGTCGACCCGCTTCCCCGGCGCGACCGCAATTCGATCGGCAGGTTGAGCAACTGCCCGATCCGCCGGACGATCGCCAGCCCAAGCCCGACCCCGCCGCCCGCACTGCCCTTGCTTTCGACGCGTTCGAACTCGGCGAAGATCCGGTCGCGATCACCCGCCGCGATCCCCGGGCCGCTGTCGCGTACTTCAATCAGCACGTCCGCGCCGCGCCGCCGCGCACCGACCCAGATCCGTCCCGACGGCGTGTAGCGCACGGCGTTCGACAGGAAATTCTGCAGGATCGACCGCAGCAGCGACCGGTCGGTGGCGACCACCTGCACCCCGGGATGCGCGTGCAGCGCCAGCCCGCGCTCACCCGCCAGCGGCCTGAATTCCGCCGCGAGCTCGTCGATCAGGTCGCCGATCACGAACCGTTCGATCTTGGGCACAACGCCCCCCGCATCGAGCCGCGAGACGTCGAGCAGCGCACGCAGCAGGATGTCGGCGGATCCGATCGCCCCATCGATCGCACGGACCAGATCCGCCTGGTGCGGCGCCTTGCCCTCGTCGAGCGCGGCGCAGAAGAGCCGGGCCGCGTGCAACGGCTGGAGGAGGTCGTGGCTCGCGGCGGCAAGGAACCGCGTCTTGTCGCGCGTCGCGGTCTCGGCGTGCATCCGCGCCTCGTCCAGCATCGTGTTCGATCGCGCCAAATCGCGCGTGCGCGCCTCGACGCGCATCTCGAGTTGCGCCTGTGCCGCCTTTTCCGCGGTGATGTCGGTAAAGCTCTGGACATACCCGCCCCCCGGCATCGCGCGGCCGACCGTCTTGATCCAGCGCCCCGACGGTCGCAGCCGCTCGAAGCTGTGCGGCAACCCCCGCATCAGGTGCGCGAGCCGCCGCGAGACATGCGCGTCGACTCCGCCCGGGCCGCATTCGCCGCGCTCCGCATTGTAGCGGATCAGGTCGGCGATCGGCCGGCCCGCGATCACATAGCCCTCGGGATAGTCGAACATCTCGACATAGCGCGGATTCCACGCGACCAGCCTCAGGTTCGCATCGATCACGCTCACACCCGGGTCGATCGTTTCGAGCGTCGCCGACAGCAGCGACCGCGAGAATCGGAGACTGCGCCCGCGCTGGTCGAGCAGCCGGACGACGTCGCCGACTTCCATCGCGGACCCGGCGAGGCTCGACGTCACGATCAGTCGCGCCGATGGCGCTCCGATCACGCCGGCGATCAGCCGCTCCGCCAGCCGCGCGGCGCGCCCGTCGATCGGCGATTGCGGATCGCGCGACAACAGGTCGAGTCCTTCGGCGGCTTCGGCATCACCGACGAACCGTGCGACGAGGCCCTTGAGCTCGCCGAACGTCGTCACATGGTCGAGCACGCTATGCCGCCCGCCGAACACGCGACGGCGCTCGCTGTAGAGATGAAGCCCGGCCATCAGCGCGATGTTGACGCCGAGACTCCACGCGGTCCCGTTGACCAGCGGCGATCCCAGCGACAGCCGCAGCAATGCGTCGGGATCGAGCAGCCCGCCCGTCGCGCGCGTGATGCTGTCCCCGAAGCCCCAGCGGATCGACGGCATCAGCAGGCAATAGGCCCAGACGATCACCCCGCCGATCAGCCCGCCGCGCGCCGCACGTGCATCGGCGAAACCCCAGGAAACCGTCGCCACCAGCGCGGGGGCGAACTGCGCGACACCGGCAAACGCGATCAGCCCGATCGACGCGAGCGACAGCTCGTCGCCGATGCTCGTGCCGTACAGCAACGCCGCGCCGACGATCGCGCCGATGATGATCCGCCGCACGCGCAGCAGCCGACGGCCGAGATCGCCCTCGCCGCCATCGGTCTGCCGGCGCAGCAGCAGCGGCGCGAGCAGGTCGTTCGTCGCCATTGTCGACAGCGCGATCGTCTCGGTTACCACCATCGCCGTGGCCGCCGAGAAGCCACCGATGAACGCCATCAGCGCGAGCGGATCGCTGTCGCGCGACAAGGGTATCGCGAGCACATACAGGTCGGGGCGTATCGTTGCGGGCAGCATCGCCATTCCGGCGAGCGCGAGCGGCAGGACCATCACCGATATCACCGCGAGGTACGCGATGAACGGCCAGCGCGCGCGCGCGATCGCGCCGGGGTTCCGCGCCTCGAGGATGCCGACATAGAATTGGCGGGGCAGGCATATGATCGCGCACGCCGACAGCAAGGTGCGGATGAAGAAGTCGGGCGTCAGCGCACCGGGGGCAAATCCGTCCGCGAACTGCGTCAGCGAGGCGTCCGTCGCGGTCGGCGGAAGCCCGACGAGCAGCCACAAGGCAAACCCGCCCAGCGCGACGAAACACAGCAGCTTGATCAGCGATTCCGCCGCGATCGCCGCGACGACCCCCTCGTTACCGCCTGCGACCTCGTAGCGCCGCGCACCGAAACTGATCGCGAACGTCGCCAGCAGCAACGCGACGAGCGGCCCGACCAGCGCCGATCCGCCGATCCCGATCAGCGCACCGAAACTCAGCGTCACCGACCGCAGCTGCAGCGCGATATACGGGATCGATGCGACGAGCGCGGTGCCCGCGACGATCGCCGCGGTGCCGCGGTTGCGCCCGTAGCGCGCGGAGATGAAGTCCGCGATCGAACTCGAGCCTTCGTCGCGCGCCAGCCGGACCAGCTTCGCGAGGAATCCGGGGGCGAGCAGGAAGACCAGCGCGGGCCCAAGATAGATCGACAGATAGTCCCAGCCCTGCGTCGCCGCCGTGCCGACCCCGCCGAAGAACGTCCAGCTGCTGCAATATACCGCGAGCGACAGCGGATACGCGATCCGCGCCATCCGCACCGAAAGCCCGCGCCGGTCCACCACCCACGCGATCCCGAACAGCGCCGCCCCATAGGCAAGCATCGCGGCGATGACGACGGCGCTGTTGATCGATCGACATCCCTGTGGTGGCCCTTAACAGCACCGTGCAGAACCCGGCCCCCGACGGCAAGCCCTGGCGGAGTCCCACAATCCCCCCAACCACCGCTCAAGGCGGTCGTGTCGCGAACGCGCACCGCGCGACATGGCGAAATCCGCAACGCCGCGTTACAGGGCCCCATGCTGCGCATTACCGAACTCAAGCTTCCGCTCAACCACGCCGACGAAGCGATCCCCGCAGCGGTCTGCAAGCGACTGCGGATCACCCCGCGCGAACTCATCCGCTATACCGTCGCCCGCCGCGCGCACGACGCGCGCGACAAGATGGACATCCAGCTCGTCTATTCGATCGACGTCACCGCGAAGAACGAGGCGACGATCCTCGCGCGGTTTCGCAAGGACCGCCACGTCAACACGACCCCCGACACCGGCTATCGTCACGTCGCCAAGGCGCCGGAGACGCCGGCCGCACGACGTCCGGTCGTCGTCGGCACCGGTCCGTGCGGCCTGTTCGCCGGGCTCATCCTCGCGCAGATGGGGTTCCGCCCGATCATCCTCGATCGCGGCAAGCTGGTTCGCGAACGCACCAAGGACACCTGGGGTCTCTGGCGTCGCAGCGTCCTCAACCCCGAGTCCAACGTCCAGTTCGGCGAAGGCGGCGCGGGCACATTCTCCGACGGCAAGCTGTGGAGCCAGATCAAGGATCCGCGCCACCTCGGCCGCAAGGTCATCACCGAGTTCGTCAAGGCCGGCGCACCGCCCGAGATCCTGACCGAGGCGCATCCGCATATCGGCACGTTCCGGTTGGTGACGATGGTCGAGGCGATGCGCGAGACGATCGAGTCGCTTGGCGGTGAATATCGCTTCGAACACCGCGTCGACGACCTCGACATCGCGGTCGACGACGACGGTACGCGCCGGCTTCGCGGTCTCCACCTTCACACCGGCGAGTATCTCGAGGCGGATCACGTCGTGCTCGCGGTCGGGCACAGCGCGCGCGACACCTTCCACATGCTGCACGATCGTGGCGTGTATCTCGAGGCCAAGCCGTTCTCGATTGGCGTGCGCATCGAACATCCGCAATCCTGGATCGACCAGGCGCGGTTCGGCCCCTGCGCAGGGCATCCCGACCTCGGCGCCGCCGCCTACAGCCTCTCGCATCACTGTTCGAACGGCCGCACGGTCTACAGCTTCTGCATGTGCCCGGGTGGCACGGTCGTCGCCGCGACGTCGGAGCCCGGTCGCGTCGCGACCAACGGCATGAGCCAGTATTCGCGCAACGAACGCAACGCCAATTCGGGGCTCGTCGTCGGCATCGATCCCGCGCGCGACTATCCCGGCAATCCGCTCGCCGGCATCGAACTGCAGCGGCACTGGGAGTCGCGGGCCTATGTCGCCGGTGGTTCCGACTACAAAGCCCCTGCACAGCGGCTGGGCGATTTCCTCGCGGGCCGACCATCGACCGCGCTCGGGACGGTGATCCCGTCCTACCGCCCGGGTGTGCATCTCACCGACCTTGCCGAATGCCTGCCCGATTTTGCGGTCAGCGCGATGCGCGAAGCGCTCCCCGTCTTCGGCCGCGACATTCCCGGCTATGACCACCCCGACGCGGTACTCACCGGTGTCGAGACCCGCACCTCGTCCCCCGTCCGCATCACGCGCGGCGACGACTTTCAGAGCCTCAACACGATCGGGCTGTTTCCCGCGGGCGAAGGTGCCGGCTATGCGGGCGGCATCCTCTCGGCGGGTGTCGACGGGATCAAGGTTGCCGAGGCCGTCGGGCTGAGCCTCGTCGCCGCCGCGCCGGCGAGTTAACCAGTATCTAAGATACGGGCGGTACGTGCGGGGTTCCTGTCAGGACGCGCGATCCGCCTTATGCTCAAGAGAACATTGCTGGGGTTCACGGCGATCGCCGCCAGCACGTCGTGCGTTCCGCCCGCGCTGCGTCAGGCCGGCCACGTCGCCGCGGTTCCCGTCCGCGACGCCGCCGAAGCCCGCACATTGCTTGCCGGGCTCGCGCTCGACGCACCGGTCGAGCCGCTCGAACGCGCCTTCGCCAGCCCGGCCAGACTGACCGATGCGTTGCTGACGCCCGCCGCAGCCCCCGCGTTCACCGGCGCCGCCCGCAGCGAGAACGACCGTCAGCGGGCGATCGCGTGCCTGACCGCCGCGGTCTATTACGAGGCGCGGTCCGAATCCACCGACGGGCAGCGCGCGGTCGCGCAGGTCGTGCTCAACCGCGTCCGTGATCGCGCCTTCCCGCACAGCGTGTGCGGCGTCGTCTATCAGGGGTCGACGCGCCGCACCGGCTGCCAGTTCAGCTTCACCTGCGACGGCTCGATGAACCGTCCCCGCGACGAAAGCGCCTGGGCACGCGCGGCTTCGATTGCGCGCGCCGCCTTTGACGGGAGCGTCTTCGCGCCGATCGGGGCATCGACCTCGTATCACGCCGCCTCGATCCTGCCCTGGTGGGCGCCGAGCCTCAGCCGGGTCGGCGCGATCGGCGCGCACGTCTTCTATCGCTGGCGCGGCGCGATGGAACGCGCGCTGACCTTCCGTCAGCGCTATGCGGGCCTCGAGCCCGACCCTATCGCCGGACCCGCGACCGCGCTCGCCCCCACCACCGTCGCGTCCGGCTATACCGGCGCGATCGAGTCGAGCGTCACCGTACACCGTGGTCGAACGGCGCCGGATGCCGAGGTCATGGCGCCCTCGCCGCCTGCGTCGGCGCTCGCCTCGACCATGCCCTCCCCTCGTCTCCGACTGGCATCGGGCGTCCGCATCCATGTCGGCACCGCTCATGGCGGCGCGGTCATGGCAGCGAGCAGCCCATTGCCGGTGATCGCGATTTCCGAGGAAAGCGATCCGACCTGAACGCGCTTTTGGGGTGTCACATCGCGCCCCACGCGGTATCGCACGCCTCGATGCCCTGCTCCAGATCCCGCCGATGACCGCAAGCGAACTGCGCGACCGCCTCGTGACGGTACTGACCAGAGACCATCTCGGCGACCGCCGCCGGTGGCGGATGGCGGTGGGCGATGTGCGCGTCTATTCGATCGACACGCATCCGCACTGCAACTGGTCGGTCACGCCGTCGGGCAGCGCCGAAGACATCGATCGCATCGAGACGCTGGTCGATCGGTTCCGCGAGCAATTCCCCATCGTCCGCTGATTACGACAAGCTCGGCTATCCCGCGACGGACAGCGTCTTCGTTGCACATCACCGTGAAACCCCTGTAGCCCGGTCGGGTTTAGACGGGATGATGGCAATGCATACGTTACGGCGATCGTTCGGATTGCAGGTGTTGATCGGCATGATCAGCGGGCTCGCGCTCGGGTTTGTCGCGCGCAATCTGGGCGAGGGTTCGGGGCTTGCGGAGACGTTGCGCATCGTCGGCGAGATCTTCGTCCAGCTCCTGAAGACGCTTGTCGTACCGCTTGTCTTCACCGCGATCGTCGCCTCGATCGCCGCCCTCCGCAATCTCGACAACGCCCGCCGCCTCGTCATCAGCACGCTTGTCTGGTTCGCGATCACCGCGCTGATCGCTGTCACGATCGGCATCGCGCTCGGCCTGCTGATCCAGCCTGGCGTCACCGCCGGGGTAAATGCCGCAAGCGCGGTCGCGCCGAAGGCGGCTGGATCATGGCTCGACTTCCTGCGTGGTCTCGTGCCCGCGAACATTCTCGGGCTGGAGGCGTCGACCAAGCTGGCGGACGGCGCCGCGCGCACCGCCCTGTCGTTCAATGTCCTGCAGATCATCGTCATCGCGATCACGATCGGTGTTGCCGCGGTCCGGATCGGCGACGCCGGCGCACCGTTCCTCGCCTTTAACGCCTCCGCGCTCGCGCTATTCCGCCGCATCCTGCGCTGGGTCATCCGCCTTACGCCGATCGGGACCGGCGCGCTGCTCGGCAATGCGATCGTCCGCTATGGCTGGCAGTCGCTGTCCGCGCTCGGGGCGTTCAGCATCGCGGTCTATGCCGGCCTCGCACTGGTCCTGTTCGTCGTCTATCCCATATTGCTGATCGCCAACGGCCTGAGCCCGAAGCGCTTCTTTGCCGCCGCCTGGCCGGCGATCCAGCTCGGTTTCGTATCGCGGTCCTCGATCGCGACGCTCCCGGTCACCGAAGACGTCGTCGAGCGGGGGCTTGGCGTACCGCGAAGCTATTCCTCGTTCGCCGTACCATTCGCGGCGACGACGAAGATGGATGGGTGTGCCGCGATCTATCCCGCCGTGTCCGCGATCTTCGTCGCGCAATATTACGGCATTCCGCTCCACGCCGCCGATTATGTCCTCATCATACTCGTGTCCGTCCTCGGCTCCGCCGCAACCGCGGGTCTGACCGGCGCTGTCGTGATGCTGACGCTGACGCTGTCGACACTCGGGTTGCCGCTGGAAGGCGCGGGGCTCCTCCTCGCGATCGACCCGATCCTCGACATGGGCCGCACCGCGGTGAACGTCGCCGGCCAGGCGCTCGTGCCCACGATCGTGGCGAAGCGCAACGGGCTGCTCGAACAGACCTCTGACAATCCGAGCCACCAGATCCCGGCCGCGAGCACGACCGCCCCGGCCTGATCGGTTTTGTCAAGATCGTGACAACCGGACAGACGGCCATGAACGCCTGTGACACCTCGACGCTGTCGGAGGTGCGCTGACCGGGGCGGTCGCGTGTAATGCTGTGTACTCCCGCCGCATCAAACGCGGAACGAGGACGCAGCATGACCTTCCAGACCGACATCACGCATATCGACCACCTGATCGCCGCGCAGAACGGGACATGGGATGGGATCGCGTCCGAATCCGTCGCCCGGATGCGCGCGCAGAACCGGTTCCGCACGGGTCTCGACATCGCGCGGTACACGGCCGCGATCATGCGCAGCGATATGGCCGCCTACGACGCGGACCCTGCGCACTACACGCAGTCCTTAGGGTGCTGGCACGGGTTCATCGCGCAGCAGAAGATGATCAGCATCAAGAAGCATTTCGGCACGACCGACCGCCGCTATCTCTATCTGTCCGGCTGGATGGTGGCCGCGCTGCGAAGCGAATTCGGCCCATTGCCGGACCAGTCGATGCACGAAAAGACGAGCGTCCCCGCCTTGATCGAGGAGCTCTACACCTTCCTTCGCCAGGCCGATGCCCGCGAACTCGGCATGTTGTTCCGCGACATCGACGCGGCGCGCGCCGCGGGTAACGCCATAGAGGAAAAGCGCCTGCTCAACGCGGTCGAGAATCACCAGACGCACGTCGTCCCCGTCATCGCCGATATCGACGCGGGCTTCGGCAACGCCGAGGCGACATACCTGCTCGCACGCAAGATGATCGAGGCAGGCGCCTGCGCGCTCCAGATCGAGAACCAGGTCAGCGACGAGAAGCAGTGCGGACATCAGGACGGCAAGGTCACCGTGCCGCATGAGGACTTTCTCGCGAAGGTTCGCGCCTGCCGCTACGCGTTCCTCGAACTCGGCGTCGAGGACGGCATCATCGTCACGCGGACCGACTCGCTCGGTGCCGGGCTCACCAAGCAGATCGCCGTCAGCAAGGCGCCCGGTGATCTCGGCGATCAGTACAACTCCTATCTCGACTGCGAGGAGATCGATCCCGCGACCGCGCAGAATGGCGACGTCATCCTCAATCGCGACGGCAAGCTGCTCCGCCCGAAGCGCCTGCCCTCCAACCTGTTCCAGTTCCGCGCAGGCAGCGGCGAGGATCGCTGCGTGATGGATTGCATCGCCTCGTTGCAGAACGGCGCAGACCTGCTCTGGATCGAGACCGAGAAGCCGCACATCGAACAGATTGCGGGCATGGTCGACCGGATTCGCGAGGTCGTCCCCAATGCCAAGCTCGTCTACAACAACTCGCCGAGCTTCAACTGGACGCTGAACTTCCGCCAGCAGGTGTTTGATGCGTGGAGCGAAGCGGGTCGCGACGTCTCTGGCTATGACCGCGCACGGCTGATGAGCGTCGACTATGACGGCACTGCGCTCGGCGACGAGGCGGACGAACGCATCCGCACCTTCCAGGCGGATTCGGCGAAGCGTGCCGGCATCTTCCATCACCTGATCACGCTGCCGACCTATCACACCGCTGCGCTGTCGACCGACAATCTCGCCAGGGAGTATTTCGGCGATGCCGGGATGCTCGGTTATGTGAAGGGCGTCCAGCGCAAGGAAATCCGCGAGGGCATCGCCTGCGTGAAGCATCAGAACATGTCGGGCTCCGACCTTGGCGACGACCATAAGGAATATTTCGCCGGCGAGGCAGCGCTGAAGGCGGGCGGCGTGCACAATACGATGAACCAGTTCGCGGCCTGACACCGACGCCGGGGCGAAAGCTCCGGCGCGGATCCCAGACCGGCAGGCGGGTCGGGATGCCCGCCGCCACTGCGCTCGTTCCCCGCACGGATAACCCGCCCCCAAAGCAACGCAGGGCAACCCCGCCATGCTGTCCCCCGGAGACGCGCCGTGGCATGAGCGGACAATGCAAGCTCCCGCCCTCCTCGACGTCACCGCGCTGGAAAAGTCGGTGCCCGGTGGCCGCCAACTCTTCCGCGCGCTCGATCTCACCGCCAATCCCGGGGAGCTTATCGCGATCGTCGGCGAGAGCGGCGTTGGCAAATCGACGCTGCTCAACATCCTCGCCGGACTCGATACCGCGGATGCCGGGCAGGTCGCGGTCGAGGGCGTGACGCTCGGTACGCTGGACGAGGCCGCGCTGACGCATCTGCGCGCCACCCGCATCGGCTTCGTCTTCCAGGCTTTCCATGTCCTTCCCTATCTAACGCTTCGCCAGAACGTGGCGCTGCCGCTCGCGCTCGTCTCATCGGATAGCCGCGCCATCGCCACCCGCGCGCAGGCGATGCTCGAACGCGTGGGTCTCGGGACGCGCGGCGAAGGCTATGCGCGCGATCTGTCCGGTGGCGAGTTGCAGCGGGTCGCGATCGCCCGCGCGCTGGTCCACCGCCCCGCGCTGATCCTCGCCGACGAACCGACCGGCAATCTCGACCCCGAGACCGCCGCGAAGGTGCTCGATCTCTTTTCGCAGGCGGTGCGCGAAGACAAGGTCGCGGCGATCATCGTCACGCATTCCGAAGCTGCGGCGGCAGTTGCCGACATCGTCCTCACGTTGACCGCGACCGGGCTGGAACGCCGGGAGTGAGCGTTCTGTCCGCACGGCTCGCGCTTGTCTGGCTGGTCGTAGGCGAGTGGCGTGCGCATCCGGCACGCCTGGCGCTCACCGCCATCGCCATCGCGATCGGCGTCGCGCTCGGCTTTGCGGTCCACCTCGTCAACGGCTCGGCGCTGTCGTCGTTCGAGGGTGCGCTGCGTACCGTCAACGGCCGCGCCGACGTGCAGGTCAACGCGACGAGCCCGCTCGGCTTCGACGAGGCCCTCTACCCGCGCGTCGCCCGCGCGCCCGGCGTCGTCGACGCGAGCCCGGCCGTCGTCCTTCGCGCGACCATCGGGACGACGGGCTTCACGCTGCTTGGTCTCGACGTTCTGCGCGCGGCACAGATCACGCCGTCGCTGGTCGGGATCGTACCCACGGGCGTCGACCGCCGCTCCGACGCGGCGTTCGACGGCGATGCGCTGTTCCTGTCCGCCGCGGCGCTGCGCAACCTCCGCGTCGAACCCGGGCAGGCGGTGACGGTCTCGGCGAATGGCCGGACGACGTCGCTGCGTATCGCCGGGCGCCTTCCCGGCGTCGCCGAGGACCAGGCGATCGGCGTCGTCGACATCGCCACCGCGCAGTGGCGGTTCGGGCGGATCGGCCGGCTCGACCGTATCGACGTCGCGCAGGCCGAAGGTGCCGACACCACCCCGCTCGCGGCGATCCTGCCGCGCGACGCGGTGATCGGCACCGCCGCAAGCGACGCCGTCCGCAGCGATGCCTTGTCGCGCGCCTACCGCGTCAACCTCGACATGCTGGCCCTCGTCGCGTTGCTGACCGGCGGCTTCCTCGTCTTTTCCGCGCAGTCGCTGTCGGTCGCGCGACGGCTGCGCAGCTTTGCGCTGATCCGTACGCTCGGGCTGCCACGCAGCGGTATCGTCGCGACCGTCGCGTTCGAAGGGCTCGCGATCGGAACGATCGGCGCCACCCTCGGCCTGATGCTGGGCTATGCGCTTGCCTATGCCGCGCTCACGCGGTTCGGCGGCGATCTGGGCGCGGGCTATTTCGCGGATGGTCGTGTCCGTCTGACCTTTGCCCCGGTCGCAGCGGCCGGGTTCTTTGCGCTCGGGTTGCTCGCTGCCGTCGCGGGCAGCGTCCTCCCCGCCCGGATCGCCGCACGTGCCGCGCCCGCAGCGGCACTGCGCAATGCCGGCGACGTGATGGACCCGCGCGCGGCCGTGCCCTGGATCCCTGCCGCGATCCTGCTGGCGACCGGCGCCGCGATGGCACTCCTGCCCGCGATCAATGGCTTGCCGATCTTCGGGTTCGCCAGCATGGCCCTGATCCTCGCCGGCGGAATTGCGGGAATGCCCTGGCTGGCGCGCACGCTTTTGCGGCCCCTGGCGCGCCGCTCGGGCCGGCATGTTCCCGTCGATCTGGCGGTTCGCCACCTCCACGGCGCCCCCGGCGAGGCCGCGACCGCGCTGTGCGGGATCGTCGCGAGCACCGCGCTGATGATAGCCATGGCGGTGATGGTCACCAGCTTTCGCGGCGCGGTCGACGAATGGCTCGGACAGGTGCTCGCCGACGATCTCTACCTTCGCGTCGATGGCGCCGCGGGCTTCGATCCGGCCGCGCAGGCGGTCCTGCAGGCGACGCCCGGCGTCGCGTCGATCGCGTTCAGCAGACAGATTCCGCTGACGCTCGCCGCCGATCGCCCGCCGGTGACGCTGATCGCGCGCCCGGTCGCGACGGGTGGCGACCAGTCGCTCGTGCTGATCGAGGCCGCCGACGCGGTCCCCAAGGGCAGGACGCCGGTCTGGCTGTCGGAGCCTGCCGCGCGCATCTACGGCCTCCGCGTCGGCGATGCGGTGACGTTGCCGATCGCCGGTCGCTATGCCGTCGCCGGGATCTGGCGCGACTATGCGCGGCAGCAGGGCGCGATCGTCATCCGCGACACCGACTATACGCGCGCCACCGGCGACAGCACGCGCACCGAAGCCGCGATAAGGCTGGCGGGGGGCGCCGCAACGCAGACGGTTCAGCAAGCGCTCGTCCGACGATCGCCACGCGATCTGCGCAGCCGCGTGTCAATCGCCCGCCCCGCCACGCTGCGCCGCTATGCGCTCGAGCTGTTCGACCGGAGTTTCGCCGTGACCTATCTTCTCGAAGGCGTAGCGATCCTCGTCGGGCTTGCGGGCGTCGCCGCGACGATGTCGGCGCAGACGATCGCGCGCACGCGCGAATTCGGGATGCTGCGGCATATCGGGGTCTCGAAGCGCCAGATCGTCGCGATGCTGGCAAGCGAGGGTGGCCTGCTCGGGCTCGTCGGCGGCATCGCCGGCATCCTCCTCGGCGGGATCATGGCGCAGGTTCTCGTCCACGTGATCAACCCGCAATCGTTCAACTGGACGATGGCGACGCGCGTTCCCTGGGGGATCGTCGCGAGCGTCGCGGCAGCCTTGGTGGTCGCCGCAGCAGGCACCGCGACGATCGCGGGGCGCCGCGCGATCGCCGCCGATGCGGTCCGCATGGTGAGGGAGGATTGGTGATGCGCCGACTGCTCGCATTCGCAGCGCTCCTGCTAACGGCGGCGACGCCGGCTTCGACCGGACCCGCGGTCGTCCGCCCGGGCGCGCGCTTCGCGTTTCCCCGCGAACACGGCGCGCATCCCGAGTTTCGCACCGAATGGTGGTACGTCACGGGCCGGCTTGCCACCCCGGACAAGCGCGACCTCGGGTTTCAGATCACCTTCTTCCGGACCACGCCCGCCACCGATCCGGCCAATCCCAGCGCCTTTGCGCCGAAACAGATCCTGTTCGCGCATGCCGCGCTTTCGGACCCGCGTATCGGCCATCTGCTTCACGGCGAGCGCGCCGCGCGCGCGGGGTTCGGGCTGGCGCAGGCCCGGATCGGCGACACCGACGTCAGCCTGCGCGACTGGCGCATCCGCCGCCTGCCCGACGGTCGTTTCGTCACGCGCGTCACGACCGCCGATTTCGCGCTGTCGCTCACGCTGACCCCGCGCCAGCCGCCGCTGCTCGAAGGCGAGGACGGCTATAGCCGCAAGGGCCCCCGTCCCGAACAGGCCAGCTATTATTACTCGGTGCCGCATCTGTCGGTGTCGGGCCGGCTGGCCCGCAACGGCCAGGCCCAGCCGGTCACCGGACAGGCATGGCTCGACCGCGAATGGTCGTCCGACTATCTCGGCGGGGGCGCGGTGGGCTGGGACTGGACCGGGCTCAATCTCGACGATGGCGGCGCGCTGATGGCGTTCCGTATTCGCGGCGCGGGCGGGCGACAGATCTGGGCGGGCGGGTCGCTTCGCCGCAGGGACGGCCGCGTCGTCCGTTTCACGCCCGCCGATGTCCGCTTCGATCCGATCCGGCAATGGCGTTCGCCGCGGACCGGCGCGCTCTACCCGGTCGCGCAACGCCTCAGCGTCCGCCTGCCAGAGGGCGTGCGGCGGCTCGATCTCGTGCCGCTGTTTGCGGATCAGGAACTCGACGCACGGCGCAGCGGGATGCCCGTCTATTGGGAAGGCGCAGTGCGTACACGCGGCGGCAGCGGCTATCTCGAGCTCACCGGCTATGCGGCTCCGCTCAAGATGTAGACGTCACCGGATACCCAATCTTTTGCACGGCCAAGCTTTGCGGCTATTCCTTACGACCATCGACACGATAGGGATTGGAGGAAGCGGAGGACTGGATGACACTGAACCGAACGCATATCGGCCTTGCACTCGCGGCGATCGTCACGGGCTGCTCGTCTCCCTCCGGCACTGGCAAGGATGGCACGGTCGAACTGCTGAACGTCAGCTATGATCCCACGCGCGAGCTCTACCGCTCGGTCAACACCGCATTCGCCGCAAAGTGGAAGCAGGACACCGGCCAGACCATCAAATTCAACATGAGCCATGGCGGGTCGGGCAAGCAGTCGCGCGCGGTGATCGACGGGCTGGGTGCCGACGTCGTCACGCTGGCGCTCGCCTATGATATCGACGCGATCGCCGAACGTGCCAAGCTGCTCCCCGCCAACTGGGAAGCCCGCCTCCCCGACAACAGCGCACCCTATACGTCGACGATCGTCTTCCTCGTTCGCAAGGGCAACCCGAAACGGATCCGCGATTGGGCGGACCTCGTGAAACCGGGTGTTCAGGTCATCACCCCCAATCCCAAGACAAGCGGCGGAGCACGGTGGAATTTTCTCGCCGCCTGGGCCTATGGGCGAAAGGCAGGCGGGTCCGACGCTGCGGCGCAGGCCTATGTGACGCAGCTGTTCGGCCATGTCCCCGTGCTCGACTCCGGCGCGCGTGGAGCGACGACGACGTTTGTCGAACGCGGCCTGGGCGATGTGCTGATTGCGTGGGAGAACGAGGCCTTCCTGTCCGAAAAGGAACTCGGCGCCGGCAATTTCGACATCGTCGTCCCGTCGATCTCGGTGCTGGCGGAGCCCTCGGTGGCCGTGGTCGATGCCAACGCGAAGGCGCACGGCACCGAGAAGGTCGCCGACGCCTATCTGAAGTTCCTCTACACGCCTGAGGGTCAGGACATCGTCGCGAAGAACTATTACCGCCCGCGCGATCCCGCGGTCATGGCGCGCTATGCCAACGTCTTCCCGAAGATCGAGACGCAGACGATCCGCGATTTCGGCGGATGGAAGACTGCGCAGGCGCGCTTCTTCAACGATGGTGGCGTCTTCGACCGAATCTATTCGGGACCGAAGCGCTGACGCCGACGATGGACCGCAGGCAGGCATCTCATGGCTGAGCGCGCCTCTGTCGGGAAGCTTCGGTCGGTGCGGAGTTCGGTGATACCGGGATTTGGTCTTACCATGGGGCTGACGGTCGCCTGGCTGTGCCTGATCGTGCTGATTCCCCTGTCGACGATCTTCCTCCGCGCCGCGGGGCTTGGATGGGATGGGTTCGTCGCCGTCGGCCTGTCGCCGCGCGCGCTCTCGGCCTATCGCCTGAGCTTCGGCACGGCGTTCCTGGCTGCCATGGTCAACGCGGTGTTCGGGCTGCTGATCGCCTGGATCCTCGCGCGGTACGAATTTCCCGGCAAGAAGCTCGTCGATGCGGCGGTCGACCTGCCGTTCGCATTGCCAACCGCAGTCGCGGGTATCGCGCTGGTCTCGCTCTACGCCGAGAATGGCTGGATTGGGTCGATGCTCGCGCCACTCGGCGTCCGCGTCGCCTACACGCCGCTCGGCGTCGTCGTCGCGCTGATCTTCATCGGTCTGCCGTTCATCGTCCGATCGGTCCAGCCCGTCCTCGCCGACCTCGGCGCGGACGTCGAGGAAGCCGCGGCGACGCTTGGCGCGACCCGCTGGCAGACCTTCAGCCGCGTCATCCTTCCCGCGATCGCGCCCGCGCTGCTGACCGGGTTCGCACTCGCGTTCGCGCGCGGCGTCGGCGAATATGGCTCGGTGATCTTCATCGCCGGCAACATGCCCTACAAATCGGAGATCGCGCCGTTGCTGATCGTCACGCAGCTCGAGCAGTTCGATTATCCCGGCGCGACCGCGATCGCCTGCGTGATGCTGGTCGCGTCCTTCTCGATGCTGCTGCTCGTTAACATGCTCCAGGCATGGCGTGCCAAGCGGAGCGCGAAATGACCCGCGCCGCCGCAACCGAAAGCCCCCTGGGTCGGCGCGTCCTGATCGGCATCGGCATGGTCTTCCTCGCGCTGTTCCTCGCGCTGCCGCTCGTCGTCGTCTTCGTCCAGGCGTTCGCCAAGGGCTGGCCGATGTTTCTCGACGCGATCGCCGAGCCTGATGCGCGTGCCGCAATTCGCCTGACGCTTCTGGTCGCGGCGATCTCGGTCCCGTTGAACTGCGTGTTCGGCGTCGTCGCGTCGTGGGCGATCACGAAGTTCGAGTTTCGCGGGAAGAGCCTGCTGATCTCGCTGATCGACCTGCCCTTCTCCGTGTCACCGGTGGTCGCGGGTCTCATCTTCGTGCTGATGTTCGGCGCGCAAGGGTGGTTCGGCCCATGGCTGATCGCGCATAACTGGAAGGTCATCTTCGCGGTCCCGGGCATCGTGCTCGCCACGGTGTTCGTCACCTTCCCCTTCGTCGCGCGCGAGATCATCCCGCTGATGGCCGAGCAGGGGCGCGACGACGAGGAAGCGGCGGTGTCGCTCGGAGCGTCCGGGTGGCAAACGTTCTGGCACGTCACGCTCCCCAACATCCGCTGGGGGCTGCTCTACGGCGTGCTGCTGTGCAACGCGCGCGCCATGGGGGAATTCGGCGCGGTCTCGGTGGTTTCGGGACATATCCGCGGTCTCACGAACACGATGCCGCTGCATGTCGAGATCCTCTACAACGAATATGATTTTGTCGGCGCGTTCGCGGTCGCATCGCTGCTGGCGTCGCTGGCGCTGGTGACGCTGGTTCTGAAAAGTCTGCTCGAGTGGCGCTTCGGCTATCACCAGGCAAGGAGTGCGCATTGAGCATCGTCATCGACGCCCTTTCGAAACGGTTCGGCGCGTTCGCCGCGCTCAACGGCGTCACTCTGGAGGCACGCCCGGGCGAATTCCTCGCGCTGCTGGGTCCGTCGGGCTCGGGCAAGACGACGTTGCTGCGGATGATCGCGGGGCTCGACTTCCCCGATGCCGGGCACGTCCTCTTCGACGGCGTCGACATGACCGATACGCCGGCCGCCGAGCGCCGTATCGGCTTCGTCTTCCAGAATTATGCGCTGTTCCGGCACATGACCGTCGCGGACAATATCGCGTTCGGGCTCACCGTCCGCGCGCGCCGCGATCGTCCCGCCAAGGCGGACATCCGCGCGCGCGTCGCCGAACTGCTCGACCTGATCCAGCTTCCCGACCTCGGCCATCGCTATCCCGCGCAGCTGTCGGGCGGCCAGCGTCAGCGCGTCGCCCTCGCCCGCGCGCTCGCGGTCGAGCCGCAACTGCTCCTGCTCGACGAGCCGTTCGGTGCGCTCGATGCGAAGGTGCGCAAGGATTTGCGCCGCTGGCTGCGCGACCTACACGATCGGCTCGGTCTCACCTCGGTCTTCGTCACGCACGATCAGGAAGAGGCCCTCGAGCTCGCCGATCGCGTCGTCATCATGAACCGTGGGCTCATCGAACAGATCGGCACGCCGCGCGAGGTCTACGACACGCCCGCCACGCCGTTCGTCTCCGCCTTCGTCGGCGAGACCAACCAGATCCCCGTGACGATCGCGGGCGGACGCGCGGCTTACGCAGGACGACAGCTCGACGTGTCGACAGCCGGGATATCCGATGGCCCGGCCGAGCTGCACTTCCGGCCTCACCAGGCGGAGCTCGGGGCGGACGCTCCGGGGACGCTGCCGATCCTCGTCGGCCCCGCCCGGCAACGCGGCGGCGGGTGGCGGGTCGATGCCACGCTCGATGCACAACCGATCGAGTTCGACGTTTCCGGGCCGGTACCCGATCGCGGGACGCGCGCCGGCCTGCGCCTGACCGACGTGCAGCTCTTTCCGGTTCGCTGATATGAAAAGACCGGCCGCCGCTGGGCAGGCCGGTCATCGAGTGGTGCGGGTGGCCGGGGTCGAACCGGCACTCCTTTCGGAACAGGATTTTGAGTCCAGCGCGTCTACCAATTCCACCACACCCGCACACTCGCCGCGTCGGGCTCGAAGCCCGCTGCAGCGGCGGTTTCGCTAGCCCATGACGCAGTGCCCCGCAAGCACTCGACTGCATATACCACGCACAAAAAAAGGGCCCGCCGTTTTCGGCGAGCCCTTCAGGTCGGGGATGAGGATCAGAACTTGATCGTCGTGCCGATCGCCAGGTTGCGGCCGAGCGCGTCGTAGCGCTGCGGGATCGTGTTGCTGCGCGCGAGGCTGATATTGTAGGAATCGGGTACGATCGGCGGCGTCTTGTCGAGCAGGTTGTTCGCGATCAGGCGCAGCGAGAACTGCTTGGCGATCGCGAAGTTGAGCGCGAGGTCGAAATAGCTGATCGGTGCGACACGATAATAGCTCGTGCGCTCGCGCTCGGGCGTGCCGCCAATGGCTTCGTCGCCCGAATTATCGGCATGCGTCAGCGACCCGACATAGCGCCAGTTGAACGATGCGCTGAACGCCTTGTCCATCGTCGTGTAGGTCGTGCGCAGGCCGTGCGACCATTTCGGGATCAGCTGGCCGCACCCGTTGGCATAATAGCCCGCGCAGTTGCGCTTGGGCTGGACCGGCGAATCCTGCCCACCGGCAAAGGTCGTCAGCGAACCGTTGAAGTTCATGTCGATCTTGCCCGCGGTCTCGAGGTCGAGCGTATACTGGCCCTGGAAGTCCCAGCCGCGCGCGATCGACTGATAGAAGTTGGTCGTGCCCTGCCGGATGAAGCCCGTGCTCGGGTTGCCGGCGGGATCCGAATACAACGTGCCGGTGCCGGGATTGCGGACGATGCCCTGGCAGAAGAAGTCGTCGCCGCCCGACCGCTGACACCCGTCGGTATAATAGTTGAACGGGTTGTAGCCAAGTGAATCGTTGATCTTGATCCGGTAGCGATCGACCGAGAACACCAGGCCCGGAATGAACCGCGGCTTGACGATCAAACCATAGGTCTGTGTGTACGCGGTTTCTGGCGCGGACGTGAAACCGCCCGACCGCACCGTGCACTGGTCATCAGGGCACAACAACGTGGTGCTGCCATAGAGCGCGTCGGTCAGACCCGTCGCACGGCAGACCTCACGCGAGGCGACCGGCGCGCCATAGCTGATCGCCCCGGTGGCGGGATCCGCGATCGGGGTCGGGGCGCAGAAGTCGTTGATGCCGTTCGTGCCGACCGTCGCGAACTCGATATTGGTCGCCTGCCGGATCTCGAACACCGTCGGCGCGCGCTGTGCCTTGTTGAACGACGCGCGGAAGGTCAGGTCGCTGATCGGGGCATAAAGGCCCTCCAGCTTCCAGGTGCTGAACGAGTCCGGGTTGCTGCTGTACTTCGACACGCGATAGCCGCCATTGGCCTGCAACAGTTCGGCAAACGGCTTGTGCTCGATCAGCGGCGCCTGCACCTCGATGTTCGCTTCCCAGACATCCTGCTTCAGGTTCTGGTCGGCGCCGCCGAACCGCGTCCGGAAGCTCGGGTCGGCATACCCGCTGAACGTGTCCTTGCGGTATTCGGTGCCCAGCGCGATCGCCACGCCCTGTTCCGCCAGCGGTGACCTAATCCCGTATTTGCCGAGATCGCCGGTCAGCGATGTCACGACGTCATACAGTGTGCCGACGCCCGTCTGCGTGCCCGTAGCAAACAGGTAATTGCGCAGCGCCGGGTTGGTATTGCCGGCGCTGAACGCGTCGAACGGCACGCAGGCCGGGTCGGACGTTGTCGCGCAGGTCGGGTTGGCGAGCGTTCCGCCTACGTTTATCGCGTTCTGCAGCCGTGTCGGATCGACGAACGTCGGCGTGTAATCCTGATGATTCCGCGAATAGACACCGCCGACGTCATAGGTCCACGCGTCGCCGACCTTGCCGCGCACGCCGCCGCTCAGGCGAACGCCGGTATTGATATACGTGTCGGACACGTCGTTAAATTCGCCGAGGCGATAGGACAGGCTGATCGGTGCGAGCGCCGTGGTCCCCGCTGCCGCACCGCAGATCGTCGTCGCCTGCGACGCCGACAGGAACGGGTTGTTGCAGTTGACCTGCAGCTGCCCCTCGCCGCTGTAGCTCGCCCGGCCAGGATAATTGTTGAACGACTTGTCGCGGAACCAGACGCCCGACGCGTAGAGCTCGGCATTCGGGGCGATGTCGAGACTGACAAAGCCGCCTGCGTTGATCCGCTCGGACGGCCGCTGATACGCATAGTTGCTGAAATAGTTGGACGCGTTGCCCGCGCCGGCGCCGAATGGCACGAAGCTGCGGGTGCCGTCCGGATTGTTCACATATTGCTGGTTCGCATTGACGCCGCTGAGCGGCGTGACGAGACCGCTCGTCGAGCTGCTCGGGGTCAGACCGCATGAGAGCGGCCCGTCCGCGGTCAGCTGCGTCACGTAACAGCCCGAATTGGATCGATCCGACAGCGATACGGCCTCGCTCTCGCGATAGTTGACGAAGCCCGACACGCGCAATGCGCCGTCGAACAGCTTGACGCCACCGGTCAGCGTCACGTCGGCTCGGCCACCGTCATTGGTCAGGCCGCGCGGGGTGCGGAACCCCGCCGCGCGCGCCAGCGGCGACACGACCGTATCCTTGTTGAGGTGGTTGTAGAAATTGTAGTTCGCATCGAGCTGCAGGCCCTCGAAATCCTTCTTGAGGATGAAGTTGACCACGCCCGCGACCGCGTCCGACCCATAGACCGAGGACGCGCCCCCCGTCAGCACGTCGACGCGCTCGAGCAGCGACGTCGGGATGATGCCGACGTCCTGGCCATTCTGCGTGCCGAGGCGCTTGCCGTCGATCAGGACCAGCGTCCGCTCGAACCCGAGGCTGCGCAGCTTGATGCGCTGGCGACCGTCGGAATCGGCATAGGTCTGCTGGTTGTCCGGCGCGACCTGAGGCAGGCGGTTGAGTACGTCCTCGACGTTGACCGCGGCCTGCGCGCGAATGTCCTGCGCGGTGACCGACGCGATCGGCGCCGCCGACGTCATGTTGGGACGCTGGATCCGCGACCCGGTCACGACGATGTCGCCGTCGCCGGTCGCGGGACGCTGCGGCGTCGCGGCGGCGTCAGGCGTGGCGATCGCGGAGTCGGCGTCTGCTTCGACCTTTGCTTCGGCGGGCGTCGTCGCCTCCGCCTGTGCTGGCGTGACCTGCGCCGGGACATCCTGCGCGAAAGCCGGAGCGCTTGCCATCAGCAAGGCGCCCGAAATCGCAATGCGCGATGCGGAATGACGTAGGAACATACTCAACCCCTTTTACAGGGATGCAGCTTTAGCCTGCATCCATCTCCGCTCACGGGTTTTGGTCATAAACACTGTCCAGTCAATACCTAGATAATACCACTCGATTACATTTTTATGATCATGTGACAAACGTACCATACCTCTGGTCCTTGTCTTCGAAAGTCGATAGGCTTGGACACAGGGGCAGGTTGTGGGGGTAGGCATGACGACGAGACGATCGGTATTGGGCGGGCTTGGCATCGCACTGCCTCTGACCGCGTCCGCGACCAGCGGCGCGAACGCCTTCGCGGCTGGATCGGCGGGCGGCGCCGGCGCGCTCATTGTGTCGACGTGGGATTTCGGCGCTGCGGCGAACGCCGCCGCCTATGCCAGGCTTCGCGCCGGCGGGTCGCTGATCGACTCGGTCGAGGCGGGCGCGATGGTGCCGGAGGCCGACCCCGCCAATCATAGCGTCGGCTATTCCGGTTATCCCGACCGCGACGGGCACGTCACGCTCGATGCCGTGATCATGGACGATGCCGGCGGCGTCGGCGCCGTCGCGGCACTCGAGGACACGATCCACGCAATCTCGGTCGCGCGCCGCGTGATGGAGCGAACCCCGCACACCTTCCTCGTCGGCGAGGGCGCCACTCGCTTCGCGCGGGACCAGGGCTTTCCGAAACAGAACCTGCTGACGCCGGAATCGGAAAAGGCATGGCGCGACTGGCTCACCACCGCGCACTACAAACCCGAAGCCAATAGCGAGAACCGCGTCGACCGGACACCCGGTGGCGCGCTCGATCACGATACGATCGGCCTGCTGATGCGCTCCACCGGCGGACGCCTCGCGGGCGCCTGCACCACCTCGGGCATGGCGTTCAAGATGCGTGGCCGTGTCGGCGACTCGCCGCAGGTGGGTTCCGGCCTGTACGTCGAGGCGGGAGTCGGTGGCGCGACGTCGACCGGGCTGGGCGAAGAGGTGACGCGCGTCGCGGGGTCCGCCCGCGTGGTCGCGTCGATGCGGTCCGGCGCATCGCCGCAAAAAGCGTGCGAAGAGGTCGTCCGGCACATCGCCAAGCTGCGCGGCGACGCGATCCGCGGTGTCCAGGTCGGCTTCCTCGCCCTCGACCCGAAGGGCCGCGTCGGCGCCTTCTGCCTGCTGCCCGGCTTTACCTATGCAGTCACCGATCCGAACGGACGCACGATGGTCCTGACCGCGCCATCGCTGTTCAAGGCCTGACGCGAGTCATGCCGCGCATCAGGACGCTGGAGATATGCGTCGAGGATCTCGATGGCGTCGACGCCGCCGTTGCGGGGGGCGCGGATCGGATCGAACTCTGCACGGCATTGGCCGTCGGCGGGCTGACTCCGGCAGCCTCGCTCATCCGCGCCGCCGCGTCGGCCGCGCTGCCCGTTCATCTGCTGTCCCGTCCACGCGAGGGGGGCTTCGTTTACACACCGCGCGAATCCGCGATGATCGCCGATGACATCACGACCGCGGCCGAGGCGGGGCTCGCCGGCGTCGTGATCGGCGCGGCCAACGTCGATGGCACGCTTGACGCAGCGGTGCTCGCTGAACTGATCGCGCATGCCCGCCTGCTCGGCAAGGCACGCGGGCGCGACCTGTCGCTGACGCTTCACCGCGCGTTCGATCTCGTTCCCGATCTCGGCGCGGCGCTCGACACCGCCGTCGCGCTGGGGTTCGATCGCGTCCTCACCTCGGGCGGGGTGCCGAAGGCGATCGACGGGGTGGCCGCGATTGCGATGCTCCATCGCCGCGCCGCCGGCCGCATCGGCATCCTCGTCGGGAGCGGCGTGTCGATCGACACGCTTCCCGCAATCCTTGCGACCGGCGTCGGCGAGGTTCACGCCTCGTGCCGGCATCCCTGTGATCAGGACCAGGACCCTGCCCTCGTCCGGTTCGGGTTTGCCTCGACGCAGACCAGCCGGACCAGTCGCGGGCGGATCCGCGACCTCGCTACCCGCCTTGCACATTCCAACGCTTGAACAATACCAATCTATAACTTACGCAGGGCGAGAGTGCGTGGCGACGCATGTCCGCGTCGCCCTGCAATCGCATCACGCGACCCCATGAAGCGAGCCGCCATGACCGAGACCCTTCCCGATCCCGCACCGCGCACGCCCGACGGCGGCGTCCCGCTGTCGACGAACGCGACCGAGGCGACGCTGATGTTCCGCGAGGCCGCCGAATCGAGCGAGGCGGTCGCGCGCCTTCTCGCCGCCAATGCGGATACAATCGAAGCGCTGGGTGCGCGACTGCGCGCGGCGCCCCCCGCGGTCGTCGTCACCTGCGCGCGCGGTTCGTCCGACCATGCAGCGGTCTACGGCAAATACCTGATCTGGACGAAGACCGGCGTCCCCGTTGCGGCGACGGCCCCCTCGGTTGTCTCGCTCTACGATGCAAAGCTCAGCGCCGCCAACACGCTGTGCATCGCGATCTCGCAGAGCGGCCGCAGCCCGGATCTGCTGGCGACCGTGGCGGCCTACAAACAGGCGGGTGCGCATGTCGTCGCGCTCGTCAACGACGAAAGCTCGCCGCTCGCCGAAGCCGCCGACACGCTGATCGCCCTGAAGGCAGGGCCCGAGCGGTCGGTCGCAGCGACCAAGTCCTATATCTGCGCGCTTGCCGCACTGGCTGCGATCACCGCCGAATGGTCCGATGACGATGCGATGCGCACCGCCGTCGCCGCCCTGCCCGCGGATCTCGCGCGGGCCTGGGATCTCGACTGGTCGGCTGCGGTCGTGCCGCTGCAGTCGGCGACGAACCTGTTCGTGATCGCGCGCGGTCCCGGGTTCGGCATCGCCAACGAGGCGGCGTTGAAGATGAAGGAGACCTGCGCGCTGCATGCGGAATCGTTCAGCTCCGCCGAGGTGCGCCACGGGCCGATGCAGCTTGTCCAGGACGGCTTCCCGCTGCTGGCGCTCGCCACGTCCGACGCCGCCGGCGACGGCGTGCGCGAGGCCGCAGCGGAATTCGCGGGACGCGGTGCGCACGTGTTGATCGCCGACGCGCGCCTCGATGGCCGTCACGGCGACTCCGTCCTGCCCGCGCTCGTCGCGCATCCGACGATCGAGCCGATCCTCATGGTCCAGAGCTTCTACAAGCTGGTCAACGCCCTTTCCGTGGCGCGCGGGTTCAACCCGGACGCGCCTTCGCATCTTGCCAAGGTCACGTGCACGCTATGACGACTTTCCGGTTTCGCAACGGCCATATCGTCACACCGGATGCCGTCCTGACCGACGCGACCCTGCGCATCGAGGGCGACCGGATCGCCAGGATCGAGGCGGGCGTCGACTCCGACCCCGCGTCCAACGCCGAAACCGTCGATCTCGACGGCGGCTGGATCATGCCGGGATTCGTCGATACGCAGGTCAATGGCGGCGGCGGCGTGCTGTTCAACGACGCCACCACGGTCGAGGGCATCGCCGCGATCGGCGCCGCGCACGCCCCCTTCGGCACCACCGCGTTCATGGTCACGCTGATCAGCGACACCCCCGACGTCATCGCCCGCGCGCTCGATGCGGTCGATGCAGCGATCGATGCGGGCGTACCGGGTCTCGTCGGAATTCATGTCGAGGGCCCGGTCATCAGCGCCGCGCGCAAGGGCATTCACGATCCCACGCGGTTTCAGGATCTCGACGACGAGCTGCTCGCGCTGCTGACGTGCCCGCGCCGCGGCAAGGTGATGCTGACGCTCGCCCCCGAGCGCGTCACGACCGCGCAGATCGCGGCACTGACCGCGGCCGGCGTCCTCGTCAGCATCGGACATAGCGACGCGAGCTACGACGTTGCCGCCACGGCGATCGCGGCGGGGATCACCGGCGTCACGCATCTGTTCAACGCGATGTCGCCGCTCGTCCACCGCGCGCCGGGTGTCGTCGGTGCGGCGATCGACGACCAGGGCGTCTATTGCGGGATCATCGTCGACGGCTTCCACGTCGACGACGCCGCGCTGCGCATCGCCCTGCGCGCGCGCCCGCACGACCGCTTCATGCTGGTGTCCGATGCGATGCCGTGCGTGGGTGCGGTCGACAAGGCGTTCATGCTGCAGGGGCGCGAGATCCGCGTGGAGGGTGGCCGCTGCGTCGGCGCCGACGGTACGCTTGCGGGGTCCGATCTCGATATGGCGGGTGCCGTCCGCAACAGCGTGGAACGGCTCGCCCTGCCCCCCGAAAAGGCTGCGGCGATGGCCGCGACCTATCCCGCGGCCTTTCTCGGGCTCGATCGCGATCGCGGCGCGCTCGCACCGGGCCTGCGCGCTGACTGGGTTCGTCTGACGCGCGAGCTTCAACCCGCAGGGACCTGGATCGGCGGCATCGCCTCCGCCTGATCCGCCGCCTGCACTGCACCCGCACTCGCAAACCAAGGACGACCATATGGCTCCCATCATCCTGAGCGCGCCGATGCAGGGTTGGGCATTACCCGTGTCGCAGGTGCCCGACGCGGTGTTTGCGGAAGCGATGCTGGGGGACGGCGTCGCGATCGATCCGACCGGCGACGGTCTGTATGCGCCGTGCGACGCGACGGTCCTGACGCTGCTGGACACGAACCACGCGATCACGCTGCGGACGCGCGACGGTGCCGAGATCCTCATCCATATCGGCCTTGATACCGTTGCGCTGGCTGGACGCGGCTTCACCCCGCGCGTCGCGGTGGGCGACACCGTCGCGACCGGCGACCTGCTGATCGGGTTCGATCTCGACCTGCTGGTGCGCGAGGCGCGGGCGGTCGTGACGCCGATCATCGTCATCAATCCCGAACGATTTGCCATCACCACGCGCACGACCGATCAGCGCGTCGAAATCGGCACGCCGCTGATGACGATCCTGCCGATCGCGCCGGTCGGTCGCCAGCCGGCCGCGCAGGCCGCGGGCGAAGTCCTCACCCGGACGTTTGCCGTTCCGCTGCCGCACGGCATCCACGCGCGTCCTGCCGCCCGGCTCGGCGAACTGGCGAAGACGTTTGCAAGCAGCATCAGAATCGAATGCCATGACAAGACCGCCGACCTGCGCAGCCCGATCGGCCTGTTGTCGCTCGGCGTCCGCCACGATGATTCGATCACTCTGACCGCGCAGGGATCCGATGCCGCGACCGCGATCGCCGCGATCGCCGATCTGATCCTCGGCGGGATGGACGAGCCGATCGAGACACCGCGTACCCCGGCGCCCGCCGCCGCCACACGCCCCGCGATCGACGGCGCGTTGCTCGGCGTCACCGCGGCCCCGGGACTTGCGATCGGCCAGGCACGGTGGTTCCGGCACGCCGAGATAACCGTTCCAGAACAGGGGGAAGGGATCGCGGTCGAGCAGGACCGCTTCACCGCAGCACTCGCCACGCTGGCGGCAAGGCTCGCGGACCAGGCTCGCCACGCGCGCGGTGCGGAACAGGCGATCGTCGCGGCGCATGCGGCGCTGCTCGATGATCCTATGCTGCTCGAGGGAACGCACGCGCGCATCGCCAGCGGCCAGAGTGCCGGCCATGCATGGCGCGCGACGATCCGCCCGCTCGCCGATGGCCTGCGCGGGAGCGCGGATCAGCGACTTGCGGAGCGCGCGGACGACATGCTCGACCTCGAACGGCGGCTGCTCGGCGTGATTACGGGGGTAGAGGACGCGACGATACGCTTCTCCGCCGACACCATCCTTCTCGCCGACGATCTGCTTCCGTCGGATGTGCTTGCGCTCGATCGGTCGACCGTGGTCGGCATCTGCGTCGCGCGCGGCGGCCCGACGTCGCATGTCGCGATCCTTGCCGCGACGATCGGACTGCCCGCGCTCGTCGCGGTCGGCCCCGCACTCTCCGCCGTCGCCGACGGCACGTCCGTCATTCTCGAGGCGACCGATGCGTTGATCCGGGTTGATCCCGATGCCGACACGCTGGGCGCCGCGCGTGTCCGGCTCGTCCAGGCCGACATGCGCCGCGCCGACATGCTCGCGCGCGCCAGCGACGAGTGCCGGATGGCGGACGGAACGCGGATCGAGGCCTTTGCCAATCTCGGCGCGATCGGCGATGCCCGGCTCGCAGTCGACAATGGCGCCGAAGGATCCGGGCTCCTCCGCACCGAATTCCTGTTCCTCGAGCGCGACTCCGCGCCGACCGTTGCCGAACAGACCGCCGACTACCAGGCGATTGCCGACATGCTCGACGGGCGCCCGCTGATCGTCCGGCTGCTCGATATCGGCGGCGACAAGCCCGCACCCTATCTGCCCATGGCGGCGGAGGAAAATCCCGCACTCGGGCTTCGCGGGATCCGTGTCGGGCTGGCCTATCCGCAATTGCTCGAGGACCAGGTCCGCGCGATCCTGTCGGTCCGCCCGGTCGGCCAGTGCCGGATCATGGTGCCGATGATCGCCAGCCGCGACGAACTGCGCGCGGTACGTGACGTGGTCGACCGGATCGCTCTCGAGCTCGGTCTCGCCGAGCGCGTCGCGGTCGGCGTGATGATCGAGACGCCCGCCGCGGCCGTCACCGCCGACCTGATCGCCGCAGAAGCCGACTTCCTGTCGATCGGGACCAACGACCTGACCCAATATGCGCTGGCGATGGACCGCGGAAATCCCGCCGTCGCCGCCAAGATCGACGGCCTCCACCCTGCCGTGCTGCGCCTGATCGCACAAACCTGCGAAGGCGGCGCGCGACATGATCGCTGGACCGGCGTTTGCGGCGGTCTTGCCTCGGACCTTGCCGCGGTGCCGATCCTGATCGGGCTTGGCGTGACCGAGCTTTCGTCGTCGCCGGCGGTCATACCCGAGGTGAAGGCGCTGGTGCGCACGCTCGCGCTCGACACCTGCCGTGCGCATGCCGCCAAAGCGTTAGCGTGCGCCTCGGCCGCCGAAGTTCGAAGCCTCGCCCGGGAGTTTGCCGCATGAAGTCGATCCTCGAAGCGCTGCAGCCCCTTGGCCGTGCGCTCATGCTGCCGATCGCGGTCCTGCCGATCGCAGGACTGCTGCTCCGTCTCGGCCAGCCCGACCTGCTCGACATCGCGTTCGTCAGCGCGGCGGGCAACGCGATCTTCTCGCATCTCGGGCTGCTGTTCGCGATCGGCGTCGCCACCGGCTTCGCGCGTGACGGCAATGGCGCTGCGTGCCTCGCGGGCGTGGTCTGCTTCCTCGTCGCCACCGAAGCGGGGATGATATTCCTCGTCGTCGCCCCCGATGTCGTGGCGGGTCTGAGCGGACCGACGGCGGACGTCGTCGCCGCCGCCTGGAAGGCCAAGGCGATCGCACGCCTCGACGTGCCGATCGGCATCCTCTCGGGGCTTGCGGGCGGGCTGCTCTACAATCGGTTCTCGACGATCAAGCTTCCCGAATATCTCGCCTTTTTCGGCGGGCGGCGGTTCGTCCCGATCGTCAGCGGCGTCGCGGGTCTGGGTCTCGCCCTGGTGTTCGGAATGGGCTTCGGGATCCTCAACACCGGCATCGACCAGCTGAGCCTCGCGATCAGCGGCAGCGGCGCGATCGGGCTGTTCCTGTTCGGGCTGCTCAACCGCCTGTTGCTCGTCACCGGGCTGCACCACCTCGTCAACAACATCGTCTGGTTCGTCGCCGGCGATTACAACGGCGCGACCGGTGACCTTCGCCGCTTCTTCGCGGGCGATCCCGACGCGGGCGCGTTCATGGCGGGGTTCTTCCCAGTGATGATGTTCGGCCTGCCCGCGGCCTGTCTCGCAATGTACCACGCCGCGCTGCCCGACCGCCGCAAGGCGGTTGGCGGCATGTTGTTCAGCCTCGCGCTGACATCGGCGCTCACCGGCGTGACCGAGCCGATCGAGTTCAGCTTCATGTTCCTCGCGCCGCTGCTCTACGCGGTGCACGCGGTGCTGACCGGTCTGTCGATGGCGCTGATGAACGCGCTCGGCGTCAAGCTCGGCTTCGGCTTTTCGGCCGGGCTGCTCGACTATGTGCTGAACTTCGGCAAGGCGACGCGGCCGCTGCTGCTGCTGCCCGTCGGCGCGGTCTATTTCGCGCTATATTACGGGTTGTTCCGCTTCTTCATCCGCAAGTTCGATCTCGCCACGCCCGGTCGCGAAGCCGAAGCGCCGGTCGCAGCCGCGTCGGTCGCGCCTGGCGGACGCGGTGCCGCGTTCGCGCAGGCGCTTGGCGGCGGGGCAAACCTGACGACGGTCAGCGCGTGCACGACGCGCCTGCGGCTGATCGTCGTCGACCAGTCCGCGGTCGACGACGCAGCCTTGAAGTCGCTCGGCGCACGCGGCATCCTCCGGCCCTCGAACGCCGCGTTGCAGGTCGTGCTCGGCCCGATTGCCGACGTCGTCGCCGTCGAGATCCGCGACGCGCTCGCGGTCGGCGGAACCGTGGCCTCGACGGCGCCACCCCCGACCGCGTCTGTAGAGCCGACAATCCTGCTTACCGAAGACGCTGGCGCGGCGCTGGGCGGATCCGCCAATATCCGGACCGTGACGCGTCACCCCGGCCGTCTGCGCGTGGAAGTCGCCAATGCCGCCGCGATCAACGAGACGCGTCTGCAGGATCTGTCGATCCGCACCACCGCACGTCCCGCGCCGGGCCAGATCCACCTGCTCGGGGATGACGCGGCATTGTCGACGCTGATCCGCACGACACCCTGATCGGCTGCCGCCCGTCATCCCGATATCGATCAGGATGACGGGCGGCATGCCGCGCGGCCGTCACCGCGCGCGCGGCTCGAGCGTGACCGCGCCGACAATCCCCGACGAAACGCCCGGCGAGGCCTCGACCATCAGGACGATCGTCCGCACCGCGCCGCCGGCTGGCATCGTCGCTTCCAGCGGACCGGTCTGCGCCGTGTCCTTGACCGCCAGCCGCGTGCCGTCGATCCAGAGCTCGGCACGACCCGTGATCGCGGCGAACCGGATCAGCCCGCCCTCCTGCGCAACGCGCCGCCAGGGCGAGACGCCAGCGCGGTAGATCCGCCAGCGGCCTGCCGCACTCGGATCGACCGGCGTGCCGCTGCGCACGAACGCCCAGCTGTTGTTGTCGCCGTCGACCGGGGCCAGCGCCGGATCCGGCCGCGCGGCAAACGCGGGTGAGCGTCGCCATTCGCGGATCGCCATCGTCGCGGTGGCGACAGGTATCTGGCCTGGCGCGGCGATGCCCGCCCGGTCGATCACCAGTCGCGCGGGCTTGAGCCCCTGCCCGGTCGCGGTCATCACGACCGGCCCGCGCCCGGCGTCCGCCTGCAGGATGACCTGCGCGAGCCCGTTGAACAGCGACCGGGCATTGCCCTTTTCGGGCTCGTGGCTGTTCGGATCGCCATTGCCGATACCGATTATCGCAGCCCCCTCGACCGCGAACCGCGTCGGCAGGTTGGCGGTCGGGACATGCCGGCCCGCGGCATCGACCGCATCGATCGTCACCGGCTGCGCGTCCTCGCCGTCGCCCGCCATCACCGTCCGCGCAGGCGTCAGGCGCAGCGCGACGGGGGGCCCGGCGGTTGCATGCGCCGCGGTGGCGACCACCGCGTTCCCGCGCAACGCCGTGACTTCGATCCGTCCGGGCGCATAGGGCACGGTGAATTCGTTCCCCATGATCCGGTCGACCGTGGCCTGTCCGACGATCCGGCCGTTCAACCGCAGCACGATACGTTCGGCATTGCTCATCACCAGGACCGTGACGGGCGCCCCCTCGCGCCCCGGCCAGGTCCAGTGCGGTGTCAGGCTGACGACGGGCGTGTCATCGACCCAGTGCGCACGGTGGATGTCGAATGCTGTCTTCGGGAATCCGCACAGGTCGAGGATCCCGAAAAAGCTGGAGATCGTGGGCCATTCATGCGGGGTCGGCTCGCCGTGATAGTCGAACCCGGTCCAGACGAACCCGCCCGCGACGAACGGACGCTCGGCGATCTTCTTCCAGGTGCCGCGGTGCGTATCGCCCCAGCTGGCGGCTTCGACGTCGTAGGAGGACTGGATATGCCGCGCCGGATCGCTCGCAAACGCGCCGCGCGTCTCGTACGCGCTGGTGTCCTCCGAACTCGTGATCGGCTTGGTCGGGTTGAGCTGGTGAAAGCGGTCGTAGTCGCCCTGGTAATAGTTGAAGCCCGTCACGCCCACCACGCTCGAGACGTTGACCGGATCGAAGAACGCCCCGTTCATCGCCGCGGTCACGGGCCGGCTGTCGTCGAGCGCATGCGCGGCGTGCGCCATCCGTCGCAGCATCTCGACACCCGCCTCGGTCCCCTGCATCGGCTCCTCGTTGAAGACCGACCACAGGATCACGGATGGATGGTTGCGATCGCGCCGGACCATCCATTCGAGTTGCGCCATATAGTCGGGCGCAGGGTTGAACTGGCGGTTCTCGTCCATCACGACGAACCCCATCGCGTCGCAAAGATCGAGCAACTCCGCGGCGGGCGCGTTGTGCGAACAGCGGATGGCGTTGCACCCCATTGCCTTCAGCCGCTCGAGCCGCCAGCGGACCAGCGAGTCGGGAATCGCCGTGCCGACACCGGCATGGTCCTGATGCAGGCATACGCCCTTCAGCTTCACGGGCTGCTCGTTGAGGAAAAAGCCGCGATCGGCATCGAACCGGATCGTCCTGAACCCGATCGGCGTGCGTCGTTCGTCGACGATACCGTCGCCGCGCCGCACGCGCGTCACGACGGTATAGAGCGTCGGCGTCTCGATCGACCAGATCCGCGGTGCCGTCACCAGCATCGCGATCGTCGCGGTCGCGCGTTCGAGCATCGCGACCGTCGCCGACGTCTGCGCCGAGCCGATCTGCGTGCCATCGGGGTCGAGCAGCATCGCCTCGACGGTGACGGTGACGTTCCGACGATCGCTGCTGCCGAGCGTGACCGAGACCGGCACGTGCCAGGCGCCATCCGGGCCACGCCGCGGATCGCAGTGAACACCGTCGGTGATGATCGCGACCGGCGCGCGCCGGATCAGCCAGGCGTGGCGATAGATCCCTGCCCCCTCGTACCACCAGCCCTCCATGGCGTCCGCATCGACGCGGACCGCGATGACGTTGAGGTCGTCGCCAAACCGCGCGAACGGCGTCAGGTCGATCTCGACGCTGTTATACGCCGACCAGTTGTGCGCGACGACGCTGCCATTGACCCAGACCGTGGCATTGGTGGCGATGCCATCGAAATGCAGCAGGATCGTCTTGCCGCGGTCGGCCGGTTCGAGCCGCAGCGTCCGGCGATACCAGCCGATCCCGCGCGGACGATAGCCTTGCGAGATGTTGGCGGTCTTCACGAATGGCTGCGCGGACGCCCAGTCATGCGGCAGGCGCACGGGGGCCCAGTCCGAATCGTCATACGCCATCGCCGCCGCACCCAGTGCGTTGCCTGCCTTGACGCTCAGATAGGTCGCGTTGTGCCCATCGGGCGCCGGGGCGACGACATCGCCCTCGTGAAACAGCCATCCCCGCTCCATGCGCGTCCGCGATCGGTCCTGCTCGGGCATAGGCGCGGGCAGGATCCGCGACGGCACCGGCATCGGCAGCGCGCCGGCGTCCGACCCGGTCGGCGCGGAGCGAGCTTTGCCGGTGACGGCGGACGAAATGCCCCCGACCGCCAGCGTGGCCCCGGCACCGGCGGTGCCGAGGAGTATCTGACGTCGGTTCATCGCGTACTCGATTAGTGAAAGGTCAGTTGTCGGCCAGTTCGGCGACGAAGTCATAGGCATCGCCGCGGTAATAGGACCGCGTGAACTCCGCCGGCCGGCCATCGCGGAGGAATCCGCGCCGCTCGATCAGCAGCCCGGCATGCCCCGCGTCGACGCCGAGCATTCTGGCATGTTCGCCACCGAACGGCACGGCGCGAAGCCGCTGCAATGCGCGAACAGGCCGGCAGCCCGCCTTTTCGAGCGCGGTATACAGCGAATCGTCGACGACCTCGATCGACGGCAGGCAATATCCGGCGATCGTCGTGAACTCGAGCGCCATCGCCTCGTCGTCGGCATAGCGGATACGATTGAACCGATAGACCGGCGCGCCTGGCGACAGGCCAAGCGCCATGGCCTCTTCCGGATTGACCTGCCCCGCCGACCGCGAGATCCAGCTGCTGCTCGACGTACGTCCGCGAGCCGCCATGTCTTCGCTGAACGACGACAATTTGGAGAAGCTCTTCTCGACACGTCCCGCGACGAACGTCCCCGCACCGCGGCGACGCGTCAACAGCCCCTCTTCGACCAGCCCGCCGATCGCCTTGCGGACGGTGATGCGCGATATGTCATACTCGGTCGCCAGATCGCGCTCGGCCGGTATCGCATTGCCCTGAACCAGAATCGCATCGCCGATCGCGGTCCGGATCAGGTCTTGCAGCTGGAGATACAGTGGCGATGGATTGCTCTCGCGAAAGCGCCCGATCTCGTCGGCAAACGCCATGGTCTCTCCTTCCGACCGGCCGCCCCCCATCGAGCCCCTGCCATGTCCGTGCACCTGCCTAACCAAAGCCGCGCTGCCCGGCAACATGCACGTCGGGAAAGCCTAGATTGGTATCTGCCAATCTGGAACTCAGCTTATCGAATATTGGTATCGCTACCTGCGCAAACGCGTCGTGCGATTCAGAATACGGGTTGTGCCTGGACCTATATTGGTTACGTTCAATGCGAGCGGTAACGACAAGCCGGCCCAGGGAGAACAGATCAATGCGCGCCATTCCGACCCACGGAACCGCTGGGCCTTCCGCAAGCGTGACGCGCGTCGGTCTTCGCGCGATCCGTAGCGCGACGATCGCTGGCGCGGCGGCGATCGGGCTCACTGCGCCCGCGGGCGCCCAGACGGCCCGCCTGCCACTCGTTCCCGCACCCAGCAGCATCACGCCGTCGACCGGCAGCTTCACGATCGACAACAGCACGACGATTGCCGTCGACGCGGCGGATCGCGGCGCGACGGGCGCCGCGCGGCTTTTCGCCGCGCATGTGAGCACCGAGCGCGGGCTGACGATCCGATCCGCCTCCGGTGGTGCGATCCGTTTCGTCCGCGACGCCAGCATCAAGGGGACCGAAGCCTATCGACTGACGGTAGCCCCTTCGGGCGTCCGCATCACCGCATCGGGCGACGCTGGTCTTGTCTATGGCGCAATGACGCTCGCGCAACTCGTCAGTCCCGACGCGGCGTTCTCACAGCCCGCGCGGCTGGCAGCGGTCACGATCGACGATGCCCCCCGCTTCGGCTGGCGCGGGCTGATGATCGACACCGCACGGCATTTCCAGTCGCTCCCCTCGCTCTACGCGATCGTCGACCAGATGGCGTCGGTGAAGCTCAACACGCTGCATCTCCATCTTACCGACGATCAGGGCTGGCGGTTCGAGGTGAAGGCCTATCCCCGGCTGACCGCGATCGGCAGCGTGCGGACGTCGCCCTCGACCGGCGAGGCGCCCGGCACGCAGGTCGGCGGCTTCTACACGCAGGACGAGCTGCGCAAGCTCGTCGCCTATGCGACCGAACGCGGCATCGTCATCGTCCCCGAGATCGACCTGCCCGGCCACGCGCAGGCGCTCGTCGCCGCGTATCCAGACCTCGGCGTCCTCGGCGACACGCCGAAGGTCAGCAGCGACTGGGGCGTCAACCCCTATCTCTTCAATCCCGGCCCCAAGGGCATCGCCTTCGTCAAGACGGTGCTCGACGAGATCATGGCGGTCTTCCCCGGCACCTATGTCCATCTCGGCGGCGACGAGGCGGTCAAGGATCAGTGGGAACGCAGCCCCGAAGTCCAGGCGCAGATGGTCAAGCTCGGGATCAAGGACGAGAACGGGCTGCAAAGCTGGATGATCGACCAGTTCGGCGAATATCTCGCGAGCAAGGGCCGCCGCCTGATCGGCTGGGACGAGATTCTAGAAGGCGGCCTCCCCGCCTCCGCGTCGGTGATGTCGTGGCGTGGCGAGAAGGGCGCGGTCGAGGCCGCGAACCAGAACCACGACGTGGTCCTTTCGCCCGCGCCGACGCTCTACCTCAACAGCCTGCAAAGCGATCGCAGCGACGAACCGCCGGGCCGGATCGACATCCAGTCTCTCGAGACCGTGTACAAATACGAGCCGATGCCCGCGGGGATCCCCGCCGACAAGGCGCATCACGTGCTCGGTGCACAGGGCAATCTGTGGAGTGAGTACATCGTCACGCCCTATCAGATGCAGCATCTGATCTTCCCGCGCGCCGCCGCGCTCGCGGAGATCACCTGGTCGGGCAAGGACAAGCGCGACTTCGGCAGTTTCCTCGAGCGGGTCCAGCCGCAGATCGGCCGCTGGCGCATATCGGGCATGCAGGTCGCGGACAGCGCGTTCGCGGTCGGCTACACGCTGGCCGGGACGCGCGGCGATGCGCTGCGCAGCAAAAACGCCAAGGTCTCGCTGGCGACGCAGGCGCCCTATGGCACGATCCGCTACACGCTCGACGGCAAGGCCCCCGGCCCGCGGTCGGCCGCCTATACGACACCGCTGTCGATCAAGCCGGGGGTCAAGATCCGCGCCGCCGCATTCGACGCCGCCGGGCGCCAGATCGCCGAACCGCGCCTGTTCGATACCGGCCGTCAGGCGCTGCTGACGCGGACCGCGTCCGACATGGTCGCCTGTCCCAAGGGATCGCTCGCACTCCGCGTGCCGCTCACGCCCGAGGCGCAGGGCAACGCGCCGGTGTACAATATCGACCTGTTCGACCTGTGCACCGCCTATCCCGCCGCGCCGATGGATGTCGCCAAGGGCTTCACGATCGATATCGCGCGACTGCCGCGTCATTATGCGCTGGCGCATGAAGAGACCAAGCTGCGCCGGCATTATAACGTCACGCCGCACGGTGAGCTGATCGTGCTCGTCGGCTGCACCGTCGCGGGCTCCAAGCCCGTCGTCGCCGGCACCTTCCCGCTCCCCGATCCGGCAACCGCCGCCACCCGGTTCAGCGTCAAGGGCCGCCTGCCCGCGCTGACCGGCGACCGCGACATCTGCCTGCAATTCACCTCCCCCACGTCCGATCCCTATTATGCGGTCGAGCGGATGCAACTCACGGAGACACGCTGATGCGTCGCTGGTTCCTTCTCCCTCTCCTCGCACTCGCCTCGCCCGCGATCTCGGCCCCGAAGACGGTCGTCACGCTCGACGGCGACTGGAAGGTCCGGATCGATCCGACCGACACGACCGCGGTCGCCGCGCACAAGCGTGAGGCGAAATGGCTCGCAGCCACGGTGCCGGGCTCGGTCCAGCAGGACCTGATCACCGCGCGCCGCGTCCCCGATCCCTATAAGGGCATGAACGAGGCCGCGATCCAGTGGGCGGGGCTGACCCGGTGGCAGTTCCGTCGCGAACTCGACGTCACGCCGGCGATGCTCGCGCGCGATCATCTCGACCTCGTCTTCGACGGCCTCGACACCTTTGCGACCGTCACCGTCAACGGCACGCCGCTGCTCAAGACCGACAATGCGCACCGTCGCTGGCGCGTGGACGCGAAATCGGCGCTGAAGGCGGGCCGCAACGAGGTGCTGGTGACGATCGCCTCGCCGATCCGCACGCTGCAGCCGATGGTGCTCGCGGAGAAGCACCCGCTGCCCGGCGAATATGACAGCGCGTTCGGCGACGAGCCCAAGGGCAAGCAGACCTCGCCCTATATCCGCAAACCCAAATATCATTACAGCTGGGACTGGGGTCCCCGGATCATCAATATCGGCATTTGGCGGCCGGTCCGTCTCGAGATCTGGGATGAGGCGCGGATCGAGACCTTCCGCGTCGACCAGGAGGATCTGAGCGACGCGGAGGCACGGATTGCGGCCAAGCTCGACATCGTCGCCGACACGCCCGGTCGCACCACCGTCCACGCCGTGCTCACGGGCCCCGATGGCAAGACCGTCACCGTCGACCGCAGCGTCACGCTCGCCGCCGGCAGCAACAGCGTCTCGCTCCCGCTGACGATCGCCGCGCCGCAGCGGTGGCAGCCGATCGGCTATGGTGCGCAACCGCTTTATACCGTCACTGCCTCGCTCGCCGGCGCGCAAGCGACTGCCGAGGACAGCATCACGCGGCGGATCGGGCTGCGCACGATCGAACTGATCCGCAAGGACGGCAGCTTCGGCTTCAAGGTCAACGGCACGCCGATCTTCGCCAAGGGCGCGAACATCATCCCGTTCGACATGTTCCCGACGCGCGTCACCCCCGCTTACATGCAGACGATCCTGAAGGGCGCGGCCGACGCCAACATGAACATGATCCGCGTGTGGGGCGGCGGCTATTATTTCGACGACGCCTTCTACGACATCGCCGACCGGATGGGGCTGATGGTGTGGCAGGACTTCATGTTCGGCGGCAGCGTGACGCCGCCCGACGCCGCGTTCCGAGAGAATGTCCGGATCGAGGCCGAGCAGCAGGTCGCCCGGATCGGCTCGCATCCCTCGGTCGTGATCTGGGCCGGTGGCAACGAGGTGCTGTCGGGCTGGGAGAACTGGTCCGATCGCAAGGCGTTCAAGAAGGCGGTCGGCGCGGACGAACAGGAGCGGATCGGCGCGGGCATGGCGGTGCTGTTCGACCGCGTGCTGCGCCAGGCGGTGACACGATATTCGCCCGGCACCCCCTATTGGCCGGGCTCGCCGTCGACCGATTATGAGGGTCCGACCGACACCGACAAGGACGGCGATCGCCATTTCTGGGATGTCTGGTCCGGGTCGAAGCCGGTCGAGCGCTATCTCGACAGCTGCCCGCGCTTCATGTCCGAATATGGCTTCCAGGCGATGCCCGATCTCGCGATGATCCGCGACTTCGCGGGCAAGGGCCCGCTGGCAGCCGACAGTCCGGTGATGAAGGCGCACCAGAAATTCCTCGCCGGCGAAGGCAATGAGCGGCTGCTGATGTACCTGCGCGATCGTCTGCGCCCGGCAAAGGACTTTGCCGATCTCGTCTATCTGACGCAGGTCAACCAGGCCGAGGCGATCCGCATCGCCGCGCTGCATCACCGCGCGTGCCGCCCGGTGACGATGGGGTCGCTCTACTGGCAGCTTAACGACGTCTGGCCCTCGATCAGCTGGGCGAGCATCGATCATGACGGCCAGTGGAAGCTGCTCAACTATGCCGCGCGCCGCTTCTTCGCGCCCCAGGCGATCGCCGCGGAGCACAAGGACGGCGCGACGCGGATCTCGCTGATCTCGGACGCGACGACGCCGATCACGGCGCGCTGGCGGGTGCGTGCGATGGACATGGGCGGCGCCGTGCTGAACGACACCACCACGCCCGCGACGCTGCCGCCGCTCTCGTCGACACTCGCCGCGACGCTCCCCGACGCGACGCTGTTCGGCAGCGCCGCGCCGGGGGCCAGCTATGCGGTCGCCGAGCTGATCGTCGGTGACGCGGTCGCCAGCCGGGCGATCATCGAACGCGCGCTGCCCAAGGACATGGCCTATCCCGATCCGGGCCTGAGCGTCACCTGGTCGGGCTCGACCGCGACCGTCACCGCCAAACGCTTTGCGCGCGCGGTCATGCTCGATTTCGGCGCCGTGGCGGCGCAGCCCGCCGATGACGGGTTCGACCTTCTGCCCGGCGAGACGCGGACCGTCGCCGTTGCGTCGACCGCGTCGCCTGCCACACTGCGCAAAGCGCTCACCCTGAGGACTCTTGCCCGATGATCTGGCTCCTGCTCGCCTCCGCCGATCCCGTCGCCGCCGCGGTCGCCACTATGTCGCTCGAGGAAAAGGCCGCGCAGCTGCAGAGCACCGCGCCTGCGGATGCGAAGCTCGGCCTGCCCGCCTATGACTGGTGGAACGAGGGGCTGCACGGTCTCGCGCGCAATGGTCACGCGACCGTGTTCCCGCAGGCGATCGGCATGGCTGCGACCTGGGATCCGGCACTCGTCCGCAAGATCGGCGACGTCGTCGCGACCGAGGCGCGCGCGCGCTTCAATGCGAAGCCCGCCAATGCCGATCGCCGCATCTATGAAGGGCTGACGGTCTGGTCGCCCAACATCAACATCTTCCGCGATCCGCGCTGGGGCCGCGGGCAGGAAACCTATGGCGAGGACCCGTATCTGACCGGGCGGCTCGGCGTCGCCTTCATCGGCGGCCTCCAGGGCCCCAACCCGCTCTATCCCAAGGTCATCGCCACCCCGAAGCATTTCGCGGTGCACAGCGGCCCCGAGGCCGGGCGCGACAGTTTCGACGTCGACCCCAGCCCGCAGGATCTCGAGGCGACCTACCTGCCCGCCTTCCGCCAGGCGGTGACCGAGGGCAAGGCGCTCTCGCTGATGTGCGCGTACAACTCGATCCACGGCGTGCCCGCCTGCGCATCGTCGCCGCTGATGGTCGACCGGCTGCGGCGCGACTGGGGCTTTACCGGCTTCACCGTCTCGGATTGCGACGCGGTCGGCAATATCAGCACCTATCATCACTACCGGCTCGACACGCCCGGCGCAGCGGCTGCGGCGATCAAGGGCGGCACCGACCTCAATTGCGGCACCGCCTATGCCGGCCTCCCCGCCGCGGTCCGCCAGGGGCTGGTGAGCAAGGCCGAGGTCGACACCGCGCTGACGCGCGCCTTCCGCGCCCGCCGCGCGCTCGGCATCGCGTTCGGTGGTGACAGCCCGTGGAGCAAGATCGGCACCGATCAGGTCGACACCCCCGCGCACCGCGCGCTCGCGCTCGAAGCCGCGCGCAAGTCGATCGTGCTGCTCAAGAACGATGCCGGCCGCCTGCCGCTCAAATCGGGCAGCCGGATCGCGGTGATCGGCACCAATGCCGACGATATCGGCGTGCTCCAGGGCAATTACCACGGCACCGCCGCCGCCCCGGTCACCCCGCTCGAGGGAATCCGCAAGCAGTTCGGCGCCGCCAATGTCCGCTATGCGCAGGGCTCGGTGCTCGCCGACGGCGCACCGGTGGTGGTGCCCGAAACCGTCTTCCCACAGGGTCTGAAAGCGGAATATTTCGCCGGTACCGGGACGACCGGCGGCACGCCCGTCCTGACGCGTACCGAACGCCGCATCGACGCGGACCTCAATCGCGTCAGTCCGGCGCCCGGGCTCGGCCGCAGCTTCGGCGTTCGCTGGTCGGGCATGTTCACCCCGCCCGCCGCGGGCGACTATACGCTCGTGATCGACGTCCCGGCATGCTGGAAGGACTGTTCGGTTCATGACGTCGCGCGCCTCTGGATCGGCGACCGCCAGCTTGCCGACGGCGAGGTCAAGAAGGGCCGCGTCGAGATCCCGTTGACCAGCGACGGGAAGCCCGCCGCCTTCCGCCTCGAACTCGATCACCGCAGCGACGACGAGGGTATCCGCCTGCTGTGGACGCCGCCTGCCGCGCCGATGCTCGCCGCCGCCGTTGCCGCCGCAAACGCGTCGGACGTCGTCGTCGCGGTGATGGGCCTGTCGCCCGACCTCGAAGGCGAGGCGCTGTCGGTCAGCGTCCCCGGCTTCGTCGGCGGCGACCGCACCGACGTCGGGCTTCCGCTTGCGCAACAGGCGCTGCTGAAAGCGCTGCGCGCGACCGGCAAACCCGTCATCCTCGTCCTGACCAGCGGCAGCGCGGTGGCGGTCGATCCGTCGCTCGCCGATGCGATCCTGACCGCCTGGTATCCGGGCCAGGCCGGCGGCACCGCGATCGCCGAAACGCTCGCGGGGCTCAACAACCCCTCGGGTCGCCTCCCCGTCACCGTCTACAAGTCCGCCAGCGACCTGCCCGCGTTCATCGACTATACGATGAAGGAGCGCACCTATCGCTATTTCACCGGCAAGCCGCTCTGGGGCTTCGGCCACGGGCTGAGCTATACCAGCTTCGGCTATACCGCGGCAAAACCCGCCCTCACCGTCGCCGCCGGCCAGCCGCTCACGCTCGCGGCGAAGGTCTCGAACACCGGCGCGCGCGCGGGCGAAGAGGTCGTTCAGGCCTATCTCGTCCCGACCGCGACCACCGGCGGCGGAGCGACCACCGCCGTGCTCCAGCGCCAGCTCGTCGGCTTCGACCGCGTCGCGCTCAAGCCCGGCCAGTCGCGCACCGTCTCGTTCGCGCTCGATCCCCGCGCGATGAGCAGCGTCGCGCGCGACGGCACGCGGACGATCCAGCCCGGCGCGTACCGCCTCTATGTCGGCGGCGGCCAGCCCGGCGACGGCGAGGGACAATGGACCGACCTGACGATCACCGGCGCAGCGGTGGGGCTGCCCAAATGATCGATCGCCGTTCGTTGCTCGCCGGCGGGCTCGCGCTCGTCGGCACCCCCGCCTTCGCCGCCCGCCCGAACCTGCCCTCCAAGCGCCCACCAGTCGCCGACCGTCTGTTCAAGAGCCGGGCGGTGGAACGCGAGATCGCCCGCGTGTCGGCCAGGATCGGCGATCCGAAGCTGCGCTGGATGTTCGGCAACTGCTATCCCAACACGCTCGACACGACCGTGCGGATGAGCACCATCGGCGGTGCGCCCGATGCGTTCGTCATCACTGGGGACATTCCCTGCCTGTGGCTGCGCGACAGCTCGGCGCAGGTCCGTCCCTATCTCCATCTCGTCCGCCAGGACCCGGCACTACGCACGCTGTTCCGCGGCCTGATCGCGCGTCAGTCACGCTCGATCCTGATCGATCCCTATGCGAACGCGTTCCTCGAGGACCCCGCTGGCAAGACCGATCTCAGCTGGGCATTGCACGACCAGACGGAGATGAAACCGGGGGTCGCCGAGCGCAAATGGGAGATCGATTCACTCTGCTACCCGATGCGTCTTGGCTATGGCTATTGGCAGGCGACGCGCGACGCGACCCCGTTCGACGCGGCCTGGGCCGAGGCCGCGCGCGCCAGCCTGCGCACCTACCGCGAGCAGCAGCGCAAGCATGGCCGCGGACCCTATAGCTTCCTGCGCGCTTCGAACCGCAATACCGAGACGATGGCGCTCGAGGGCTGGGGCAATCCCGCCAAGCCCAACGGCCTGATCCAGTGCGGTTTTCGTCCGTCCGATGATGCCTGTGTCTATCCCTATCTGATCCCCGCCAATCACTTCGCGGTGACGACGCTGCGCGAACTGGCGGTCGTCGCGAAGGAAGCGCGCAACGACACCGCGCTCGCCGCGGACGCCGCCGCGCTCGCGACCGAGGTCGAGGCCGCGCTCAACGCGCATGGCAAGATGCGGCTGCGCGACGGCCGCGAGGTCTGGGCCTATGAGGCCGACGGGTTCGGCAATGCGGTCTTCATGGACGACGCCAACGTGCCGTCGCTGTCCGCGCTCGCCTATATGGGCTGCGTTTCCGCCACCGACCCGCTGTGGCGCCGCACCGCCGACGCAGCGTGGAGCGACGCCAACCCCTATTTCTTCAAGGGAGCGAAAGCGGAGGGGATCGGCGGCCCGCATGTCGGGCTGGGGCAGATCTGGCCGATGTCGCTGATCATTCGCGCGCTTGCCGGCGCCGACGACGCGACCGTCCGTGCCTGCCTCAGGATGCTGCGCGACACCGATGCGGATACCGGCTTCATGCACGAGGCGTTCGACATGGACGATCCGAGCAAGTTCACGCGCAGCTGGTTCGCCTGGACGAACGGTCTGTTCGGCGAGCTGCTCGTCCATCTCGCCGATACCCGCCCCGCGCTGCTGGCGGCGCCGTTATGAGGCTCACACGACGCACGTTGCTCGGCTCGACCGGCGCGCTGGCGCTGACCGGCGCGATGCCGGCCTTTGCGAAGCGATCGGGTGCCGTGCCCGATCTGTGGATCGGCACGGGCGGCGACGGCCATACCTATCCGGGCGCGACCGTGCCGTTCGGCATGGTCCAGGTCAGCCCCGACACCGATACCGAGAACTGGGCGAACTGCTCGGGCTATCATTACGGCGACCCGTCGATCATGGGGTTCTCGCACACGCACCTGTCGGGCACCGGCATCGCCGACATGATGGACGTGCTGGTCGTTCCCGCGCGCGGGCCGGTGAAGCTGTTCCCTGGCGCGCCCGATCGCCCCGGCGAAGGCTATCGCCAGACCTATGCCCAGGAGACTGCCGAGCCCGGCTATTACGCCTGCACGCTCGGCAATGGCGTCCGCTCGGAGCTGACCGCCGAGCCACGTGTCGGCTGGCAACGTCACCGGTTTCCCGCGGGTCCCGGCCACCTCCTGATCGACCTCGGCAATTACCGCGACAGCCGTCCGGGCGAAGGCCCGCTCATCGACGACAGCCGGATCGAGATCGAGACCGACGGCGTCCTGATCGGCAGCCGCCGCACGTTCCGCTGGGCCAAGGGGCGCCGCATCCATTTCGCGATGCACGTCTCGCGCAAACCCGACCGGATCACGCTCCATGCCGGCGAGCAGGTCGTCGGGGGGGCAATCGCCACGGCCGACCGCGTGCGCGCGGTGCTGCATTACGACGATGCGGGCGCAGCACCGATCGTCGTGCGGACGGCGGTCTCCGCGGTCGACATGGCCGGCGCACGGACCAATCTCGCGGCGTCGATCAGCCGCGAATTCGATGCGGCACGACGCCAGGCGGTGCGCGACTGGGCCGACGCGCTGAAAACCGTGAAAGTCGATGGCGGCAGCGACGACGAACGCGTCATCATGGCGAGCGCGGTCTATCACGCGATGCTCGCGCCGACGCTCTTCTCCGACGCCGACGACCGCTATGTCGGGCTCGACCGGCAGATCCACAGCGTCCCCAAGGGCGAACAGGCGTACAGCACCTACTCGACCTGGGACACCTATCGCACGCTTCATCCCCTGCTGACGCTGATCGCACCCGATCGCGCGCGCTCGCTCGTCCGGGACCTCGTCCGTCAGACCCAGCAAAGCGCCTATGGCCCCCCCTGCTGGCCGCTTCAGGGGGTGGAGACCGGCACGATGATCGGCTGGCATTCGGTCGCGATCATGGCGGAGGCTGCGGCGAAGGGGATCGATGCGGACTATGCCGCCGCCTGGCCTGCGATCCGCACGCGCGCTTTCGATCCCAAGGCGCCCGACCTCGTCAACAGCCGCGCGCGCGGCACCTATATCGCGCGTGGTTATCTGCCCGCAGACCAGGTTGATGAATCGGTCAGCCGGACTCAGGAATATGCCTATGACGACTGGGCGATGGCGGCGCTCGCCGCGAAGGCCGGCGCCACCGAAGACGCCGCCCGCCTGCGCGAACGCAGCCGCAACTATCGCAACGTCCTAGACCAGGCGATCGGGCTTGCGCGGCCCAAGCTCGCCGACGGCAGCTGGCTGACGCCCTACGACCCGATCCAGCTCGGCCATACCAAGCGGTACCACGACTTTACCGAAGCCAATGGCTGGCAGACGACCTTCCTCAACCAGCATGATCTCTACGGACAGATCGCGCATTTCGGCGGCGAGGCGAAGTTTGCCGCGCGGCTCGACGCGCTGTTCGCCGCGCCCTCGACGCTACCCAGGGATGCGCCGCCCGATATATCCGGGCTGATCGGCCAATATGCGCACGGCAATGAACCCGATCAGCACGTGCCGTATCTCTACGCCTATGTCGGCCAGCCCTGGAAGACGCAGGCGCTGGTGCGCAGGATCCTGACGACGATGTACAAACGCGCGCCCGACGGGATCATCGGCAACGACGATTGCGGGCAGATGAGCGCGTGGTTCGTGATGTCCGCGCTCGGCCTCTACCCGGTCGATCCGGTCGCCGCGGTCTATGTGTTCGGCTCGCCGCTCTTCACGCGTGCCGAGCTGCTGGTCGGGCCCAAGCGCAAGGTCGTGATCGAGGCGCCCGGCAACCGCGCCGACACGCCCTATGTCACCGCGGTCACCTGGAACGGCAAACCCTGGACGAAAAGCTGGATCGCGCATGCCGACCTTGCCGCGGGCGGCACGCTGCGCTTCACCATGTCCGCCACCCCCGATCGCGCGTTCGGCGCAAAGCCTGCCGACCGCCCCCCCTCGTTCGGCCGCCCCGCCGCCTGAGTCCCCCCGGAGACGATGATGACCGAAGTTTCCCGCCGCCGCCTGCTCGCCTCGAGCGTCGCTGCAACCGCGACCGCAGCGACCGCTCCCGCGCTGGGCGCGACACGCCAGCCTGCCCCACGACCATGGGGCGCGACGCCGTCGAAGCGGCAGCTCGCCTGGCATGCGCGCGAGCAATATGCGTTCGTCCATTTCTCGATCAACACCTTCACCGATCGCGAATGGGGCTATGGCGACGAGGATCCCAAGCTCTTCGACCCGACCGATTTCGACCCCGATCAGATCGTCGCGGCGGCAAAGGCTGGCGGCATGCGTGGCATCATCCTGACCGCCAAGCATCATGACGGCTTCTGCCTGTGGCCGACGATGCTGACCGAGCATTGCATCCGCAACAGCCCGTACAAGGCGGGCAAGGGCGACGTGGTCGGCGAGATGGAGCGTGCGACGCGCCGCGCCGGGCTCGACTTCGGGCTCTACCTCTCGCCCTGGGATCGCAACCACCCCGAATATGGCCGCCCGGCCTATGTCGAGTATTTCCGCAAGCAGGTCGTCGAGCTCTGCACGCGCTACGGGACGCTGTTCGAATTCTGGTTCGATGGCGCGAATGGCGGCGACGGCTATTATGGCGGCGCGCGCGACACGCGGAAGATCGATGCGCCGAAATACTACGACTGGCCGTCGATCGTCGCGCTGGTGCACCAGCATCAGCCGATGGCCTGCACCTTCGATCCGCTTGGCGCGGACGTCCGCTGGGTCGGCAACGAGGACGGCGTCGCGGGTGATCCCTGCTGGCCGACGATGCCGAACCATCCCTATGTCCAGAGCGAGGGCAATTCGGGCGTGCGCGGCGCGCCGCTCTGGTGGCCGGCCGAGACCGACGTCTCGATCCGGCCCGGCTGGTTTTATCACGCTGACGAGGATTCGAAGGTCAAGTCGCCCGAGCGCCTCGTAAAGCTCCATGACGAGTCGGTCGGTCGCGGCACCAACCTCAACCTCAACCTGCCACCCGACCGTCGCGGCAAACTCGCCGATATCGACGTCGCCGTGTTGAAGTCATTCGGCACCGCGCAGGCCGCCACCTTCGCGCGCGACCTTGCCCAGGGCGCCGTCGCCTCCGCCAGCCATGCGCGCGGCCCGAGTTTCGCGCCCGCCAAGGTCCTCGACGGCGCGGCCGACAGCTATTGGTCGACCCCGGACGGGGTCACCACCCCCAGCCTCGTCCTCGACCTGCCGCCCGGACGCACATTCGATCTCATCCGGCTGCGCGAATATCTGCCGCTCGGCGTGCGCGTGACGCGGTTTGCGGTCGACGCAGAGGTGGGTGGCCAGTGGCGCGAACTCGCGCAGCATCAGGCTATCGGCGCGCAGCGGATCATCCGTCTCGCCGAGCCCGTCACCGCGCGCCGTCTGCGGCTGCGTATCCTCGAGGCGCCCGCCTGCCCCGCCATTCGCGAGGTCGCGCTGTTCCGTCAGGTCGCGCCCGTCCCCGTCGCCCCCGTCGTCGAAAGCGATGCAAGCATCGTTCCGACCGCCGGCTGGTCGATCGCCGCCGCCTCCGCACCCGGCGCGGAAGCGCTGCTCGACACCGACGCCGCAACCCGCTGGGCGGTGCCCGCACCGCAGCCCGGCATGCCCGCCCTGGTCACGATCGATCTCGGCGCGACCGAGACGCTTGCCGGGTTCAGCCTGACGCCGTCACGCGCGGTCATGGCGGATACTGCGCCCCCCAAGGCCTACCGGGTCGAGATCAGCACCGACGGCAAGACATGGCGCGAAGCGGGCACGGGCGAACTTCCCAACATCGCCTATGCGCTCGCGACACAGCGCATCGCCTTCGAAGCGCCCGTCAAGACGCGGTTCTTGCGGTTCAGCTTTGCCGAGACCGCGATCCCTGCGCGTCGTCTCGCGATCGCCGGCATCGGTGCGTTCCGGCCACGCATCGTGCAGGCGCGCTGACGCCAGGACGAGGCCTGTCCCACGCCTGCAATAATCCGGGGGCATATCATCGATCAGGCGCGGGGACTCGATGGCTCCATATCCCGCGCCGGGGACAGGTCATGACAGCGATCGACGCCGGTGCATCATCGATATCCCTCCGCGCTGCCCCCGCGGTGGCCGCGATCCGTTCCGCGTGGCTTGCCCCCGGCTTCTATCTCGCGCTGCTGTTCGGCGCGCTGATGCTGTTTGCGATCGGGTTGATCCTGCTTTGGCGTCTGGTCAGCACCATCCGCCGCGCCAAAGCCCGGAGCACGCGCCGATCGATGCCGCCTGGTGCCGTCAATATGCATCACGCCTAATCTGAAGCAGGCTAATTCCGTCGCAGCACGATGGACCCGGGCACGCGTATCGCTCGTTAACTGCGCGACTATCGTCCTCGACAGCAAGGATCCGCAATGAGCGACATCGAACAGCGTAACCCCGGCAACGGTGGTGAAACGCACCAGCAGGCGGGCGGCGACGTACCCGTTTTGACCACCAATCATGGCGTCCCCGTATCCGACAACCAGAACAGTCTGAAATCCGGCGCGCGCGGCCCGACGCTGCTCGAGGATTTCGTGCTGCGCGAGAAGATCTTCCACTTCGATCACGAGCGCATCCCCGAGCGGATCGTCCATGCTCGCGGATCGGGTGCGCACGGCTATTTCGAGGCGACCGACGACATCTCCGACCTGACCAAGGCGGCAGTGTTCAAGAAGGGCACGAAGACCGAGCTCTTCACGCGTTTCTCGACGGTCGCCGGCGGCGCCGGTTCGGTCGACACCCCGCGCGACGTGCGCGGCTTCGCGGTCAAGTTCTACACGACCGAGGGCAATTGGGATCTCGTCGGCAACAACATCCCGGTGTTCTTCATCCAGGATGCGATCAAGTTCCCCGACCTGATCCATTCGGTGAAGATGGAGGCCGACCGCGCCTATCCGCAGGCGGGTTCGGCGCATGACACCTTCTGGGACTGGGCGTCGCTGACCCCGGAATCGACGCACATGCAGATGTGGGCGATGTCGGACCGTACGCTCCCGCGTTCGCTGCGGATGATGGAAGGCTTCGGCGTCCACACGTTCCAGCTCGTCAACGAGGAAGGCAAGTCGAGCTTCGTCAAGTTCCACTGGAAGCCCAAGCTCGGTCTCCAGTCGACGATCTGGGACGAGACGCTCAAGCTTCAGGCTGCGGACAACGACTATCACCGTCGCGATCTGTGGGAAGCGATCGACACCGGCGACTTCCCCGAGTGGGAGCTCGGCATCCAGGTGTTCGACAAGGCGTTCGCCGAGGCGCAGCCCTATGACGTGCTCGACTCGACCAAGCTGATCCCCGAGGAGGACGTTCCTGTCCGGATCATCGGGCGGATGGTGCTTGACCGCAACGTCGACAATTTCTTCGCCGAGACCGAGCAGGTTGCGTTCCTGCCGACCAACATCGTCCCCGGGATCGATTTCTCGAACGATCCGCTGCTTCAGGGCCGCCTGTTCAGCTATCTCGACACGCAGAAGTCGCGTCTCGGCACCACGAACTTTCACCAGATCCCGGTCAACGCACCGCGCAGCCCCGCTGGCAATTTTCAGCGTGACGGCATGATGCAGACCAAGGTGCCAAAGGGTCGTGCCAATTACGAGCCGAACAGCCTGTCGGTTGTCGGCGAGGACGGTGGGCCGCGCGAGTCGCCCAAGGGCTTCGTGACCACGACGAACCCGACCGGTGCGGACGAGCAGGGTGAAAAGCTGCGGATGCGCGCCGAGCTTTTCGGCGATCATTACAGCCAGGCGCGGCTGTTCTGGGTATCGGCGACGGATAACGAGAAGGCGCATATCGCGTCGGCGTTCACCTTCGAGCTGTCTAAGGTCGGCCTCGCGCATGTCCAGGAGCGCACCGTCGCCAACCTGCGTAACGTCAACGAGGAGTTGGCGAGCCGCGTGGCGGATGGTCTCGGTATCGACCTGCCCGCAGCGAACCCCGCCTTCCGCGAGCCGGTCGACATGGCGCCAAGCCCGGCGCTGTCGATCCAGCAGAACATGAAGGATACGCTCGAGGGTCGTCAGGTCGGCATCCTGATCGCCGACGGTTCGGACGGTGGCGAGATCGACGCGGTTGTTGCGGCAGTCGAGGGTGCCGGTGGCAAGCCGGTCCTCGTCGCGCCGAAGGTCGGCGGTGCCAAGCTCGCCGATGGCAGCATGAAGAAGGCGCAGGGCCAGCTCGCGGGCAGCCCGTCGCAGATCTTCGATGCGGTCGCGGTCATCCTTTCGGCCGAGGGCTGCAAGACGCTGCTCAAGGAAGGCGCCGCGGTCCAGTGGGTCATGGATGCCTTTGGTCACCTCAAGGCGATTGGTGCCAATGCCGCAGCAAAGCCGCTGCTCGACAAGGCCGGCGTCGAACCCGACGCGGGCGTCGTCGATCTGGATGCCATCGCGACGGCTGGCACGAAGCGCTATTGGGATCGCGAGCCCGGCGTTCGCACGCTCGCCTGATCCGGAGAGGCACCAGCGCGGCTGGTGCCCGACCGGCGACGTTCGACCGCCCTCGCTATTCAGCGTAGGGCGGTCGTTCTGCGTTTGACGGCCATCGAAGCGCGTCGTTCCGGTGAGGCAGCTTGGGCCTGGCGTCACTCAGGCGTAGCAGCAAAGGACAGCGGTTCGCTCCGCCCCTTACGTCCGCACGACCTCGACGATTTCAAACTGGTGCGACACCCACCCTCGCTGGCTCGCCGCATCGGCCGCCGCGGTCCGCTTTCGCTTTGCCTCGGCGTGCGTCTTGGTATGGCCCCAGAAGACCTCGGTTCGGCCGTTCGCCAGCACGGCGACGATCCGCCAATAGTGCGTGAATGGCGTGGCCGTGGGGCCGATCGTCTTCACATAGCCGTTGGGAAGCGTGGCCGTCAGATAGTGCTTCTTGGCCACGCCCCCTCCTCGTCTCAGCCGCGGTCCGTCGACGGCGCCTCTTCGGTTCGTGCGATCGCCATATACGCCGCAACGACAGACACCAGCGCACCGACGATGTTGCCAACGCTGACGATGGCCAGGTTGCGCAATGCCCCGCCAAGGGCGATCGACGGGTCGGGCATCATCAGCCCCAGCGTCAGTGCGGTCATGTTCGCGACCGAATGCTCGAAACCGGGCGCGACGAACGCCAGCAGGATCCAGGCCATGCCGATGCACTTCGCGGCATCCCCCTTCATCCGCGCCGACGTCCAGATCGCCAGACACACGAGCCAGTTGCAGAGCACGGCACGCGCAAACAGCGCGCCCGCGTCGGCGTCGACCTTGTGCGCGACGAACGCGCTGAACATCGTGTCGGCATGATCGAACACGGGCCCGTCACCGCAGGCGGCGAAGATCGCCGCGAGCACGATGCCGCCGACGAGATTGCCGATCCACACCACGACCACGAGTGTGATCGCCTCGCCTGCGGTGATCGTCCGGCGCGCAAGCCCGAACCCGAGATACATGACATAGCCCGTGAACAATTCGGCGCCGGCGAACACCGTCAGCACGAGCCCGACGCCGAACGTCGCACCCATCACGAGCGGTCTGATCCCTGCATCGAGCCCCGCGGCGGCGCTCAGTGCAAGGATCATCGCGATACCGATATACGTTCCCGCCAGCATCGCCCCGACGAAGAACCCGCCCGGCGATCGACGCAACGCCGCCATCTTGGCGGCAGCGGTTTCGGCATAGGTTTCAATCAGCGGCGTATAGCCCGCACTCATGCCGGTACGCGTTCCTGCTGCCCCACCACGCCTTCCCGCACGACGCCGCGCTCGACGCCCATGTCCGCTTGAGCCGGCCGCACCACCACCGGCACCGACTTGTAGGACGGCGTGAAGCTCTGCGGATCGTGATCCTCAAGCGCGATCAGCGGCTGCGTCTCGGGATAATAGGACGCGATACACCCATCGGGCAGTGCATAGCGGACCAGCGTCAGCTTCTGAACGACGCGGTCCGGCGCCGCAAATTGCAGCGCAGTCGCGACGTCCACCACGTCGCCCTCGGCATAGCCCAGCCGGGCCATGTCGCGTTCGTTCATGAACAACACGTCGCGACGGCCGAACACGCCGCGATAGCGATCGTCGAGACTGTAGATCGTCGTGTTGTACTGGTCGTGCGCACGGAGCGTGGTCAGGCGCAGGACATTCGGCTCGTTCGCCGTCTCGTCCTTCTGGACCCCTTCGGCGACGATGAAGTTGGCCTTCCCGCTTTCCGTCTTCCAGATCCGCAGCGCAGCGGAGTTGGGGAGATGGAACCCGCCCGGCTGGCGAATGCGCTCGTTATAGTTGGCAAAATCGGGGAACACGGCCTCGATCTTGTCGCGGATCAGATCGTAATTCGCCGCGTAGCCGTCCCAGTCGATCCCGCCCTTGCCCTTCAGCGTCGCCTTGGCGATTTCGGCGACGATCCAGATCTCGGACTTCACATTCTCGCCCGGCGGCATCAGGAAGCCGCGCGACGCGTGCACCATCGACATCGAATCCTCGACCGTGACCGACTGCGGCCCGCTCGCCTGCGTGTCGAGTTCGGTGCGCCCGAGGCATGGCAGGATGTACGTGTCCTTCGCCATCAACAGCATCGTCCGGTTCAGCTTGGTCGTGATGTGCGCTGCAAGATCGAGGTTGCGAAAGCCTTCCGCGCAGGCCTGCGGATCGGACGAGGCGATCGCGAGGTTGCCGCCGAGGCAGACGATCGCCTTGGCCTTGCCGTCGCGCATCGCGGCGATGCTCTCGACCACCGAATGACCATGCTCGCGGGGTGGTTCGAAGTTGAACACGTCGCGCATCCGGTCCAGCAACAGCGGCATTGGCCGCTCGGTGATGCCGACCGTACGGTCGCCCTGAACGTTGCTATGGCCCCGCAGCGGGCAGATCCCCGCGCCCGGCCGGCCCATATTGCCGCGCAGCAGCAGCAGGTTGGCGAGCTGCTGCACGTTGCTCGTACCCGTGCGGTGCTGCGTGATCCCCATGCCGTAGCACGCGATCGTCGCCTTCGAGGTCGCGTAGATCCGCGCGACGTCTTCAAGATCGGCACGTGACAGACCGCTCGCCTGTTCGATGTCGGTCCAGTCGGCCGCCGCCAGATCGGCGATGTACGCATCGAGCCCGGCAGTATGTTCGGCAATGAACGCATGGTCGAGCGCCGGCTCGCCCCCCGAACTCCGTGCCGCGTCGTCGAGCGCGACAAGCGCCTTGGCGATGCCCTTCAGCGCCGCGGCATCGCCACCGACCTTGACCTGGAGATAGCTGCTCGCGATCTGCGTCGAGGTGCCGGTCGCCATCTCGACCACCGACTGTGGCGACTCGAACCGCTCGAGCGAGCGCTCCTTCAGCGGATTGAACACGATGATCTTGCCGCCGCGGCGCGATACCTCGCGCAGCGTCGCCATCATCCGCGGATGGTTCGTCCCCGGGTTGTGACCGATCGAGAGGATCAGATCGGCGTGATCGAAATCCTCGAGGCTGACAGTTCCCTTGCCGATCCCGATCGACTTCGGAAGACCGACCGACGTCGCCTCGTGACACATGTTCGAACAGTCGGGAAAGTTGTTCGTCCCGTACAGCCGCACGAACAGCTGGTACAGGAACGCCGCCTCGTTCGAGCAGCGACCCGAGGTGTAGAATTCCGCCTGGTTCGGATCGGGCACCGCGGCGAGGCCCGCGCTGATGCCGGCAATCGCCTCATCCCAGGTCACGACCTCATAATGGTCGGTCGCCGCATTGTAGCGCAACGGTTCGGTAACCCGTCCCTGCGACTCGATCCAGTGGTCGCTCTGTTTCCAGATGTCCGAAACACTGTGCTCGGCAAAGAAGTCCGCACCGATCAGTTTCGCCGTGGATTCCCACGCGACGGCCTTCGCACCGTTTTCACAGAATTCGAACGACGACGTGTGCTTCGGGTCGGGCCATGCACAACTCGGGCAGTCGAACCCGTCGGGCTGGTTCGATTTCAGCAGCGTCTGGCCGCCACGGACCACGATCTGCTGTGCCTTCAGCGACGCCGCGACCGCACGCAGGGCTCCCCAACCGCCGGCGGCGCCCTTGTAATCCTCGATCCCGTCAGGGCGTTTGTTACGCATACCAATCTCCAACTCTCTTTGCGCGACGCGAATATCGCCGTTCATACGCATTGAACCATTGGTGATGCTATTAGCTGCCTAGGCTATGGTCGCCAAAGCGGGATTATCGCGTCCGGTGATCGCCTTACTAGGTCAGGGAAGATAGGCCGACACCATCGATCGGACATCCACACGCGCCTTCAGCCGCGCGGCGAGCAGCGCGGTACCGCTGATCTTGCGCTGAACCAGGAGCATGTCCGCGGACGGAATATGCCAGCTCGCCCGGTCGCGCGCGACGGTCGTGCCTTCGTCGCGCAACACGGAGACAAATCCACGATCGCCGAAGTCGAACGCGCGGGTCCGGTTCATCTCCTCAAGGATCACGTCGATCATCCGGTCGATTGCCGGCCGATGCGCAGTGACGGCATTCTCGCCCAAGAACCCGGCCGCGACAGCCGCGTCGCGCACCGCGTCGCGGTCACCGGCCAGCCCGGCGGCCAGGAGGCGCCGATACCCGTCGGCGACGACGGCGGGCACCGCGCGCGCTGCGCCGAAATCGAGCAGCACGATCCGTCCAGTCTCGGGCTGCCAGCGATAATTGGCGAAATTGGGATCGGTCTGCATCAACTGCCAATCGAGCAGTTCGCGCAAGGTCAGCGCAATCAGCCGCGCCACCGTCCTGTCGCGGACATCCTGCGGCTCGGTATCAAGCGTCTCGATCGGCACGCACTCGATATAGTCCATCGCGAGAACGCGCGATGTCGACAGGGCCGGCTCGAACTGGGGTACGATCAGCGTGGGATCGTCGCCCACCAGCCCGCGATAGCGTTCGAGCATGGCGCCTTCGCGCTCGTAATCCGCCTCGTCGTGCAGCTGCCGCTTCGCATCGGCGAGCAGTGCGGAAATATCGAGGCCCTTGGGCAGCAGGCCCGAGACGCGCAACAAGGTCGCGACATTGTCGACATCGGCGTCGATGCTCTCCTTGACCCCCGGATACTGGACCTTGATCGCCAGCATGCGCCCATCGGGCAGTTTGGCGCGGTGAACCTGACCGATCGACGCCGCGGCGATCGGGTGTGCCTGGAAGTGCGCGAAGCGCCGCCGCCAGTCGCGCCCCCATTCGGCGGTGAGAACGCGGTCGAGCTGCGGCGGCGGCATATGGTGCGCATTGTCGCGCAGCCGCGCCAGGATCGTAGCCAGTTCGGGCGGGAGCATGTCGCCCGCATCCATCGACACCATCTGCCCAAGCTTCATCGCCGCGCCACGCAGATGCGCGAGCTGGTCAGCGACGCGCACCGCATTGGCGGGGGTCATCAGCAGATCCGCCATGCGGGGCCGCTCCCCGCTCGCCAACCGGCGCGCGCCCTCGCTGACGACACCGCCCGCGACGCCGCCTGCCATCCGCCCGAACACACCGAGTCGCGACAAGCGCCCCTTGGGGACGGATCGTCCTGAACCGGCGCGCGCCGGGTCGCGGGCGCCGTCGAAATCGTCGTTGCTCATAGTCTCCTTGATCGGGATGGCCCCGAATAACGTGTCGACGATCGGATCAGGCGGGTTGTTCGTTGCCGCCCGTCGACCCGAAGATCTGTCCGGTCGAATAGCTCAACGACGGATCGGCCGCCGCGACATACAGCCCGGCAATCTCGGCAGGCTGACCGGGGCGCCCGAGCGGCGAGGTTTCGCCGAAGGTGCGCTGTTTTTCCGGCGTTGCGCCGCCGCTGACCTGCAACGGGGTCCAGAACGGCCCCGGAGCGACAGCATTGACGCGAATGCCCCGCTCGGCGAGCTGCTTGGCCATGCCCTTGGTGAAATTCAGCACGGCGGCCCGCGTCATCGCATAATCGATGATGTCCTTCGACGGTGAACCGGCCTGCTCCGAAGAGGTGTTCACGATCACCGCGCCTGCGGTCATGCGCTCGAGCGCCGCCTTGGTCAGCCAGAATGGCGCATAGACGTTAGTCTTCATCGTATCGTCGAAGTCCTGGCTGGTGATGTCCGCAATGCCGGGCCTCGTCTGCTGCCGCGCTGCGTTGTTCACGAGGATATCGAGCCCACCGAGCTGATCCGCCGCCTGTTGCACCAGCCGGCGACAGAATTTCTCGTCACGCAGATCGCCGGGGATCGCGACTGCCTTGCGGCCGGCCGCCCGGATCAACGCGACGACTTCGCGCGCGTCGGGCTCCTCGGCAGGCAGATAATTGATCGCGACGTCGGCGCCCTCGCGCGCATAGGCGATCGCCGCCGCGCGGCCGATACCGCTATCGCCGCCGGTGATCAGCGCCTTCTTGCCATTCAGCCGCCCCGACCCCTTGTAGCTCGTCTCGCCATGATCGGGCCGCGGCGACATCTTCGATGCGAGCCCCGGCCAGGGCTGACGCTGCACGGCGAACGGCGGTTTCGGGTAGGCGGCAGCGGCAGGCGCGGTCGCGGCTTGAACGCCACCGCCCGCCTGTGCGGACGCGGAGTTCGCACCGGCTGCGGCTGCGCCCGCGACAAGCGCTGCGCCCGTCACAAATGTACGGCGATTGGTATCGGTCATGTGGAGCTCCCGCTGGTCTGTCATGGACACCAAAGGCCGGTCGCTGCTTACGTTCCCGATTCTGCGCGCTAATTCGAGAATGTGCGCAAACGATAACGCGCATCATCCCGCCGCGGCCGGCCCGCGCGCGAGCAATACTGGTACGAATTCGGGGATTGTCCGATGATAGCGCTATCGATACGTTCGCCCCCATAACAAAAATGGGAGAGCGCGATGAGAATTGTACACGGCATCCGTCGGAAGATCGCCTGGCGCCTGACGATGACCGCGCTCCTCCCCCTGCTTGCTGCAGCACCGGCGCTGGCGCAGTCCGCGACGTCGGTCTCAGCCGACGCGATGACCCCGTTGCCCGTCCCCGATCAGCCGACCGCGATCATCCTGGATACCGGCAAGCTCGCTGGCACGAACGCCCCCGAGGCCTGGCATAGCCAATATGGCAGCGTCTTCGCGCGCAACGTCACCGTCGCCACGCTGACGCCGTTCCTGCCCGACCCTGCAAAGGCGACGGGTACCGCCGTCATCGTGGCACCCGGCGGGGGGTTCCGGACGCTGTCGATGGAGAACGAAGGCTGGGATGTCGCGAAAGCACTGGCGGCGCGCGGCGTTGCCGCGTTCGTCCTCAAATACCGGCTCAACCCGACACCCGTCGATATGCCCGGTTTCGAGCAATCGATGCGCGCGATGTTCGCCCCCGGCGCACGCCCCCCGCGACCCGACCCTGCTGCCATGATGGCGAGTCTGAAACCGCAGATCGCGGATGCCCGCGCCGCGTTCAGCCTGGTCCGCAAGCGTGCCGGGGAATGGCACGTCGATCCGGCGCGAGTCGGCATGGTCGGATTCTCGGCGGGCGCGATGCTGACGATGGCGACAACGCTGGTCGGCGAGGATGCGAAACCCGCGTTTATCGGTAACGTCTACGGCCCGCTCTCCGCGATGCCGGTGCCCGGCGATGCGCCGCCGATGTTTGTGGCACTCGCGGCGGACGATCCGTTTTTCGGCAACGCCGGCTTTGGGTTGATCGATGCCTGGCATGCAGCGAAGCGCCCCGTCGAGTTCCACCTGTACGAACAGGGGGGACACGGATTTGGCATGTATCCGAAATCCACGACCAGCACGGGATGGTTCGACGCGTTCACCCGCTGGATGACGATGCATGGATGGATGAAGCCCGCGTCGTAGTGGCATAGGCGACGCCGTGATTCATCCGATCCAGGAAGCGATTCCCGCGCAGGTGCGAAAGTCGTCGACCGCGCGGACATCGACCATCGGATAGGTCGCGCGCACCATGTCGGCCAGCGCGGTGCCGGGCCCGAGTTCGAGCATCCGGTCGACACCGCGCTCGATCAGCGCTTCGAGCGTCGCCGCCCAGTCGATCGTCGTGTCGATCTGCGCTGCAAGCCCCTCGATGCCTTGCCGTCCCCGCACGATGGTCGGGCCCGTCGTGCTGAGCAGCGTCCGTCCCGGGGCCGGTCTTGCCATATCCGCGGTCAGCAGCGCGTCGCGAAACGTCGGGACCGCCGCCGACAGGCGTCGCGTGTGTGATGCGACATGAACCGCAATCGGCCGCGCGCTGGTCGCGCCTGACGCGAGCGCGGCCTCGCAGCAGCGCACGACGTCGTCGCGGATGCCGCCAATGACGAACATCTCGCCGGGATTGACGATCGCGATCGCGCAGCCGAATTGCGCGGTTATTCGCGTGACGGCATCGATCGGCAGTCCGCGGACGAACCCGAGTCCGTCATCGGGACCGCCCGCGGCGTCCATGATCTCGGCCCGCAGCGCCGTCAGCCGCAATGTCTGTTCGGGCGACCAGAGCCCCGCGACGCCCCAGGCCGTCATTTCGCCGACGCTGTACCCACTCACGATCAGCGACGCGCTGGATGCGAGGCAGACAGCGGCTGCCAGACCGCGCGCGACGCACAGGATCTGGCTCGTCCGGTTGGCATGCCACGCCGCATCATCGCTCGTGCGCAATACCGACCGGACATCCTCCCCGAGCAAGCGACTGGCCTCGGCGAGGATCGCCCCCGCGGCGGGCGCATCGGCGAACAGATCGAACATCGCCGGATCCTGCCGCCCCTGCCCCGAACACAGCAGCGCGAGCGTCACGTCAGACGCTCGACGAACATCGCCATCGCGAGAAGATCGGCGCAGCCGCCCGGGCTGAGTCGACGCGCGGTGAAGCGCTCGTGGAGCGCTACCGCGCGGTCATGCCACCCTATGGTCGCAATGCTCCCGCCCTCGAGAAATGCCCGTGCCTCGGCCTGCGCGTACGCCAGCCCCTCGGCGCCGCCGCGATAGAGGAGATTGGTGTCCGCGACGTCCGCTATGAGCACCATCAACGCGTGAACCTGCGCCGCATGCGGCCAGGTCTGCGCGTGCAGGCGCGCCAGGCTCCGTCCCTGGACGAGCGCGGGTATCGCCAGATGATAGAGCGATGGGAAGCCGGCCGCGGCTTCCGCGCGCGCGCCGCCGGTCGAATGGCGGCGTGCAACCTCGCTGCCGTGGCTGTGCGGCTGCGTCGGGCCGCGCCCGATCGCGGCACCCCACCGGTTCCTGACGATCGCGCCAAGCGACGCCGCCACGTGATACCGCGCTCGAAATCCTGCCGCCGCGCACAGCAACCCCATCCCGAAGATGGCACCCCGGTGCGTATTCACGCCGCGCGTCGCAACCATCATCGCCGCCTCCGCCTCGATGCCGATCGCGCGAAGGCGGCTCATGTCCGCACCGTCTGCGCCCGCACCCGCCAAGGTCGCGAAATAGGGCTCGAGGGCGTCCGCGCTCCGGTTCATCAACGGCGCGTCCATATCGTCATGCGCGCCGGTATCGACGGGACTGACAAGGCCGGGCTTCGGATAGGTCGCCACCTCTGTCTTGAGACTTAGGGTTGCGAGCGAGGCCAGCAATTCGGCATCGCCTGACGCCGCGAGACGTCGCAACGCCGTCATGCAAACACCGCGTCACGGCGTACCAGCCGATTGCCATCGGCCGTCTTGGCCAGCAGGTCGGCGGCGTCGCCGCGCCATTCCTGCCACTGGATCGCCAGTCCGGCAGGCGCGACCATTTCGCCGTCGATCCGCATCGGCGCCGCAGCGGCGATCGCGGCCAACGCGGGTAACAGCCGGTCGACATCGCCTGCACAGTGCACGCGCCACAGCAGATCGAGGTCCGAAGTGGCAGTCAGGTAGGACAGCCCGGTCAGATATGCCCAAGCGAGGCCGCCGAAACACCGCGTCGCAGGATCGAGCGCAACGACCGCGTCGATAGCGTCCTGCCAGCCATCGGGTGCTGCGATACGCGCATCGGCGAGCAAAGGTGGCGGCTCGATCGACAGCAAGGCGTCCGACGGGACAATGAACGAAAGCCGCTGCTTGCCGTGTGACGGCGGCAGCGGGAGGCCAAGCGGCACATGGTCGCGCACATCCTCGAACAGCGGCCGCCGGACGATCAGCGGGCGCCCTGCACTCACCCACTCGACCACCATCGGCATCCGACGCGCCTCGGCGTGCCCCGCCAGGACTTCTGGCCAGCGTTCCGGGTCGAGCCGGACGATGTGGTGCCGGTCGAACCGCATTACCCCTGCGCCGCCGCGACGACAGCAGACGCGATGCGGGCGGACACTGGCCGCCCGCATCGCGCGGCACCACGCGCGCCGCGTTCGTCCTCCTTGGCGGGCGGATGATCAAGTATCATCGCCAACTGGTCCGCAAGACCGTTGGCCGGGTCCCAGGTCTCCGCAATGCCGCCGACCTTGACGATATTGTCGAGCCCCGGCGCAAAGACCGGCGTCGCCGCGGCCTTTGCCTCGAGCACATCGAGCGGCAGCTTCGTCACGCGCGCCATCGAGGCGAGGTCCATGACTTCCGGATGCGCGCCGGGCAGCGCGACCAGCGTGCCGCACGCCAGCGCAGTCGCGATGAACGCGCCCGCCGCACTGCCGCCATAGAGCAGCCCGATCGTGCGATGCCCCTGCGCCTCCGCCAGCAGCAACGACTTGGCGAGGTGCGCGAGATATTCGCTCAGACCGAGCAGTTCGTCGCGCCGGCTCATCCGCTGGCTGGCGCTGTCGACGAGGAACAGGATCGGCGCGGCGTCGTCGGTCGACGCGATGTCCAGCACCGCGGCGGACAGCCGGATCGCCTGGTCGATCCCGATCGGTGCGCGGCCGGTCGCGCCGACGACATGGACGATGCCGTCGCCGAACTTTGCGCGGCCGAACAGAAGATCGCCTTCGGTCGCGACGTCATGCCCTGCGGGAAAGAGCGTATCGAGGATCTCAGCGGGCGTCATCGGCGCTCTCCCGGTATTGGGCGGCTAGGGTCGCGAACGTGTCTGCGGGCATGTCGGGGATCACGTTCGGATCGTCGACGCCGAGCGCGTGCCAGATGTCGGTCGCATCGCCCAGATCGCCGAACCGTTCGATCCGGCGTTCGAGCCGCGCCTGTTCCGCTGCCAGCGCGGCGGCGTCGAGCTTCGCCGGTCGCGCGAGCGCCGCCGTCGCCGCAGCGCGGAACGCAGCCGCGTCGTCGTCGACGAACACGTCCGCGCCGCCGATCAGCGTGCGGTGCTTGCCGCCCATCGTCCGCCACACCAGCGCGCGGTCGCGCGAGTCGAATTCCTCGACGCCCTTGTTGGTCTCGATCACCTCGGGCCCGGTCACGCTGATCCGGCCCTGCTCGGACACGATCAGCGTCGAGCAACAGCCGGCGATCAGCCCGCCGCCGCCATAGCAGCCCGCGCGCCCGCCGATCAGCCCGACGACGCGAACGCCGTCCAGCCGCGCCTCGACGATAGCGCGCATGATCTCCGCGATCGCGATCTCGCCGGCGTTGGCCTCCTGCAAGCGCACGCCGCCGGTGTCGAACGCGATGACCACGTCGCGTGCCAGTGCCTTGGCCGCGCGCAGCAGGCCGGTGAGCTTCGCGCCGTGGACCTCGCCGAACGCACCGCCCATGAAGCGCCCCTCCTGCGCGGCGACGAGGACGGGCGTGCCGTCGATCGAACCGCTGCCGACGACGATACCGTCGTCGAACTGCGCGGGCAGGTCGAAGATGCCGAGATGCGGGCTGGTCTCGCGGCACTCGGGGCCGACGAACTCGGCGAAGCTGCGCGGATCGACCAAAGCGGCGATCCGCTCGCGCGCGCCGGCCTCGTACCAGCTCTGGCGGATGTTGCTCATGCCTCGGGCTCCTCGATCAGGCGAACGGCCTGCGCCAGCCGCAACGACACGGTATCGGGCCGCGCGCCGCCGTCGTTGATCGCGATCCGCAAGCCCCCCGCGGCGCGCCGGCCGACGAAATCGGCGACCACCGCGTCCCACAAATCGCGAAAGCCGTGCGCCGCGGTGCTGATCTCAATCGCGCACCGATCGGCCGCGTCGCCGCGCTCGACCAGCACCTCGAGATTGCCCGACGCGACCACGCCGACCAGCGCCATTTTCCGTGTGCCCGCCGCGGCGATCGGCGCGGCGATATCGAAATGGAGAATTTCCATGCGTCGTCTCCTACCAGTTCCGGAACCGGCTCGGCGGCCGGTACAGCCCACCCGAGGCGAGCATGAGGTCCTTGATCGAACGCGCGGCCAGCATGTTCCGGTTCGCGTCGAGGGGGTCGATGCCGAGATCCTCGGGCCGCTGGATAATCTTGCGTGCACGCAGCCGCTCGACCATCGCCTTGTCGCGGCCACGGCCGATCTCGGTAAAGCCCGCCACCCCGCGGATCGCCTGTTCGCGCTCGTCCGCGTTGCGGCAGAGCAGCAGGTTGGCGATGCCCTCCTCGGTCACGATGTGGGTCGTGTCGTCGGCATAGACCATGATCGGCGCGAGATCGAGATCGAGCTTTTCCGCGAGTTCGAGCGCCCCCAGCTTCTCGACGAACAGCGGCGCGTTGCCCTCGCCAAACGTCTCGCCGATCTGCACCACGAGCTTGCGGCCGCGCCGAAGCGGCGCCGCGGTATCGGGATCCGCCTCCGCGCCGGCCTGCAACCAGGGTGCGCTCGGATGGCGCCGACCGCGCGCGTCCGACCCCATGTTGGGCGCGCCGCCAAAGCCCGCGATACGGTTCGCGGTGATCGTCGAGCTGTGCCCGGCAAGGTCGATCTGCAGCGTCGAGCCAATGAACATGTCGCAGGCGTACAGCCCCGCGGTCTGGCTGAACGCGCGGTTCGAGCGCAGCGAGCCGTCGGGGCCGGTGAAGAAGATATCGGGCCGCGCGGCGAGATAATCCTCCATGCCGACTTCGGAGCCGAAGCAATGGACCTGCTCGACCCACCCCGCCTCGATCGCGGGGATCAGCGTCGGGTGCGGGTTGAGCGCCCAGTGCGTGCAGATCTTGCCCTTCAGCCCGAGCTTCTCGCCATAGGTCGGCAGCAGCAGCTCGATCGCCGCGGTGTTGAAGCCGATGCCGTGGTTCAGCCGGCGTACGCCGTAGGGCTGGTACAGCCCCTTGATCGCCATCATCGCGGTCAGGATCTGCGTCTCGGTCATCGCGGCGGGATCGCGCGTGAACAGCGGCTCGACATAGAAGGGCTTGCCCGCGTCGAGCACGAAATGGACCTGGTCGCCGGGAATATCGACGCGCGGCAGCGTATCGACGATTTCGCCGACCTGCGCGATCACGAGGCCGCTGCCGAAACTCGTCGCCTCGACGACGGTCGGCGTGTCCTCGGTATTGGGGCCGGTATACAGGTTGCCGTGGCGATCCGCGCTGACCGCGGCGATCAGCGCGACCTGCGGCGTCAGATCGACGAAATAGCGCGCGAACAGTTCGAGATAGGTGTGGATCGCACCAAGCTCGATCTTGCCGCCGAACAGCATCTTGGCAATCCGCGCCGATTGCGGGCCGGAATAGGAGAAATCGAGCCGCTTCGCGATTCCGCTGTCGAATATGTCGAGATGCTCAGGCAGCACGACGCCCGACTGCACCATGTGCAGGTCATGGATCCGCGCCGGGTCCATTGCGGCCAGCCCCTTGGCCAGCACGTCCGCCTGTTTCTGGTTGTCGCCCTCGAGGCAGACCCGGTCGCCGGGCCTTAGCACCGCTTCGAGAAAGTCGACGAGCGTTTCGGGATCGACCAGCTTGCCGGTGGCAAAACCCCGACCCGCCGCGATCCGCTCCTCGCGCATCTGCTTGCGCGTATTCCATTGCCGCACCGCATCGTCTCCTGACGCTTATTCCACTACTCTTGTATTCCCTATTGCTCGAAACGCAACCCTGTGCATACTTAAAGAGGTATAAGACGCTAGATCGAATACATTGAGAGGATATGCCATGAGCGAGTCCCTACAAATTGCCGCCCCATATGCGGGACGCGGCGCATGATTGCCGGAGTCGCGCTGCTCGCGATCTGTACGCTGATCGGGCAATTGCTGGGCGAAGGCCTTGGCGTGCTGCTCGGCGTGAAGGCCAATGTCGGCGGGGTCGGCATCGCGATGATCCTGCTGATCGCCGCGCGGATGTGGCTCAAGACGCGCGGCCGCTACAATGAGGGCGTGTTGCGCGGGATCGGCTTCTGGGGCGCGCTCTATATCCCGATCGTCGTCGCGATGGCGGCGCAGCAGGATGTCGTCGCCGCGGTCGAGGGCGGCCCGATCGTGCTGATCGCGGGCGTCGGCGCGCTGCTGCTGTGCTTCAGCGCGGTGGCGCTGATCAGCCGGCTGTCGGGTACGCCCGAGACGATGGACGAGATCGAGGCACGCGAAGCCCGCGAGGCGCTCGATGCAGCCCGCGCGCCCTCCCCCGTAACGACGCACTGAGGCGATTGTCATGGAAATGATCACCAAGGTGCTGACTGCCAATGCGCTGCTCACCGCATTCGCGGTCGTTGGCATCGTCATGTGGCTGTCGAACATCCTCTCCGCAAAGCTGACGATGGGCCGCGTCCACGGCTCGGCGATCGCGATCCTGATCGGGCTCGCGCTCGCCTTCTGGGGCGGCATCGCGACGGGCGGGCACAAGGGGCTCGCCGACCTGCCGATGCTCGCCGGCATCGGCCTGATGGGCGGCGCGATGCTGCGCGACTTCGCGATCGTCGCGACCGCGTGCGAGGTCGATGTCGAACAGGCCAAGAAGGCGGGGCTGATCGGCGTCGTCGCGCTGCTGCTCGGCACGATCCTGCCGTTCATCGTCGGCGCGCTGGTCGCGGCGTCGTTCGGCTATACCGATGCGGTGTCGATGACGACGATCGGCGCGGGCGCGGTCACCTATATCGTCGGGCCGGTCACGGGCGCGGCGATCGGGGCGAGCTCGCCCGTCATCGCGCTGTCGATCGCGACGGGCGTGTTCAAGGCGGTGATGGTGATGGTCGGCACGCCGTTGGTCGCCGGACTCATCGGCCTCAACAACCCGCGCAGCGCGATGGTGTTCGGCGGGTTGATGGGCACGGTCAGCGGCGTGTCGGGCGGGCTCGCCGCGACCGATCGCCGCCTCGTCCCCTATGGCGCCTTGACCGCGACCTTCCATACCGGGCTAGGCTGCCTGGTGGCGCCGTCGATCCTGTACCTGATCGTCCGCGCGATCGTGGGGGGCTGAGCGCACATGGCGGATATCGAGACCGAAGACACGGGGCTGTTGTCCGACCGGATCCGCAACGCGCTGACCGATGCGATCTCGTCGGGCGAGCTGGCGCCGGGCACCACGCTCGACGAACAGCAGCTCGCGGACCGTTACGGCGCCTCGCGCACCCCGGTCCGCGAGGCGCTGCGACAATTGGCGACCAGCGGCATGGTCGAGGTCCGCCCGCGCCGCGGCGTCCTCGTCCGCCACGTCACCGCCGAGGAGGTGATGGACATGTTCGAGACGATGGCGGAGCTGGAGGCGGTGTGCGTCCGCCTCGCCACCTACCGCATCACCCCGCTCGAGCGCAGCCGCCTGCTCCGCATCCACGAGGCGAGCCAGGCCGCGGTCGAGCAGGACGACGTCGACGCGTATGATGCGCTGAACCGCGACTTCCACGAGGCGATCTACCGCGCCGCGCATAACGACTTCCTCGCCGACCAGGCGATCGCGGTCCGCACGCGCCTCAACGCCTTCCGACGGATGCAGCTGCGACAGGCCCGCCGCCTCGCCAGTTCGCGCGCGGAACACGATGCGGTGATGCAGGCGATTGCCGAGGGCAATGGCGAGGAGGCCGGCCGCCGCATGCGCGCGCACATGCTCAACGCCGCCAGCGCGCTAGACAGCTACATCGCGCATCAGGATCGCGCGCACACCGGCGCCACGACCTAGCTCCGGCGCAATTTAGGCGGGGCGCGCGGCAGGCTTTGCGACTGTTTTCCACAGGATCAGCATGCTCGGCGCAACTTCAAAACGTCGCTGCGCAGGAGCACGACGTTTTCCTTCAGCAGTACGGCTCTGACGCTCAGGCTAGCGCGATTAGCGCTCGCCCTCACCCTCACCCTCACCCTCACCCTCACCTTCGCCACGTTCGTTTTCGCCGCCCTCATACTCGCCCTCGCCGCGTTGGCCAGCGTGTTGCCGCGCGGCCTGGGCGCGACGGGGATTGCGAACGATCTGGCGCGCCTTGCTCGAGCGTGCGACGGGGCGTCGTCCTTCGCCCTCCCCTTCACCTTCGCCGCGCTCGTTCTCGCCGCCCTCCCCGGACCGGCCCGCGATCTGGTCGGCGACGGACGATGATGGCGAAGCGGCATGGGCAATTACGGCCTGCCCGGACTGCGCCACGACGAACGCGCCGATGCCGACCCATAATTTCGTACGCATATACTTACCATTTCCGGCGCGCATTCCCGCGCCTGCTTGGCTAGAGCCTCGTGCCCGGCATCATGCCGCAGCGAGAGGGTTCCAGATGTTGATCATGATCGCAAACGTTCTGGATGCCGAGAATGTTCAGTGGCTCCGGGATAACCTTGCGCAAGTTCGCTATGTCGATGGTCGCCAGACGGCGGGGCGTGAAGCGCGTCTCGTCAAGCGCAACGATCAGGTCGATCGCGCCGATCCGCTGCTCGCACGGATGCAGGATCTCGTGACGGACCGACTGCTCGATCACCAGCTTTTCCGGATGGCGGCACGGCCTCATCTCGTTCGCCCGCCGCTCTTCAGCCGGTACAAACCCGGGATGGCGTATGGCAGCCATGTCGACGATGCGATCATGGGCGGCATGCGCACCGACCTCTCCGTCACCGTGTTCCTGTCCGATCCCGAAGACTATGACGGCGGTGAACTCGTCATCGAGTCCGCAGCCGGCGAGCAGGACGTCAAGCTCGCGGCCGGCGACGCGGTCGTGTATCCAACCACTTTCCTGCACCGCGTCGCGCCGGTCACGAAGGGCGAACGGCTTGCCGCGGTGACGTGGGTCCGCAGCGTCGTCCGCGATGCCGCCAAGCGTGAAATGCTGTTCGACCTCGAAACCGCGCGGCATGCGCTGTTCGAGCGCCTCGGCAAGACGCCGGAACTCGACCTGCTTGCCAAAACGCAATCGAACCTGCTGCGGCGCTGGGCCGAGGACTGATACTGCCAGGCACTCGGGCCACGCGATTTCGACGCATCGACAACGCGTTCGTGACATCGCCGGCGTTTGCACGCTGGCGAAGGGCACAGTCGGAACGGCCTGCGGCGATGCCGGGGTTGACGACGGCGCGCGTTGCGCGAACTAGGACAGGCATGATCGAAGCTTCGGGTGGCCAACATGAACGATAGCACGGCCGTGACGACCGACGGCGGAGGAAAGCTGTATCGGCGGATCGTCAAGGCGATCATCGCCGACATCGAAGACGGCGCCTATCCGGTCGGATCGCGGTTACCGGCGGAGCGCGATCTGACCGAACGGTTCCAGGTAAGCCGGCCGACGATCCGCGAGGCGATGATCGCGTTGGAAATGAAGGGCATGGTCGAGGCGCGCAAGGGATCGGGCGTGTTCGTCCTCGCCGCGTCCACGGCGAACGCCGATCAGGAACTCGACATCGGCGCGTTCGAGATCACCGAGGCGCGCCGTCTGCTCGAGGGCGAGGTCGCCGCCGTCGCCGCGACCGAGATCACCGAACCGCAGCTCGCCGAACTGCGCAAGATGCTGACCGAGATGGACCAGGAAGACGTCACTGCCGCCGAAGACGCCGACCGGCGGTTTCATATCGCCATCGCCGAAGCGACCGGCAACGCAGTCATCATCTCCGCCGTCACCGATTTCTGGGATCTGCGCTATCGGTCGCCGCTTGCGCGTGAAGTCCTGCTCAAGGCGGGCAGTCTCGGGATCGAGAACCGGATGGAGGAACATGGCCGGATCCTGACCGCGCTCGAGGCGCGGTCACCGGTCGATGCGCGACTGGCGATGCGCGATCACTTGGCGCGCGTGATCGATCATCTGCTCGACGTGACCGAGACCGAGGCGGTCGAGCGCGCCCGCGCCGCAACGACACAGCGCCGACGCGCGCTCGCCCGTCGCTCGGTCTGATCCACTACCGGATCGCTCGCCGGTCGGCCGGCCCCCTTCAGAGAGGCGGCGTCGCTTTCTCCCGAGCGATCCAGGCGAGCATCTCGCGCTCCATCGCCGGAAGCGGCACGGATCCCAGCCCGAGCAGCCGGTCGTGGAACCGACGCTGATCGAACCTCGGGCCAAGTTCGCGCTCCGCAGTCGCGCGAAGCGCACGCATCTTCATTTCGCCAAGCTTGTAGGCCAGCGCCTGTCCAGGCCAGCTGATATACCGGTCCACCTCGATCTCGACATCGAGCTTGGCGAGCGCGGTATGGCTGGCGAGATAATCGATCGCCTGCTGCCGGGTCCAGCCCTGGCTATGGAGGCCCGTATCGATCACCAACCGACACGCACGCCACATCTCGAACGTCTCGCGTCCGAATTCCTCATACGGCGTCCGGTACATGCCGAGCTTGGTGCCCAGCCATTCGGCATACAGCCCCCACCCCTCGCCATAGCCCGAGAAATATGTCGCGCGGCGAAAGGCGGGGCGATCGGGCGCCTCGAGCGCCATCGCCGCCTGGTGACTGTGCCCGGGCACGCATTCATGCAGCGTCAGCGCGACGATATTGTACAGCGGCCGCGACTTCAGGTCGTAGGTGTTCATCAGACAGCCGCTGAGCCCGCCCCGCCCCGACGTGTAGAGCGGCGCGATCGCATCGGGCACGGGCTGGATGGTGAACCGATAGCGCGGCAGGACGGTGAAGACATCCTTCAGCCGTCCATCCATGCGCTTGGCGACGTAGGAGGAGAAACCGAGGAGCTCGTCGGGGGTCCGCGCATAGAATTGCGGATCGCTCCTGAGAAAGGCGAGGAAGTCGGCAAAGCTGCCCGTGTACCCAGTCTGTGCGATCGTCGCCTTCATATCGGCATCGATCCGGGCGACCTCTTTCAGGCCGATCGCGTGGATTGCCGCGGGCGTCAGGTCGAGCGTGGTATATTCGCGAACCTGGCTTTCATAAAAGGCCTTGCCGTCGGGCAGGGCCGATGCGGCGAGCGTCTCGCGCGCACCGGGCAAATAGACCTTGCGGAAGAAGTCGAGCAATCTGGCATAGGCCGGTGCCGCCTGCGCGTCGATCGCCCGCGCCGCCTCGGCGCGCAGCGCGGCCTGTTCGGGCATGGGGATCGAGGCCGGCATCGTCTCGAACGGGTCGTAGAGCGGGTTCTCCGGCCCGGTCACGGCGAACGCGGCGATCGTCGCGTCGCGGCCGGCGAGCGTTACCCGCGGCGGCGTGTACCCGCGCTTCAGCCCGGCCTGCATGTTGAGCGTGTTCTCGGCAAACCAGCGCGGCACGTCCCGCAGCCGCGCGATATAGCGGCGATATTCGGTGGCGGTCTGCAGCGGCGAATAGGGTTTGACCGAACTCCAGAACGCGGAGTCGCTGTTGAGCGGGGCTTCGTACGTCCGGTACGCGATGTTCGCGATATCGGCGCGCAGCGTTTCGGTCAGCACCGCCGCATTCAGGCGTTCCTCGTCCGAATAGCCAGCCGGAGCAATCCGGGCGATCTTCGCGAGCACGTCCTGCCAATATGCCTTGCGCCGGGCCCAGTCCGCCGCGGTCACCGCGGGTAGATGATCGTCGGCCTTGGTCTCGAGCCCGTCCGTGAGTTCGGCAAACTCCTTTTGCCGCCACTGCCATTCGGCATCGTACAGCGCCTTCAGCTGTCGGTCCGCCGCACTCGCCGTCGTTGCCCCCTCCGCCCCCGGCGCGATGGTCAATGCGAGGACGAACCCCAGCGCCGCATGCATCCTCGTCATGTCCCCAACCCTTCCAGCTCAACCGAGCGATGTTCATTACCCACTGCACAAGCCCCGCCGACCCGCTTTCCGGAGGGTATGCGTATCCAAGCGCGCGGTGCAACGGGAGACGGCGTTTTCGCGGTGGAGGACGGCGCGGCGCGGAGCGCGCGCTGTCTCGCGTTGCGATGCGATCGTGCCTAAGGACACGCGATGCGCCTGTGTCGACATGAGCCTTGCGAGGAGCGATGATAGCCCGTCGTTCGATCCTGCTGTTCGCCTCGGGCGATTTCGCGTTCAATCTCTATTGGCAGAGCATCAACCTCTACCTGCTGTTCTTCTACATCGATGTGCTGGCGCTGCCGCCTGCCACGGCGGGGCTCGTGTTCATGGTCGGCGCGCTCTGGGACGGGGTCGCGGACCTGCTGACGGGCATCTTTGCCGAGCGCACGGGGGTGTCGTACGCGCGGATGATAGGGTGGCTGACGGTACCGCTGGGGATGGGTTTCGTCTGGGCGTTCTGGGGGGGCATGACGTCCGTGGGGGGACTGATCGCCGCGCAGGTCCTGTTCCGGTCCTTCTACGCCGCGACCAACGTCCCCTATGCCGCGTGGACAGGACGGCTGAGCGCACACAGTGCGACGCGGACGATGCTGACCGGGCTGCGGATGACGTTTGGCGCCGCCGCCGCCGCCGCGGTCGCGATGGGCGTTCCGGCGCTCGCGCGTCTCTCCGCATCGTCGCCGGTCCTCGGCTATCCGCGCGCCGCCGCGATGCTCGCAGGCCTCGCGACACCGATCCTGCTGCTGATGGCGTGGCGGGTACCCGAACCCCGCCGGCCCGCGCAGCAGACGCGCCGCGCCGAAGGACCAAAGCTTGCCGCGCTGGTCCGGAACCGCGCGTTCATGCTGCTCAACATCGCCGCGGCGACAGGCGGTGCAGCGGCGGCGCTGCTGGTCCAGTCGGTCCCCTATTATTTCCGCTATGTCGCGCATGATCCCGGCCGCGGCGCACAGGCGCTGGCGGCAATGGGCGTGGCGAGCGCGCTGGCACTGCCGCTCTGGACCGCGCTGGCCACGCGCATCGGCGCACGCGCCGCATGGCTTGCGGCGACCGCGCTTGCACTGGCGAGCCTCGCCGCGGCCTTCGTGCTCGAACACACGACGGCAGACCCGGCGCTGTCGACGGTGGCGCCGATCGTCCTCGCCGCGATCGCGTTTGCCGGCATCAACCTGACGGCATGGTCGCTGCTCCCGGACAGCCTCGACTGGGGGGAAATCCAGGGTCAGCCCAGGGTCGAGGCGCTCGCCTTCGGTGCGTTCGCCTTCCTCCAGAAAGCCGCGCTTGCAGGCGCGGGCATGGCGATCGGCGCGGTCTATGCCTCGAACGGCTTCAGCGCGGGCGTGACGCAGACTGCGGGCACGATCGCTTCGATCCGCTGGCTGATGCTCGCCGGGCCCGGCATCCTGATCCTCGCCTCGGCGCTGGCGATCGCGGCGCACCCGTTGCGCCGCGATACGCTCGGGGCACGGCGCGACGCTGCGCCGACGGTCAGACCAGCGTAATCGTTCCCGCGACGCCTTCCGCCTGCGCGGACGGCGCGATCCAGACGCGGAACTGACCAGGCTCGACCGTCGCGACGAGATCGCGGCCGATGAACAGCAGGTCGCTGCGCGTGAGCGTGAACGTCACCACGCGCGCCTCGCCGGGCTTGAGCGCGATCCGACGGAAGCCCTTGAGCGCGCGGACGGGCTGCGTGACGCTTGCGACGACGTCCTGGATGTAGAGCTGGACGACCTCGTCGGCGGCGTGGCGGCCGCTGTTCGTGACTGTCGCGGACAGCGTCAGCCCGGCCTCGGCGGTCAGCCGCCCGCCCCCCGTATCCAGGTTCGAATAGCTGATCTTGCCGAACGTCAGGCCGTGCCCGAACGCGAACGCCGCATCATTGGCAAATTCACGGTAATGCGCCTTGTATTCGGCAAGCGGCCCCGGACCGTTGGGGCGGCCCGTGCTCTTGTGCGCATAGTGATAGGGCTGCTGTCCGGTGGCGTGCGGAAAGCTGACCGGAAGCCGTGCGGAGGGCGCGACGACCCCGAACAGGACATCGGCGATCGAGCGTCCGGCCTCCGATCCGAGGAACCACGTCACCAGCAGGCTCGACGCTTCGAGCACCGCGCCCGACAATGCCAGCCCGCGGCCCGTCGAGAGCAGCACGACGACCGGCTTGCCCGTCGCCACCACCGCCTCGACCAGCTGCAACTGCGCCGCCGGGATGACGATGTCCGACCGGCTCTGCGCTTCGCCCGACATGCGCTGGCTTTCACCGACCGCGAGGATGGCGACATCGGCCGCGTTTGCCGCCGCGACCGCCGCGGCAATGCCGCCGGGCAGCGCGGCTTCGATACCCGACCCGTCGACGACGGTCACCGCGCGGGGATCGGCGACGATCTCGCGCACGCCGGTCGCGAGATCGACCGCGTCGGCGTCGGTGCCGTAGACGTTCCACGGTCCGATCAGGTCGCGACGTCCTTGCGCGAACGGTCCGATCAGCGCGACGCGCTTGCCCGACCGGGGTAGCGGGAGGAGATCCCCTGCGTTCTTGAGCATCACGATCGACCGCGACCCCGCCTCCCGGGCGAGCGCGAGCGTCTTTCGCGTCCGCACCTGCGTCTTTTCCCGGCGCGGATCGATACGCCGGAACGGGTCGTCGAACAGGCCGAGCGAGACCTTGAGCGCGAGGACGCGCCGCACCGCCTGGTCGAGCCGCGCCATCGGGACCTCACCGGTGCCGACCAGATCGGGAAGATGCTTGATATAGAAGCCCGACTGCATGCTCATGTCGACGCCGGCGAGGAACGCCAGCCGGGTCGCCTCGCGCGCGTCGGCGGCAAAGCCGTGCGCGATCAGTTCCTCGTCGCCCGTGTAATCCGAGACGACGAGCCCGCCGAATCCCCATTCGCGGCGCAGCACCTGCGTGAGCAACCAGTCGTTCGCGGTCGCGGGGACGCCGGAGATCTCGTTGAACGCCGCCATCACGGTCGGCACCCCCGCCGCCAGCGCCGCCTGGAATGGCGGAAAATACACGTCGCGCAACGTCCGCTCGGATATGTCGACGCTGTTGTAATCGAGCCCGGCCTCGCCCGCGCCATAGGCTGCGAAATGCTTGGCGCAGGCAGCCACCGCATCGGCCGCGGCAAGCCCGCGCGTCCCCTGGAATCCCTCGACACGCGCCCTCGCCATCATGCGGCCCAGATACACGTCCTCTCCGGCGCCCTCGACGCCGCGGCCCCAGCGCTGATCGCGCGCGATGTCGACCATCGGCGCGAACGTCCAGTCGATCCCCGCGGCCGCCGCCTCCGCACCCGCCGCACGCGCCGTTCGCCGCGCGAGGTCGGGGTCGAAACTGCCCGCCTCGGCCAGTGGCACGGGGAATACCGTGCGGAAGCCGTGGATGATGTCGGCGGCGAAGATCAGCGGGATCTTCAGTCGCGACTCGCGCATCGCAGTCGTCTGCATACGCTGCGCCATCGCTGCGCCGTTGCCGTTGAAGACGCCTGCGAGACGCCCCGCCCTGACGTCCGCGAGCTGCCCGTCAAAGCTTGCAGCGGCGCCGGCCGGATTGAGCGCCGTCGCGCTGCCCCCCGCCCAGGCCGCGGCCATGATCGTCAGCTGCCCCGCCTTCTCCTCGACCGTCATGCGCGCGATCAGCGCCTCGATCTTCGGCGGCAGTGCGGTGGCCGCCGTGCCGGCCGCAAGCGCCTGAAGCGGCGAAGAGGCCCAGGCCGCGGCCATCGTTCCACCGAGTACCAGCGCGCGTCTTGAAATGTGCCGATCGTCCATGAAGCCTCTCCAAAACCACGTCTTTGAAATATTTTGCGTGGCAAGCCCTAGGTTATTGTAACCGGTTACATCAAGGTCTTATAGACGATCCCAGACCCGCGATGCGACGCAGATCGCCGTCGAGAGGATGAAGGAAGGGAATGCCGCACGCCACGATCCGCGATGTCGCTCGCGTTGCCGAAGTGTCGGTGGCGTCGGTGTCGCGCGTGCTCAACGGGCATGCCAATATTCGCGACGCGATGCGCCTCAGGGTCGAGGAGGCTGCGCGCCAGCTCGGCTATGTCCCGCATGCCGGCGCACGCAACCTCAGCCTTTCGCGGTCGGGTGCGATCGGCGTGGTGTTGCCCGACCTCCACGGCGAGTTCTTTTCGGAACTGCTGCGCGGGATGGACGAGGAAGCCGCGGCACGCGGTCTCCACCTGCTGCTGACGGTGATGAACGACCGCCCGGGTCGCGGGACGGAGGCGCTGCAAGCGATGCGCGGTCGCGTCGACGGGCTGGCGATCATGGCGCCGCACATCGCCGCGGACGAGCTGGTCGCGCGGCTGCCCGCGGGGATACCCGCCGTCCTGCTCAACTGCGCGCTGCGCACCGGTCCCCACACCGCGATGCGCGTCGACAACGTGTCGGGGGCGGAGGCGATGATCGACCACCTCGTCGCGACCGGGCGTCGGCGGATCGTCCATATCGCGGGTCCGGCGACGAACATCGATGCGATCGAACGGCGGCGGGGCGTCGAGCAGGCCGCCGCGCGTGCGGGGCTTCCGGTCCGGATCATCGAGGGCAATTTTCTCCAGGACGCGGGGATCGCCGCGGCCACGATGGTGCTCGCGGATCCATCAAGCGTCGATGCGATCTTTGCGGCGAACGACATGATGGCGCTGGGTGCGATCGTCACGCTGCGGCGCGCGGGGATCGCCGTCCCCGACCAGATCGCCGTGGCCGGTTTCGACGACATCCCGCTGGCCAGGCTCGTCTCGCCCTCACTCACTACCGTCCGGATCGACATCGCGGCGATGGGGCAGCGCGCGGTTGCGTCCCTCGACGCCGCGATCGCCGCAGACGCACGGCGGCGCAGCGCGGCGAAGGCCCGCGGCCCCGCCGCGCCATCAGCCGCCGTCGACCGGGACACCGACATGATCGTCCCGTCGCTCGTCATTCGGGAAAGCACAGCTCAACCAAGCCTCAAAAAGGGGCATAACGCAGGGGAATACAGGACATGACACGACATTTCAGGATGGCCTTGGCCGGTGCCACGATGCTCGCGAGCGCAGGCGTCGCGCTCGTTCCGGCAGCGGCGCAGACCTCGACCGCGTCGATCCGCGGCCAGGTCAGCGGTGCGGATCGCGCGCCGCTGTCCGGCGCGACCGTCGCGGCGGTCAGCACGGGCACCAATCAGACCTATCGCGCGATCAGCGACGCGAGCGGCCGCTATATCCTGAACGGTCTGCGCCCCGGCGAATATCGGATCACGATCACGGGGACCGACGGCGCGCGGTTCGAGCGCGTCATCGTCGTCGCGATCGGCCAGTCCGCCAGCCTCGATGCGACGCTCGTCGCCGCCGCACCGGCAGCGGCCGAGGGTGGTGCCACCGCAGCCGCACCCGGCGCCACCGGCGACGTGGCAGCAGCGGCCCCGGTCGCGGGTGACGGCGGCGAGATCGTCGTGCGTGGCGGCCGGCTGGTCGAGACGCGCACCAGCGAAATCGCCACCAACGTCAGCCAGGAACAGATCCGCACGCTGCCGCAGACCGACCGCAACTTCCTGACCTTCGCCGCGCTGGCACCGGGCGTGCGTTATAACGACAGCGAGACCGACAAGAGCTTCAGCTCGGGCGCGTCGACTGCGAGCCAGGTCAACGTGTTCATCGACGGCGTCAGCCTGAAGAACAAGCTGCGCGAAGGCGGCGTCGCCGGGCAGCAGAACAGCCGCGGCAACCCGTTCGGCCAGCTGGCGGTGCAGGAATTCCGCGTCCTGACGCAGAACTACAAGGCCGAATACGAGCAGGCCGGTGCGGCGATCATCACCGCGGTCACCAAATCGGGCACGAACGAGCTGCACGGCGAGGTATTCGGCCAGTATACCGACCGCAGCCTGAGCGCGAAAAGCTTCCTCGACCGCCGCGACGGCAACGCCAAGCCCGCATTCGAGCGCAAGCAATATGGCGCGTCGCTCGGCGGCCCGATCATCAAGGACAAGCTGTTCTTCTTCGCGGCCTATGAAGGCAACGACCAGGACCGTGCGTTCAACGTCAACACGACCGGGTCGGATGCCGCGGTCGCGCAGTTCGAGCAGTTCTCGGGGCGCCGCCTGTCGGAATTCGAGGGCGCATTCGTCAGCCCGTTCCGCGGCGACTTCTACTTCGGCAAGCTGACGCTGACCCCGGATGATCGCCAGGTCTTCGACCTGTCGTTCAGCCGTCGCACCGAGACCGACATTCAGGGCTTTGGCGGCAACGTGGCGTTCGAGAATGCCGAGAACAAGCGCAACAAGGTCGACACCTACCTGTTCAAATGGACCTATTCGGGCGACAGCTTCGTCAACGAGGTCAATCTGAACTATCTCGATTACCAATTCCGGCCGACCTCGATCAATCCCGGCTTGCCGACCTTCGACTACGACTCGGTGCTGGTGTTCGGCGGACGCGATTCGACACGTCGCGAGATCCAGCAAGGATACACGATCCGCGACGACCTGACCTATACGGGACTTCAGGGCCACGCGATCAAGGCGGGCGCGCGTGTCGAGATCACCGACATCGAGTTCAACAACATGTCGTTCGTCGAGCCGCGCTATACCTTCCGCATCGACCAGGCGGGCACGCCGACCGACACGAGCGACGACACGAACTTCGCATTTCCCGCCGAAGCGCGACTGGGTCTCGGCAATGGCCGGATCTTCGGGTCGAACACGCAGGTCGGGCTGTATCTGCAGGACGACTGGGACGTGACCGGGCGGTTGCAGCTCAATCTCGGCGTGCGGTGGGATTACGAGACCAACGGCGTCAACAACGACTATATCACCCCCGCCGCGGGCGTGGCGGCGTTGCGCGCGCTGCCGCAGACCTCGTATTTCAAGGCCGAGGATTACATCTCGACGGGCAACAACCGGAAGCCTTTCACCGGCGCGATCGCCCCGCGCCTGGGCTTTTCCTGGGACGTGAAGGACGATCAGTCGACGGTGATCTTCGGCGGTTTCGGCCGTTATTACGACCGCAACAACTTCAACAACACGGTCGACGAGCTGTCGCGGACGATCAATCCGATCGGCGTCTTCCGCTTCTCGCAGAACGGCACGCCGCGCTCGAACCTGCCGACGGTGAAGTGGGACCCGTCCTATCTGACGCGCGACGGCCTGCTGGCGCTTGCCGCAAGCTCGACGCAGGGGCTGCCCGAGTTGTTCGCAGTGAAGAACAACGCGCGGCCGCCGGTCAACGATCAGGCGAGCTTCGGCGTCCGGCAGCGCGTCGGCGCGTTCCAGGCGGCGGTGACCGCCTCCTACCAGCGTGGTCGCAACGGCTATACCAACGTGTTCGCGACCCGGCAGAATGCGGGGCTCGGCAATTGCTGCGATACCGCCCCTGCGCTCGCCAACGGCTATTCGAACGTCATCATCGGGCTCGACGGGCTCGATACCCGCTACAAGGCGCTCTATTTCACGCTCGACAAGAACTATAGTCAGTCGTCGGGCTGGGGTCTGAACATCGCCTATACGGTGTCGGAGTCGGAGCAGAATGGCGGCGATCTGTTCAGCCTCGATGCGATCACCCCCGATGCCTATGGCTGGCGTCGCCGGGCGGGGGACGAACGCCACCGCGTCGTCATCTCGGGGATCGTCGATCTGCCGCTCAATTTCCAGCTGTCGACGCTCACCACGCTCGGGAGCGGCCAGGCCTATCAGGTCACCGACGCGCGGAACGGGTTCGACACCGGACAGCTGCGCTTCACCTCCGCCTATCCGGAGAAGAACTGCATCGGCGGCGTCTTCGCGTTCTGCGAGGTCAACCTGACGCTGGCGAACAAGTTCAAGCTGTTCGGATCGAACGACCAGGTCGAGGCCGCCGTCGACCTGCTGAACGCGTTCAACACCAAGAACCCGAGCGGATTCGACGGGTTCTTCAGCAACACCGATCCGCTCGAAGCCGCCAATTCGCGGACCGGCAGCAGCGCGCTCACCCTGCCGCGCCGCGTCCAGTTCCGTCTGGGCTACCGCTTCTGATCCGACGGGGGCGGCGTCTGCCGGTGCCGCCCCCGTCCCGTACCGCGTAACAGGAGCGTGCCGATGCTTGGCAGACGAGATTTCCTTGGCCGCAGCGGGCTCGCACTCGCCGGCCTGACAACGGGCTGCGCGACGAACCCGCGGCTTGCCACGCCGACAGGGCAGATAACCGGCAACGCGCTGGTCGCCGATCTGCAGGAGCGGACCTTCCGCTTCTTCTGGGATACGACCGATCCGGCGACGGGGCTTGCGCCCGACCGCTGGCCGACGCCGTCCTTCTCGTCGGTCGCGGCGATCGGCTTTGCGCTGACCGCCTATCCGATCGGTGTCGTGCACGGCTGGATCACGCGCGAACAGGCGCGGGCGCGGACGCTGACGACGCTGCAATTCCTCGCAGACGCCCCGCAAGGCGACGGCGCGACCGGCTTCAGCGGCTATCGCGGCTTCTTTTATCATTTCCTCGGCGTCACCAAGGGGCAGCGCTTTGCACGCTGCGAACTGTCGACCGTCGACACCGCGCTGCTGCTCGGCGGGACGCTGTTCGCGCAAAGCTGGTTCGATGGCGATCATCCCGACGAAGTGCGGATCCGTGCGCTGGCCGAGCGGCTCTACACCGCCGTCGAGTGGACCTGGATCACGCCGCGTGCGCCATTGCTGTCGATGGGCTGGCATCCCGAGACGGGGTTCATCAAGAGCGACTGGGATGTCTATAACGAGGGGATGCTGCTGTATGTGCTGGCGCTCGGATCGCCGACACATCCGCTGCCCGAGGGGACGTGGCAGGCATGGTCGAGCCGCTTCGAATCGTCGTGGAGCGACCGCTGGGGGCAGCCCCATCTCCATTTCCCACCGCTGTTCGGGCATCAGTACAGCCATGTCTGGATCGACTTTCGCGGCATTCGCGACGCGTACATCGCGACTCACGACATCGATTATTTCGAGAACAGCCGGCGCGCGGCGCATGCCCAGCGCGCCTATGCGACGGCAAACCCGGGCGGCTGGCGCGGCTATGACGCGGAGGTCTGGGGCCTGACCGCGTGCGACGGTCCCGGCGACTTCACGACGCGGATCGCCGGCGTCGATCGCACCTTCTACAGCTATTCCGCGCGCGGCCCGGGCGACCGTGACGACGGCACGATCGCGCCGACTGCGGCGGCCGCGTCGATCGCGTTCGCCCCGGATATCGCCACGCAGGCGATCGGCGCGATGCATCGCCGCTACGGCGCGGGCATCTATGGCCGATACGGGTTTGCCGATGCGTTCAACCCGACGCTGACCGCACCGCCCGGGCCGCTCAAGCATGGTCGCATCGTCCCCGGCATCGGCTGGGTCGACGGCGACCACCTCGGCATCGACCAGGGCCCGATCGTCGCGATGATCGAGAATGCGCAGTCGGGGCTCATCTGGAACACGATGCGTCGCAATCCGCACATCCGGCGCGGGTTGCAGCGCGCGGGTTTTTCCGGCGGCTGGCTCGGCTGAACATCGCCGTCGGCGTGGCTTGCGGCAGGCGGTATAAGCGGGAACAATGGCAGCACCGCTGCCCCGGGCAGCACAGCACAAGGGACCCTGCGTGATCCGTACCCATCTTGCCCCGATACTCGCCGCCGCCATCCTCGTCCCAGCCCTGGCCTCTTCGCCGCTGTCCGCACAGGACACGCCGGCGCGGCCGAAGGCGGCCAGCGCCGCAGACCGCGCGAAGGAGGAGGTCGAAGCGGCCTGGGCGCATGCGCCGGTCGACGAGCAGGAGGTACGACACCGGGATTCGGTCACGATCGCGGGTCGCCGCTATCCCTATACCGCGTCGGCGGGCACGCTCACGCTGCGCAACGTCGAGGGCAAGCCGACCGCGTCGATGTTCTACACCGCCTACACGCTGGACGGGACCAAGCCGGGCACGAAGCGCCCCGTGACGTTCCTGTACAATGGCGGCCCCGGATCGCCCTCGTTCTGGCTGCGAATGGGATCGTTCGCACCGATCAGGATCCGCACCACGAACCCCGAGTTCATCCGCCCCGCCCCCTATGACGTCGGCCCCAATCCCGACTCGCTGCTCGACAAGACCGATCTCGTCTTCCTCGATGCGATCGGAACGGGTTATTCGCGGCCGCTCGGGGATACCAAGCCCGAGGCCTTTTACGGCACCGACGAGGACGCGGATGCGTTTGCCAGGGGCATCCTGCGCTACGTCACCAAATATGGCCGCTGGATGAGCCCCAAGTTCCTGCTGGGCGAAAGCTACGGCACGCTGCGCTCGGGCGCGCTCGCCTATCAGTTGCAGGAGCGCGGCATGGCGCTGAACGGGGTCGTCCTGCTCAGCTCGATCATGAACTATGGCTATCGCCAGCCGGGGCTCGATCAGGTGTATCTGAACTATCTGCCGAGCTACGCCGCGACCGCCTGGTATCACAATCGCATCGCCAACCGCCCTGCCGATGTCGCGACGATCGTCGCCGAAGCGCGCGCCTTCGCGACCGGGCCGTACATGTCCGCGCTCGCAAAGGGCCAGTCGATCTCGGATGCCGAACGCGACCAGGTCGCGCAGCGGATGAGCCAGCTGACGGGGCTCGGCGTCGACTTCATCAAGCGGGCCAATCTGCGTGTCGACCTGCCGCGGTTCCAGAAGGAGCTGCTGCGCGGATCGGCCCGCACCGTCGGCCGGTTCGACGCGCGCTACACGGGGATCGACACCGATGCGGCCGGCGAGCGGCCGGAGACCGATGCATCGTCGGATGCGATCTCGGGCGCGTATATCGCGTCGTTCAGCGACTATCTGGGCTCGACGCTGAAGTACGAGACCGAACTGCCGTATCGCCAGTCCGCGCGCGATGCCGCCGGCTGGACCTGGAACTGGAAACACGCCGCCCCCGGCCCCGGCCAGCCGCAGAACAACCCCAATACGGCGATCGACCTGGGCGCGGCGATGCGCGCGAACCCGTATCTCAAGGTGCTGTCGATGAACGGCTATTACGACATGGCGACGCCGTTCTTCGGGACCGAAAACGACCTTGGCCATATGATGCTGGACCGGGCGCAGCAGGCGAACCTGCGCTTCACCTATTACCCGGCGGGCCACATGACCTATCTCAACCCCGAGGCGCTGCACCAGATGAAGGCGGATCTGGCGCAATGGTATGACGAGGCGGTCAGCGATGCCCGGTCGGCGACACCGCCGGTCCCGGCAACGACATCGTCCGCGACCCCGCCGAACCAGATGCCGAACTGATCGTCGCGCGGATGGCCAGCCCGTTACCCGACGGCTGCGCCATCCGCCGCCGCAAGCGCGAGCGTCTTGAGGTCGACTGCGGTGTCGGCGAGCGAAGCGGGGTCGAGCCGCGCTGACCCGACAACCAGCGCGCGGCCCTGCACGTAATCCTTCACGCGGTTGACGCAGTCGAGCGCGATCACGCGCCCCGCCTTCAGATAGATCAGCGAGAAGCTGCGCGTGCCGGGATCGCCGCGCGTCACGATAGCGTCATACCCCGTCGACAGACCGACCGTCTGGAGCTTAAGGTCATATTGGTTCGACCAGAACCACGGCACCGCGTGATACGGCTCGGGAGCGCCGGTCAACAGCTTGGCGACGGTCATCGCCTGGTCGTTCGCGTTCTGGACCGATTCCAGCCGGATCACCTGCCCCTCGGCAAACGCGCTGGCGTGCGCTGCGCAATCGCCGATCGCGAACACGTCCGGCAGCGACGTCCGGCAATATTCATCGACCGTCACGCCGTTGTCCCCCTTCGCACCAGCCTCGATGAGCGGCGCGACCGCAGCGACGATGCCGATGCCGACGATCACCATGGTGCATGCGAGCAGTTCGCCGTCGGCGAGCCGGACGCCGCATACCGCACCATCCGCCTCCTCGATGCAGGACACCGCAACGCCGGTGCGTACGTCGACGCCGTGCGCGCGATGTTCGGCTTCGAAGAAGCGCGACAGTGGTTCGCCCGCCACGCGCGCCAGCACCCGGTCCTGTGCCTCGATCACCGTGACCGACTTGCCAAGCTTGGTCAGGACGGCCGCCGCCTCGAGCCCGATATAGCCGCCGCCGATGACCACGACGTTGGTGACGCCGGGCAGTTCGGCGCGCATCCGATCGGCGTCCGCACGCGTCCGCACGGTATGGATCCCCGCCAGGTCATGGCCCGAACAGGTCAGCCGTCGCGCCGTTCCCCCCGTCGCCCAGATCAGCGAACCATAGCGCAGGACGTCGCCGTCGGCGGTCGTGACGCTATGCGCTTCGACATCGACGTGCGTCACCGTCGTGCCCAGCAGCAGTTCGATCGCGCGATCCGTCCAGAAGGAGGGCGGTCGCAACAAGATGCGCTCGAACGGCTTGTCGCCCGCCAGATATTCTTTCGACAAGGGCGGCCGTTCATAGGGCAGCGAAGCTTCGTCGCCGACGATCGCGATCGTGCCGGCGAAACCGCGCTGTCGCAGCCCGATCGCGGCCTGCGCACCCGCATGTCCCGCACCGACGATGAGCACGTCATGGCAGACCGGTTCAGCCATCAGCGATAGTCCTTCCGAAAATTGAGCCGGTTGATGCGTCGGACGATCGGAATGATCAATGTCCATGGCCTGCCCTCCCCCCGAAATCGCATGGGCATGCGTCGCACGGAACCATATTCAACCGCGGGGCGCAGACGCCGATCCTGGTTGCGGCATTCGAACGCAACGACGATACGGGTTCCCGAATAGCGGAAATACCAGGAAACTTGTCGATGCAGCGCCACCCTTTGCTTCCCCTGGCCGTCATCACGCTGATGGCGGGGTGCGGTCAGGCTCAGAACGCCCCGCCACCCCCGGCGGAGGCCAAGATGCGACCGGTCAATTACGGTACGTCTGCACCCAGCGCGAACAAGCCGTTCAAGGCGACCGAGATTGCCGCATTCGATGCGCCATGGGCGCTCGCCTTTCTGCCGGATCGCCGCATGCTGGTGACCGAGAAGACGGGTCACCTATGGCTGGTGACCCCCGCCGGCGCGAAGACCGAGGTGGGCGGCGTACCGACGGTCCATGACGAAGGACAAGGCGGCCTGTTGTTCGTCGCGACGTCGCCTGCATTTGGCCGGGATCGACAGGTCTACCTGACCTATTCCGAACCCGGAGAGGGCGGCGACGGGCTCGCGCTGGCGAAGGCGACGCTCGGGACGGTCGCGGGCAAGCCGGTCCTGCAGGGGCTGCAGGTGATCTGGCGGCAGCTTCCGCGCGGCGCCGGTGGCCAGTTCGGCGGCTATATCGCGTTTTCGCCCGACGGCCGGTATCTGTTCCTGACCTCCGGCGAGCGTCAGCGCTTCAACCCGGCGCAGGATCCCGATCAGGCGCTCGGCAAGATCCTGCGGCTCACGCTCGATGGAAAGCCTGCACCGGGTAATCCGGGTCAAGGCAAGACGGGCGCGACCACGATCGGCGTCATCGATCCGCCCGAAAACACCGCGTCCGCGGCGACCGCACCCGTGCGCAAGGCAACGATTTCTTCGCCAAATCTCACGCCTGCGGAAACATGGTCGACCGGGCATCGCAATCCCTACGGCCTCGCCTTCGATACGCAGGGCCGCCTGTGGGAAACCGAGATGGGGCCTCAGGGTGGCGACGAGCTCAATCTGATCGAGCCGGGCCGGAACTATGGCTGGCCGATCGTTTCCTATGGAAAGAATTACGACGATACGCCGATTGCCAAGCCCGATACCCGGCCGAACTTCCAGGAGCCCGCCTTGTACTGGGATCCCGTCATCGCACCGGCGGGGCTCGCATTCTATGACGGCACCATGTTCCCGCAATGGCGCGGGTCTGCGTTCGTCGGGGGGCTGGCCGCGACATCGCTGATCCGGATCGCGTTCCACGGCACGACCGCGAAGGAAGTCGAGCGATGGGACATGGGCGCGCGGATCCGCGCGGTGATGGCGGGGCCGGACGGCGCGCTCTGGATCCTCGAGGATGGCAGCGGCGGGCGCCTGTTGCGGCTCACCACGACCCGCGGCGCGTAGGAACCTCGCCACGATCGCGGGGCGGTCGCGCGGATCGGACCCTACGTGTTTTCCGACGCTCGGGGCGCGCGGGACTTTCGGCTAGGCGCATGGGGCGGCCGCTTATGGGACGCGCGGGATAAGGGACGCCACGATGGTCGAACATGTGAGCCAACACGCGGCCGCCGGGGCCCCGCCCCCCAGGTCCTGGGCGCGCGACCTGACGACCCGCAACGGCCTGGTCTTTCACGTGCGCCCAGCCTCGCCGGAAGACGAACCCGCGCTCGATGCGTTCTTCGGCCATGTCGACGCGGAGGACCTCCGCTTTCGTTTCTTGAGCGCTGTCCGCAAGGTCGACCATGACCAGCTGAGGGCGATGGTCACGATCGATCACGATCGCACCGAACATTTCCTCGCCTTCGATCCCGCGACCGGCCAGATCATCGCGACCGCGATGCTCGCAGCCGACCAGAGCTTCCGCCGTGCCGAAGTCGCGATCGCGGTCCACCGCGATTTCAAGCGGATGGGGATCAGCTGGACGCTGCTCGACCATGTCGTGGATTTTGCCCGCTGGAAGGGCATCCTGACGCTCGAATCGATCGAGAGCCGCGACAATCACGACGCGATCGATCTCGAACGCGAACGCGGCTGGATCGCGTCGGCCTGCCCGGGCGACCCCACGTCGACGATCCTGCGGATGACGCTCTAGGCGTGCGCCTCGGGCCGGGCGTCAGACCGCGCCGCCGATCAACGCCCCGATCGCCGCGGTCGCGATCATCGCGAACGCACCCCAGAAGGTGACACGCACCGTCCCGCGCCAGACGGTCGCGCCCCCGGTCTTCGCCCCGACCGCGCCGAGCAGCGCGAGGAACAGCAGCGACCCCGCACCGACCGCCCAGATCAGCACACCCGGCGGCACGACGAACACGCTCAGCAACGGCAACGCCGCGCCGACCATGAAGCTCGCCGCCGATGCGAACGCCGCCTGCACCGGCCGCGCGCGCGCGCCCAGCGTGATGTCGAGCTCGTCGCGTGCATGCGCGCCGATCGCATCCTTCGCCATCAACTGCGCCGCGACGGTCGCGGCGGTCGCGGCGTCGACACCACGCGCGACGTAAATCGCCGCGAGTTCGGCCAGCTCGCCATGGGGGTCGTCGACGAGTTCGCGGCGTTCGCGGTCGAGCTCGGCGGTCTCGGTATCCGCCTGCGCGCTGACCGAGACATATTCGCCCGCCGCCATCGACATCGCCCCCGCGACCAGCCCGGCCGTCCCCGCGATGACGATCGCGCTCGTGTCGCCAGCGGCCTCCGTCGACGCCGCCGCAACGCCGATGATCAGGCTCGCGGTCGAGACGATCCCGTCATTGGCGCCGAGCACGGCCGCACGCAGCCAGCCGATCCGGTCGGCGACATGACGCTCGCGGTGCGACGACAGCGCCCGCATCTCAGGCGATCTCGAGCATGTTCTCGACCTTCATCGCACCCGGTGCCGCCCACGCCGTGCGCTCGGCGACCATCCGGTCACGCGGCGAATCGACCGATCCGGTCAGCCGTATCGTGCCGCCGTCGACCGAGACCTTGATCGTGTCGCCCTCGAAGAACCATGAGCGGTGCAGCGCCGCGCGGATGTCGTTGCTGACATCGGTGACGTCGACGCGCGGCTGCAGGACGATATGGTTCGTCACGCCCACCACGCCGGCAAGCGTCCGTACCGCGGCCTCCGCTGCATTCTTCTGGAAATGCCAGCGCACAGTCCCGCGCAGGCTCACCCAGCCATCCTCGACCTGGGCCTTGATGCAGTCGTGCGGGACGATCGTGTCCCAGGACAGCCGCTCGACGATCGCGGTGGCGATGGCCTCGTCCCCCCGCTTGAAGCGGTCCTCCAGCCGGACCTCGATCTCTTCGGCGACCGCCTTGACGCCGTCGACGCGCGCTGCCGCCCGTTCGGCGGCATATTTCGCCGCATAGCTGCCGGCGTGGCCGCTGAGCGTGACGACGCCGTTGTTCGCGGTGACGCCGATATGCCCGGCCGGGACGCTCGGATCCCAGTTGAGTTCGGCAAGGACGGCTTTCTGCAATCTGGCGTCGTGCGACATGACACTCTCCTGAAGGGGCGCGGCGCGTGCCGAACCGTTGGCCACAAGCCTATCGACGCACCCCGTCGCCGACAGAGTCGGGAACTACGCACACGCCGCCGACTGCGTAGTTCCCGATAGTTTCGCACGCGCGCCCGATCGCCGACGATGGACGTCCAAGAGGGAGACCGCGCATGACCTATCCAACGCTGCTGGTGCATCTCGATGGCGGACGCCGAAACGCCGCCCTGCTCGATGTCGCCGCGACGCTCGCCGACCGGCATCACGCCGCGGTGATCGGCATCGCCGCATGCCGCCCGGTCCCGATCGCGATGGGCGACGACTATCTCGGCGGCGACTATGCGGTGATCGAGCGCGAGATCGTCGCCGACGAACTCGCGCGCGCGAAAACCGAGTTCGAGGCGCATCACCGTCTTGCGCGGCATGTGCTCGAATGGCGCTCGATCCCGACGCTTTCCAACATCGCGCATGTCGTCGCGCGGCATGCGCGCGCCGCCGATCTCGTCATCACGAGCGCGGGGCCGGGGTTCGCCGATCTCGCGACGCATGCGGATACCGGCGACCTGATCCTGCGTGCGGGCCGCCCGGTGCTCGTCGTTCCCGACAGCGGCGCGACGGCGACCTTCTCGACCATCATGGTCGCCTGGACCGACACGCGCGAATGCCGCCGCGCGATCAGCGATGCGCTGCCGATGCTGCGTCTCGCCGAGCGGGTCGTGATCGCCGAAGTCGCGATCGACGTGCTCGATGCGCGCGCGGCGATCGACGATGTTGCCGGCTGGCTCGCGCGCCACGGCATCGCGGCCGACAAGATCGTCTCGCGGCCGAAGCGCTCGAGCACCGACACGCTCACGGCGCTCGCCGACGAGGTCGGAGCGGACCTTGTCGTCGCCGGCGCGTACGGCCACAGCCGGATCCGCGAATGGGCGTTCGGCGGCGTCACTCGCGACCTGCTGTTGCGCGACCGGCGCTGCACGCTGCTGTCGCACTAGGCGATGACCCGCCTCGCAAGCCGCAAGTATCTGGAAGCGTTCGCGATACTAAATCCAAGACTAAGTATCGGCGGGACGATCCTGTTCGCGATCACGGCGATCGAGGGAGTATTGGCGTATAGTGCGTAATTCGCCTAGCGTGTGTCCTGTCGCGATGTCGGCGGTCGAGACCTCGATCCCCGACAGATCGCAACCGTCCGCCGAACAGGGCCCATCGCGCAATGACTTGCCGCTCCGTGCCACGAGCAAACGTACTGCCCGCATGAACGCGCCCCGGTCGCCGCAGGAGCACGACAGCGCCGGAGCCGTCGCGCGCGGCGATGCGACGCTGGCGGAGGAACTGGGGCTGCTGATCGACGGTGCAACGACCTATGCAATCTACATGCTCGATCCGCAGGGGCGCGTGACGATCTGGAATCGCGGCGCCGAGCGGATCAAGGGCTGGGCCGAGGCAGAGATCATCGGCCGTAACTTCGCGATCTTCTACCCCGCCGACGATATCGCCGCGGGCAAGCCCGAGGCCGACCTTGCCCGCGCGCACGCCTGCGGACGGATCGAGGAGGAGAGCTGGCGGGTTCGCAAGGACGGCTCCGAATTCCTTGCCGCCGTCACGATTACCGCGCTTCACGACGATGCGGGCGCACTACGCGGGTTCGGCAAGGTGATCCGCGACATCACGCACGAAAAGGCGGCCGAGGCCGCGATCGTGCGGCGCGAGCATCACCTGCGCTCGATCCTGAACACCGTCCCCGACGCGATGATCGTGATGAACGAGCATGGCATCGTCGCCTCGTTCAGCGCCGCGGCCGAGCTGGTCTTCGGCTACGCCGCCAGCGACGTGGTCGGGCAGAACGTGGCGATGCTGATGCCGCAGTCCGAGGCGCGCGCGCACGACCGGCATCTGCGCACCTATCGCCGGACGGGCGAGCGTCACGTGATCGGCAATGTCCGGCTCGAGAGCGCGATGCGCAACGGCGGCGAGATCTTTCCGATCGAGCTCGCGGTCGGCGAGGCGTCGATTGCCGGCGAGCGGATTTTTACCGGCTTCATCCGCGATCTGACGCATCGCCGCGCGACCGAACGCCGCGTGCAGGAGCTTCAATCCGAACTCGTCCACGTCTCGCGCGTCAGTGCGATGGGAACGATGGCCTCAACGCTCGCGCACGAGATCAACCAGCCGCTGACCGCGATCGCCAATTATCTGGAGGCGGCGCGCGCGATGATCGGCGACGATCGCAACGCGTTGCTGACCGACATTGCCGAGGCGCTGGACCTGGCGGCGGCGCAGTCGTTGCGCGCGGGGACGATCGTCCGGCGGCTTCGCGCGTTCGTCGATGGCCGCGATACCGGGTTCCGCGACGAACCGCTCGACCTGCTCGTCGAGGAGGCGACCAGCCTTGGCCTGCTCGGCGCGCACGAGGCGGGTATCGCGGTCTGCACCCGCGTCGCGCCGGGGCGCGCGATCGTGCTGGTCGATCGCATCCAGATCCAGCAGGTGCTCGTCAACCTGATCCGCAACGCGATCCAGTCGATGGCGGGCTCGCCCGACAAGGTGCTGACGATCGCCACCGCGCGCGAAGGCAACGGCTCTATGCAGATCACCGTCGCGGACACCGGCACCGGGATCGACGCTGCGGTGCGCGCGCGCCTGTTCGAAGCGTTCGCGACCACCAAGGAGGATGGCATGGGGCTCGGCCTGTCGATCTGCCGGACGATCGTCGAGGCGCATGGCGGACGGATCTGGGCCGAGGGCATCGCCACCGGCGGCACCGCCTTCCACTTCACCGTGCCGCTCGCACAAGGCCAGGATACCGGCACCGATGACTGACCAACGCCGCACCGTCCATATCGTCGACGACGACGAGGCGATCCGCCAGTCGGTCGGCTTCCTGTTGCGCAAGGCCGGTTATGCGGTCGAGACCTATCCCTCGGGCACGCAGTTCCTGAAGGCGGTCACGCGCGAGACGCGGGGCTGCGTGCTGCTCGACGTCCGGATGCCCGATCTCGACGGCCTTGCGGTGCAGGCACGCCTTGCCGAGACGGGCATCGCGCTCCCGGTAATCATGCTGACGGGGCACGGCGACGTCACGCTCGCGGTGCGCGCGATCAAGGCAGGCGCGGTCGAATTCCTCGAAAAGCCGTTCGAACGCACCGTGTTGATCGCCGCGATCGAGACCGCACTGGCGCAGGCGGCGCGCGCCGACCGCGGCGATCTGACCGCGGCGGACGCGGTGGTCCGGCTTGCCGCGCTGACGCAGCGCGAACGCGACGTACTCGACGGCATGGTGCGCGGCCGGCCCAACAAGCTGATCGCGTACGACCTGTCGATCGCGACGCGTACGGTCGAGGTCCACCGCGCCAACCTGATGGAAAAGCTTTCGGCGCGCAGCCTGTCGGACGTGCTGCGCATCGCCTTCGCCGCCGGGCTGGGCGACCCCGGCGATCGCGCCTGACGCACCGTGCCCTCGCCTACTACGTACAGACGCCACGCCGCGCCGCTGCCATCCAGGGTCTCGGAAGAAGGACGCTGCGATGACCGAGGAAACACCCCCAGCGCATGACGGCATCGGCGTCCTGCTCGTCGAAGGCGATCCGCATGTGCGACGCGCGCGCCAGATCATGCTGCTGTCGGAGGAGTACGACGTCCGCTCCTATGCCACGGGTGCGGCGGTGCTGGCGGATCCGCGATCGCGTGCCGTTCCGTGCATCGTCGTCGATACCGAGGGATCGCCGGCGGCCGGCATCGACGTGGTCGAGGCAATGCGCGCTTCGGGTTGGCGGGGAACGGCGATCCTGCTCGACGGCAGCGCGCCTGCGCCTGCGCTGCTCCGCGCCGCCGAACACCACGGCGACCGGGTGCTCGACCGCGCGACCGGCGACGCCGCGTTGCTGGGCGCGATTGCAGCATCGCTCGGGTACGATCGGTCCGGCAGGCCTGCATGCCGGTGCGCACGCGACGGCACCGAAAAATGTCCGTCGTGACGCCGCGAACGCCGCCGGATCCGCGCGATCGGGTGGCGATACGCCGTGCCCAATACGCGACGTAAACGCATCGTATTCCGGTTTAAATTCGCCTCCGATATGGCGCTAATCCGAGCGATGTGCTTATTGTTACGCATCGGTATCGATGCAGCCCACAGGGGTCTTCTGATGGAAGATGTCAACGACGGCCATGGTTCCACGGTCGAGCCTCTCGCCAAGGCGCGGCGCGCCGAGTCGATCGACGTCGTGCCGCGCGGAAATGCCGCGCTGCTCCAGATGGCGGAATATACCGGCGACCTGATCGGTCTGTGCGATGCCGGGGGCCGGCTGGTCTATCTCAACCCCGCGGGCCGCCGCCTGATCGGGATCGAGGATGCCGACATCTTCCCGATGCGGCTGACCGATTACGTCGTTCCGGACCAGCGCCATCTCGTCGACGAGGTCGTTGTGCCGACCGCGCGGCGGGACGGCGTCTGGAGGGGCGACATGCAGCTCGCCAACCTCAGGACCGGCGCCATCATCGACGTACAGCGCTCGACATTCGCGACGCGTGACGAGCGCGGCGCGGTCACGGGGTTCGTATCCGTCATGCGCGACGTCACGCAGGCGAAAGCCGAGGAACACCGGCTTCGTCGCCAGGTCGAGACGTTCGAGGCGTTGATCGCGAACAATCCTTTCGGGGTGTATCTGGTCGATGCCGACTTCACGCTGCGCGTGGTCAGCCGGGGCGCGCAGACGGTGTTCGCAAATGTCCGTCCGCTGATCGGGCGCGATTTCGCCGACATCCTCCGGGCTGTCTGGCCCGAGCCATTCGCGAGCGAAGCGATCGGCCACTTCCGACGGACTCTCGACACCGGCATCGCCTATCAGGCGGGGCCGACGTCCGAGCAGCGCGCGGACGTCGAAGCGCGCGAGGCGTATGACTGGCGGATCGAACGCGTGAGCCTGCCCGACGGGCGGTACGGCGTCGTGTGCTATTTCTACGATCTCACCGAGCGCGAAGACTGGACGCACGTCCTGGCAGAACGTGAGGCCGAGCTCCGTGATCTGACCACCGACCTCGAACGGCGTGTGCGCGCGCGCACCGCGGCACTCAACCTCGCCAACGAACGCCTCGCCACCGAGATCGAGCGACGCGAGGCGGTACAGGCGGCGCAGTTGCAGAGCCAGAAGCTCGAAGCGCTGGGCCAGCTTACCTCGGGCGTCGCGCACGACTTCAACAACATCCTCGGTGCCGTGATTGGCGGGTTCACGATCATCCAGAACCGCAACGACGACCCGCGCATCCAGCAAATTGCGACGATGGGGCAACGTGCCGCCGAGCGCGGGGCGGCGCTCGTCCGGCAGCTTCTCGCGTTCGCGCGGCAGGAAGACGTCGTCGCGCAGCACATCGATCTGGCCGGGGCGATCGGCGAGATCTCCGACCTCATCAAGCATGGCATGCGCGGGACCGTCGCGCTCACGCTCGAATGCGACACCGGGCTCTGGCCCGTCCATGCCGATCCGACGCAGCTACAATCCGCGCTGCTCAATCTCGCCAACAATGCCAGCGACGCGATGAACGGGGTAGGCCATCTGCGGATCGCGGTGAGCAACTGCGCGGCAGCCGCGGCGGATCATCCGCTCGAGCTCTCAGGGCAGGACGCGATTCGGATCGTCGTGGCCGATGACGGCCCCGGCATGTCCAGCGATACGCTGCAACGGATTACGGAGCCGTTCTTCACGACCAAGGAGCGCGGCAAGGGAACCGGGCTTGGCCTCGCCATGGTGCAGCGCTTCGTCGAGCAATCCGGCGGTGCGCTCCGGATCGAGAGCCGGCTTGGTCAGGGAACGACCTTTTCGATCTACCTGCCGCGTGCGGTCGATCGGGGCGTTTCGGCTGCGAGCCTGGCGAGCGAGGACACAAGCGGCGACGTGGCCGGACGCGCGTTCGAGACGGTGCTGCTTGTCGACGACGACGACGAATTGTGCGCGATGATCGCCGAGGGGCTGGCGGACGAGGGGTTCGACGTGGTGGTGGCCCGCGACGCGCGCGCAGCCCTCGACGTGTTGCGAACACGTGGCGTCGATGCGCTCATCACCGATGTCGCGATGCCCGACATGACGGGGATCGATCTGGTCGCGCGGGTGCGTGCGTCGGGACCCGATATCCCGTGCGTGTTCATGACGGGCATCACCAATGACGCCGCTCTCACCGGCGAGACGGTGGTGCAGAAGCCCTTCAGCCCCGCGGTCCTGCATTATGCATTGCGGCGTATCCTCATCGCACGCGATCGCCGCGCATCGGATGCCGAGCAGCTCGATCGGCTCGCGTTGCGGCTGAAATCGGACTGCACGCGGTCGTTGCTCGACCATTGGCGCGCGGTCCGCGGGGCCCTGACCGTACCGTTGTTCGACGCCTTCGCGATCACCGCGTGCAGCGAGCCACACCGGATCGTCGTCGCGCGGATCGACCTCGGGAAGGTGCCGATCGACTTCACCTTCACGCTGGTCGGCAACACCCTGCGCGATGCGGTACCGGACGGCATCGACCTGGCCGACATGCCCGTCAGCGGCAATGACGCGCTGGCGGCGCGCGAAGCGGCCTATCGCCGCTGCGCGCTGACCGGGAAGCCGTCGTACGAACATGCCAGGATCGACCTTGGCGACGGGTATCGCGAGACGTTCGAGCGACTGCTGCTCCCCTTCTCGTCCGACGGCGTTGCGGTCGATCATATCGTCGGGGCCGTCGTCATCGAGCGTGAGGCTGTGGAGGAATGATCGTGATCGACGCGTGCGAACTACCCGATTTCGACGCACCGCGCCTCGCGATGGCGATCGAGGCGCTTCCGAGCGAGGCGGTCGATACGCTACCCTTTGGCGCGATACGTCTCGGCGACGACGGCAAGGTCGAATATTACAGCGCGGCGGAGCGGCATCTGTCGGGGTCCGGCGATCATGACCGGCTCGGACTCGACTTCTTCAGCCAGATCGCGCCGTGCATGGACAATGCCGACTTTCGCGGTCGCGTCGAGCGTGCCCGGGCGTCGGGCAAACTCGACCTGGAGTTCAGCCATGTCGGTGACTTCGAGGATCGCGACCGCGAGCTGACCGTGCGGATCCAGTCCGCGAGCACGGGCGGCTACTGGATTTTCATGCGCCGCGACTGAGCGCAGGGTCACGCCGTTTCGCGCGACGTTGCACCGGTCGGGCGCGCACGCTCAACGTCGGCTTCGGCATTGGCGGCATCCTGTCGCCGCTGGTGTCCGGTACTGCGGTGGCCGCACCGCGCCCCCCGGGATCGGTCGAAAGCCGAGAGAGAACGGCCTGCCGCGTATCGGGCCAACCGCATTGCGCCGTCGACCGGGAAACGGCAGCATGCGTGCTCAAGGAACGGGAGACCGCATTGTGTCTGTTGCTGTTTTGGATAGCCGACGGCTGAACCTCATCGCGCTCGTCCCCGAGAACGCCGTGTCGATCTTCGACCGGTTCCGCGAATTTCCACGGTTTGGCGAGATGCAGCAGATCGCGGTTCGCGGCCGTACCGTGGCGGAGCGAAACGCGATGGCGGCGCGCATCGACGCCGCGGTGTCGATGTCAGACCGTGCCGTGATGCTTCTGGCGCAGGGAACCGCGTGTGCCGCTGCCGCATGGTGGGCGCGCCTGTCGCCGAGATCCTATACGGCGAACGTCTCGGGCGCGTTGCTGGTGGCCCCCGAAGGCGCAGGCCGTGGCCGTCAGAGTTTTGCGTCGCCCAAATTGACCCTCCCCTTCCCCTCGATCGTCGTCGGCGCTGATGACGAAATGCAGCGGCTCGGCGTGGAGTGGGGAAGCCGGTTGATCGACGGCCCGCTTCTGACCACGGCGGCAGCGCCCACCGGTCGCCTGCGCACGATCATCGAACGCTTCACCGCAGCGGTCGTCGAGCGCGATGTCGAGGCGGCGTATCGCATCCTTCATGCGATCGGTGATCGCTAGGCAGCGCTGGACCCGCGCTAATCCTGGAGCAGACGTCGGCGGATGCCCGACCCGATCGGTGCTGCTCCCGAGACGATAGGTCGGCCTCCTCGACATATCGACGCGGCCTAACCACATGCTGGTCAACGGAGTTTTCCCATGACCAGCTATCGCAAGACCGACGCCGCAGTCGCCGCGCTGACCCCCGAGCAGTTCCGCGTGACCCAACAGAACGCCACCGAACGTCCCGGAACTGGCGCACTTCTCAACACCAAGGCCGCAGGGATCTATGTCGACATCGTATCCGGCGAACCGCTGTTCGCGAGTGCCGATAAATATGATTCCGGTTGCGGCTGGCCGAGTTTCACCAGGCCCATCGACCCTGCGAGCGTGACCGCGAAGCGGGACTGGTCCATGCTGATCCCCCGCACCGAGATCCGCTCGACCGGCGCAGACAGCCATCTCGGCCATGTCTTCAAGGACGGTCCGCGCAGCCGCGGCGGGCTGCGCTACTGCATCAACTCGGCGGCATTGCGGTTCGTCCCGCGCGCCGCGATGGCGGAGCAAGGCTATGCCGCGTATCTTGACCAGGTCGAGGACGTCCCCGCCGATACCGAGCGCGCAGTTCTCGCCGGCGGGTGTTTCTGGGGCATGCAGGATCTGATCCGCGCGATGCCGGGCGTGGTGTCGACGCGCGTCGGCTATTCGGGTGGTACCGTCGCCAACGCGACATATCGCAATCACGGCACGCATGCCGAGGCGATCGAGATCGTGTTCGACCCCGCCCGCACCGACTTCCGCACATTGCTCGAATATTTCTTTCAGATCCACGATCCGACCACCCCCAACCGGCAGGGCAACGACCGCGGCGTCAGCTATCGGTCGGCGATCTTCTACACCGACGAGCGCCAGAAGGCGGTCGCCCAAGAGACGATCGGCGACGTCGACGCATCGGGGTTGTGGCCGGGCAAGGTCGTCACCGAACTCTCCCCGGTCGGCGACTTCTGCGAGGCCGAGCCCGAGCATCAGGATTATCTCGAGCGCAAGCCGAACGGCTATACCTGCCACTTCGTCCGCCCCGGCTGGACGCTTCCGCGCCGCGCCTCTGCGGGCTGACGCGTCTCCCGCCGCGTCGCAACGGTTCGCACGCGGCGTGGTTCGCTTGCGTCCTGGCCGTGTCCAAACGCCCGGCTTTCAGCTAGGCGGTTTGCGGTCAGGGTTGGAAGCATGATGAACGCAGTGTCGAAAGCATGGGATGGCGCGCTGGTGCGCAAATGGCTGGAGAGCCGTGTCGATGCCGCAAGGCTGGAGCAGGCCGCGGCGGACAGGCGCGGTTATGCGGCGCAGGACGATTATGACAAGGCGGCCGCCGAGGAATGGGTCTGCGGAAATCTGAAGACGTCGGGACATACCGACGATCAGGCGGGGTTCGCGGCGCGGGTCAAGACACTGCTCGCGCAGGAGGAATATCGGACGACGGGCATCCATGACGACCGCCGGTTCGACCGGTACGTCCGCGCCAACCTCCGGAAGATCGCCAAGATGACCAAGACGAATGATGGGTTCGCCAACACGCTGCGGTATCAGGGCTGACGCATCGCCACGCGGTCATGCATCGATGATGATGCTCGGGTGGGGCAATCGTCATCGCCGTTTTCGGGCCTTTCCAGCGCGCGAACGACGCCCCGCCGCGGTGCCGCTGTTCGCCGCATCCTCCTCGGCGAGCTTGCGCCACCGTTCGACGCGCGCGGGATCGAGCGTTCCCGCCGCGATCGCGGCACGGATCGCGCATCCGGGCTCGTCGGCATGGACGCAGTTCGCGAACCGGCACTCGAGCGTCACCGCCGTGACATCGTCGAAGACCTCGTCGACGCCCGAGGCCACTTCGGACATCTGGATCTCGCGCATCCCGGGTGTGTCGACAAGCCAGCCGCCCTCGCCCGCAGGACCGGCAACGCGGTGCATCTCGCGGACGGTGGTCGTGTGCCGGCCCTTGCCGTCGTTCTCGCGGACCGCCTGCGTCGCGATGCTGTCGGATCCCTTCAGCGTGTTGACGAGCGTGGACTTGCCGACGCCCGACGATCCCACCACCCCGACCGTTTCGCCGAGGCCGCAATATTCCGCGAGGTGCGCAGCGCTCGCCAGATCGCGCCCGTCGACCAGCTCCACCCGCAGTCCCGACTGGAGCGCGCGGGCCGCTTCGACCAGATGCTGGGGGGCCGGTGACAGGTCGGCTTTCGTGAGCACGACCACGGGCCGGACGCCAGCCTCGCGCGCGAGCACGAGATAGCGTTCGATACGCGCGACGTTGAAGTCCTGGTCGCAGGCGGTGACGACGAACAACGTATCGACGTTCGCGGCGATAAGCTGGATCCGGCGATCGTCGCCCGGTGCGGGCCTTTTGAACAGGCTCGTCCGGTCGAGGATGCGTACGAGGCTCCGCGTCGTCCGGTTGATCAGCAACCAGTCGCCGACGGTCGGTCGGTCTTCCGCCCCTGCTTGCACATGCCCGATCGAGGAGATCGAGTCCTCGACCCCTTCCCCGGCTACGGTCACCCGTCCGCGGTGGACCGACATGACGCGAACGGGCTGGCAGGCAAGGCTCTGCTCGGCGGAGACCTGATCGCTGAAGAAGCGCTTCCAGCCGAGCTGCGCGAGCGTGGGATCGGGCGAGTTGATCATCGCGTCAGCCGACTTACGATCCGCCGGGCTCATCCGCGTCCGGCGCCTTCTGTTCAGCCGCCCGCTTGTCGACCTTGGCCTGCGCCTTTTTGGCGGAGCCCGAAGCCTTTGCCATTTCGCGCTCGCGGCGCTCAAAGTCGTAATTCGGTTTGCGTGCTATGTCGGTAGCTCCGGACTCGGGGTCCCGGCTTGAGCAACACGCTCGACCTGAGGATCCGTACCTCCCGGTTACACGGATCGAGCGCGCGCGACTAGGGTTGCAGCAAAGGTCGCGCGTCCCTGCGCGTCGTTATTGGCAGACGTGCCTCCCGCCCGCCTTACGCGGGTGGCGGCTTCCGGTAGCAATACACCTTGCCGCCACGGCCTTCTGGATTACTGTGGCGGCATGATCACACGTCGCACCGCCATCGCTTCTTCTCTCGCTTTGTGCGCGACCGCGGGGATGGCCGCGGCGCCTGCGCGTCGCGGCCGGCTGAAGCAGTCCGTAAGCCGCTGGTGCTACCAGAATATTCCGCTTGATACGTTGTGCGCCGCCGCCGCGCGCATCGGGCTCCAGGGCATCGATCTGCTGGAGCCCGCGGATTACGAGGTGCCGCGCCGGCATGGATTGCGCTGCACGATGGGCTATGCCGCGGACATCATGACGATCCCCAACGGTCTGAACCGGCGTGAAAACCACGCGGCGATCGAACAGGCGTTCCGTATCGGCATTCCGCAAGCGGCCAAGGCGGGCGTACCCAATGTGATCGCCTTTTCGGGCAATCGCCGCGGCATGTCCGATGAGGAAGGCGCCGACAACGCCGTCGCGGGGCTGAACCGGGTCAAGCGGATCGCCGAGGATCATGGAGTGACGATCTGCATCGAACTGCTCAACAGCAAGGTCGACCACGCCGACTATATGGCCGACCATACCGCCTGGGGCGTGCGCGTCGCCAAGGCGGTCGCCTCGCCGCGCGTCAAGCTGCTCTATGATATCTACCATATGCAGATCATGGAAGGCGACGTGATCGACACGATCCGGAAAAATATCGAATGGATCGGCCATTTCCATACCGGCGGGGTTCCCGGGCGCCATAACCTCGACGACACGCAGGAGGTGAACTGGCACGCGGTTGCGCGCAGCGTTGCCGATGTCGGCTTCCAGGGCTTTTTCGCGCATGAGTTTGTGCCGGTCGGTGATCCGCTGACGGCACTCGCGCAGGCGGTCCGGACTTGCACCGTCTGACCCTCATCGGGCGTTGCTCGCTAGGTCGGGGCGTCGTCCAATAGCAGTCGGTAGAGGCACGGCGTGAACGCCTGACCGCAGGTGCGACCGGCGCATTCCGGCGTCGGCTTTGCAAGCGCCGAGCGGCGTCGCCATGTCACCAGCTCGACGATGTGCGCAGTCGGTGGCGCTGGAGATTGCCTGTGGAGAAGATCGGTTTTGGCGGTGGGTGCCATTGGTGCACCGAGGGCGTTTTCCAGGCATTGCGCGGTGTCGTCAGCGTCGACCAGGGCTTCATCCAGTCGGAAGCGCCGTCGGATGCATGGGCGGAAGGCGTCATCGTCACGTTCGATCCCCGCGTCATCGGTCTGGCAACGCTGGCAGAGGTTCACTTGAGGACCCATTCCGCAAACGGGACCTATTCGCCCGGCGGACGGTATCGGAGCGCGATCTACATCTTCGATGCGAGCCAGCGCGACGACGCTGCACGGACAGTCGGTCGCTATGCACGGGAAACGGGCGAGCCCGCCCGGACACTCGTATGTCCGTTCGTCGGCTTCAAGCCGTCCGACGCGCGGTATCAAGACTATTACCGAACCGACCCGAACAGACCGTTCTGCCAGCGGTACATCGATCCCAAGCTCGACTATATCCGGAACAACTTCGCGGACATCATGCTGCCCGATGCAAGGGGTCATGACGTCGAGCAACGCGGCCTTTCGACCGCGGCGCCTCTTGTGCCGCCAGAGGGCACCGGCGGGTCCTGATTCCCCCACGCCATTCCGAACGCCGCCGCTGCGTCTGAAAAGTCCAGCGACGCGGTTGTCCGGCACCGGATAGAATGCGATAGGGGTATCGGGTGTTCGCGGTGATGCGGGCAGGTTTTCCACGCTGGTCGGGCCGCCAGCGCCGAAAAACTGTGTCCGGAGACCGTCACGATGGGCCATGCGCCGCGCATCACGCCAAGTGCCATTCGCCGTTTTCTCGAAAGCCAGTCCTCGGCCGGTCTGGTGCTGATGGGCGCGGCCGTGCTGGCGCTCATCCTTGCCAACTCGCCGGTCGGGCCCAGCTACGACACGATCCTCCACGCCTATGTCGGGCCGCTGTCGATCGGGCACTGGATCAACGACGCGCTGATGGCGGTGTTCTTCCTGCTCGTCGGGCTCGAGATCAAACGCGAGATGCTCGACGGTCAGCTTTCGACATGGCCGCGTCGGGTGCTTCCCGGGATTGCGGCTGCAGGCGGCATGATAGTGCCGGCCCTGGTCTATCTCGCGCTCAATCGCGGCCCGACCGCGGCCGGCTGGGCCATTCCCGCTGCCACCGACATAGCGTTCGCGCTCGGCGTGATCGCGCTGCTCGGGACACGCGTTCCCGCATCGCTGCGCGTGTTTCTGGCCGCGCTCGCGATCATAGACGACCTCGGCGCGGTGGTGATCATCGCGCTGTTCTATACGGCGAAGCTGTCGATACCCGACCTTGCCGGGGCGGTTGCCGCGACCGGCGTCCTCATAGGGCTCAACCGGCTCGGCGTGCGACGCCTCACGCCATATCTGCTGGTGGGGGCGATCCTCTGGGTGCTGGTATTCCGTTCGGGCATCCACGCAACGCTTGCCGGCGTGATCGTCGCACTCACGATTCCGATGCGATGCACGCCCGGTCGTCCGGACGGTGACGCGGATAGCCCGCTGCATACGCTCGAGCACGCCCTGCACCTCCCCGTCGGCTTTATCGTCGTGCCGATTTTCGGCCTCGCCAATGCCGGGGTACCCGTGTTGATGCTGCCCGCCGAGGCGCTTGTTGCGCCTGTCACGCTTGGCGTCTCGCTGGGGCTGCTGCTTGGCAAGGTGACGGGCGTCTTCGGCTTTTCGATGCTGGCGGTTCGGCTGGGCCTCGCGGACATGCCCGCACATGCCGGGAAGCGGCAGCTGCTCGGGGTCGCATTGCTGTGCGGGATCGGCTTTACGATGAGCATCTTCATCACCCTGCTGGCCTTCCCGACCAGCCCGATCCTGCAGGCAGAGGCAAAGGTCGGGGTGCTCGCCGGGTCCTTCGTCTCGGGGCTTCTCGGTTACGCCCTGCTGCGCAGCGTACGCACGCCGGCACGACGCGCGGTCGATCAGCGTCCCAGCGGGGAGGTTGCATAGCCGGCGACAAGGCTGCGACGTCGTCATAGATCGCGACCGCGCCTGCTGCCTGAAGTTGTGCGTCCTCGAACTTGCCCGACCGGACGGCGACCGCGGCGATCCCGCATTTCGCCGCCGCCTCGATATCATAGGGCGTGTCGCCGACGACGATGACCTCCGAGGGATCAATCCCCGGCAATTTCTCGAGCGCGGTCGCGAAGATATCGGGCGCGGGCTTGGTCTTCTCGACGTCGTCGCTGCTCGTCGTCGCGGCGATGAGGTCGCGCGCGTTCAGCAGGCCGATATAGTGGTCGAGTTCTCCGCCCGAGGCCGATGACGCCAGCACGACCTGCTGACCCAGACCATGCGTATGCGCCAACAGGTCGTGCGCCTTTGCGAACGGCTTGGCGGTCTCGAGGTATTGCGCCTTGAAGATCGCACGGTGCGTATCGCCAAGCTCTTCCTGCTGATCCTCGTCGGCGTCGGGCAGTAGCGTCGGCACGAGCATGTCGGTGCCCTTGCCGATCTGGTCGTGGATCACCTGGCGATCGAACGACGCCCCCACGCGCGCGAAAGCCTCCTCCCACGCAAGGACGTGCATGTCGTTGGTATCGACCAGCGTACCGTCGATATCGAAGAGAATGGCTTTGATCTGCATGACATTATCCCGGTCGAAAGGCCTGCCGCCGCGCGTCTAAACGCCGAGGACCGTGGAGGTCGTCGCGTTCGAACAGCGTCGGCAGTGGGCGGTACCGTCCTAACGACCGGTTCGCCGAATGGTCCCCGTCTTCAGCGATCTCGTAATTCGCGGAGCCGGCTTTGCCATTGCCCTCCAGAAGTGCAAATTGTCGCGTCAAACTGTCCGGCGCTTCGGAAGCCAGATCGGCGTCACCGCAAGTCCTTGCAAACTATGAAGCTTTATCTGGCAACCCAATTCGTCTTCGGCGGATCGATACTGATATCTATCAATGCAAAATATAATCGCCCGTTTTGGGGATTTTTTCTGGAACGATACCGCAGGTAAGATCGCTATCTTATCCGGCTACAACAAGACGGGTAAACACAGCGCATCGATGTCCTGCAGTACTTGCAGGTAAAGACCAATGTCGTCTGCGTTGATAGATTTGTCACTCGACTATCGTTGATCACCGAACGTGCTGGCACTTGTATGGGTGCAAGTAACTTACCCCGATTTCAAGACGGAGACTTTCTGATGCGCGCACTGGTTTGGCATGGAAAAGGCGATGTTCGGGTCGATACCGTTGCAGATCCCGAGATCAAGCATCCACGCGATGCGATCATCAAGGTCTCGGCCTGCGCGATCTGCGGGTCGGATCTTCATCTGCTCGACGGCTACCAGCCGACAATGCAGGCAGGCGATATTCTCGGGCATGAAAATATGGGCGTCGTCGTTGCGCTCGGGTCGGAAGTAACCAATCTGAAAATCGGCGACCGCGTCGTCGTGCCGTTCACGATCAGCTGCGGCGATTGCTTTTTCTGCCGCAAGGGATTGTTCTCGGCGTGCGAGCGGACCAATCCCAATGCCGAACTCGCGATCAAGGCGATGGGCCATTCGCCCGCCGGTCTGTTCGGGTTCAGCCACATGCTGGGCGGCTATTGCGGTGGCCAAGCCGAGTATCTGCGCGTGCCGATGGCCGATATCGGCCCGATCAAGGTACCCGACAACGTCACCGACGATCAGGCGCTGTTCCTCTCCGACATCTTCCCGACCGGCTACATGGCCGCTGAGAATGCGAACATCGAAGAAGGCGATACCGTGGCGATCTGGGGCTGCGGCCCGGTCGGTCAGTTCGCAATTCGGTCGGCGCTGATGCTCGGCGCAGGCCGCGTGATCGCGATCGACGAGGTGCCCGAGCGTCTGGCGATGGCCGAGGCCGGCGGTGCGGAGACGATCAACTTCGCCGAGGTCGACAGCGTCTATGACGAGCTCCAGTTCCGCACCAAGGGTCGCGGCCCGGACAGCTGCATCGACGCGGTCGGTGCAGAGGCTTCGGGTCATGGCGCGATCGATGCGGTCATCGACAAGGTCAAGGCCGCGACATTCCTTGCGACCGACCGTGTCCATGTCCTGCGCGAGGCGATCATGAGCTGCCGGATGGGCGGCACCGTGTCGATCCCCGGCGTCTATGTCGGGATGGGCGACAAGATCCCGATCGGCGCGATGATGAACAAGGGTCTGACGATCAAGACCGGCCAGACGCACGTCCAGGCCTATACCAAGCCGCTGCTCGCGCGGATCGAGGCGGGCGATATCGACCCGAGCTTCGTCGTCACGCACCCAGCAAGCCTCGAGGATGCGCCCGAGATGTATCAGAAGTTCCGCGACAAGCAGGACGGCGTGATCAAGGTCGTGCTGCGCCCCTAATCCCGCCCGGTCCGATCCGCGCATGTCACATTCAACCGCCGGGCATCCCGCCCGGCGGCTTCCAGAGGACGATCCCATGTCTGCACCCGACGATCTCAAGGACATCTACACCGACGAGCTGAAGGACCTGTGGTCGGCGAACGACCAGATGAAAAAGATCCTGAAGAAGATCACGACCAAGGCGAGCGACGCGTCGCTGAAGGACATGCTTACCAAGTCGCAGGCGGACATCGAGACGCACACCGAACTCCTGAAGGCACTGATTGCCTCGAATGACGAAAAGGTCTCGAAGGAGCATTGCAAGGGCATGGAGGGCCTCGTCGCCGAAGCCACCAAGCACGTGCTCGAGGAAGGTCCCGACAAGGGTCCATTGCTCGACGTGATGATCATCGCGCAGTATCAGCGGATGACGCATTACGGGATCGCAGGGTTCGGCACGGCCGCGGCTTATGCCAAGGCGCTGGGCCTCAAGGATGACCACAAGAAGCTCAACGCGGCGACCAAGGACATCTATGGCGGCGACGAATATATGACGAAGCTCGCCGAGACGAGCGTCAACATCGAGGCCGAAGACGCCTGAGCCACCAGTGGCGCCCGCCGGCAGCGGGCGCCACCCGATGTACCCAGACGACGGGATCCACGACGATGACGACCTACCCTTTGAGCGAACCGGCCAGCATTGTTCCAGTCACGGCGTCCGGTGACCCCAGCCCCGCGGACATCGGACGGGGAACGCTCGAGGAGTGCGTCGCGATCGTCGCCGCGCAGTCGGCCGACAGACAGCGCGCGATGTCCATACGGATGGACAATCTCGACCTCGAGTTCGGGCCGGACGAGATCGGCGAACTCCTGCAATATCTGGGTGCGGAAAAACCGGGGCTCTCGGACACGCAGATTATGGAGATCAAGGCGGCTCTCTAGCGGTCGGCGCAGTTGCCGGCATCGTGAGAGGCAGCGCCTTCACCGATCTTCCGTCGTGACGGCGTATGTCGATTCCGCGGCCAACCCGGTAATTGCGTGGGCGCAGCGGTCCTCGTAGGCGCGCAATGCGCCATAGGAGGCGAACGCCGCTCCCCCCTCCCTTTCTGGAAAGCATGTCCATGGCCGTAGCTCCCGACGAACGCGCGGCCGCGCTTGCGCGCACCCGCTCGCTCAAGATGGCGCGATCGGTCCACGCGTATGTCCGCGGCAATACGGCGCAATTCTACGCATGGCTTGAAGAATCCCCCGTCGCTGCGCGCATTCCGCAAGGCCCGCCGGTATGGATTTGCGGTGACTGCCATCTCGGCAATCTTGGCCCCGTGGCCGATGCCGATCACCGCGTCGACATTCAGATCCGCGATCTGGATCAGACGGTCATCTCCAACCCTGCCTACGACCTGATCCGCCTCGGGCTGTCGCTCGAAACCGCGGCGCGGAGTTCGGACCTGCCCGGCGTGACGACCGCGCAGATGATCGAGGCGATGATCGACGGGTATAGCCGCGCGCTGACCCCGACCGTTGACGACGACCCGCGCGAACCCGACGTCGTCCGGTCCGTGAAGCGCGAGGCGATCGGCAGACGGTGGCGGCATCTGGCGAAGGATCGCCTCGAAGACGTCAAGCCCGTCATCCCGCACAACAAGCGCTTCTGGAAGCTCGCAAGCGCGGAAAAGACGGCAATTGCCGCACTGTTCGCCGATAAAGCCATTCGTGCCCGGTGCATGGAGCTCGCCGGCGTGGCCGGCGACGGGAGGCTTCGCGTCGTCGACGCCGCCTATTGGCGCAAGGGGTGCAGCTCGCTCGGGAACCTCCGGTTCGCGGTACTGATCGGCATTTCGGCTGGGAAGGCAAAGGAGGAACGCCTGGCGCTCGTCGATATCAAGGAGGCGGTCGCCTCTGTCGTACCGGTGGCGGGCGAGGTGACGATGCCGACTGACCCCGGCGAACGCGTGCTCGCTGGCGCGAGGGCATTGTCGCCAAACCTCGGGCAGCGAATGATCGCGGCGGACCTCATGGGGAAGCCCGTGTTCCTCCGCGAACTGGCGCCGCAGGACCTCAAGATCGAAGTTGCGCAGTTCAGCCGGAAGGAAGCCGTCGCCGCCGCATCCTATCTGTCGTTCGTCGTGGGCCAGGCGCACGCCCGGCAGCTTAGCGACAGCGCCAGACTGACATGGCGCGAAACGCTGACCGCCCGCGATGACAGCGTGAATGCGCCGTCATGGCTGTGGCAGGCCGTCGTCGCGATGGCCGGTGCCCATGAGGTCGGCTATCTCGAACATTGCCGCCGCTTCGGGCTGAACGGGTAATAAAGTCGCCGGGAGACGGGGTCCGCCCGCCTCGATCGCAGAAGTCCGTGCGGGAAGATGCGCAGAGCCTGATGGTGCTTTTTTGTAAAGGACATCACGGCGGATCGGGGCGGCAGATGCCGACCTCGATCCGCCGATCGCCATCATCGACATTCCGACGGGCGCGCCGGTGCGGACGCCTTGTACGTCAGGATGAACTCGGAATGCCCGAGCGCCTCGGATTTGGTCTGCGCGCCGTTCGCGATTGCCGTGATGAGATCGACGATCTCCGCGCCGACCTCGTCGAGCGAGCCAAGCCCTTCGAGGATGCGGCCCGCGTCGACATCCATATCGTCCGCCATCCGGCGATAGGTGTCGGGATTGGCGCAGATCTTCACGACCGGCGAGATCGCCGAGCCGACCACCGAGCCGCGCCCGGTGACGAACAGGTTGATATGCGCGCCGCTCGCCATCAATTCACCGATCTCGGCATTGTCGACGATGTTGGGGAAGCCGAACTTGGGATCGCCCGGCGGCACCACGTCGAGCAGATAGAGGCCCGGCCCCGGCACGAGCTCGGCCGGATCGATCACGCCGTCGATCGGGCGGCTCCCCGATTTGGCATAAGCGCCGGCGGACTTCTCCTCCTGGCTCGAGAGCCCGCCCTCGGCATTGCCGGGCGCAAAGCTGCCATAGCCCATCGCGCGGTAATAGATCTCGGCCTTGTGGACCGACGCGATCAGCGCGTCCGCGACTTCGGGCGTCGCGGCGCGGCTCGCCATATGGCCTTCGCAGCCGATCATCTCGCCGGTTTCCTCGAAGATGCACGCAGCACCCGCATCGATCAACGTGTCGAAGGCGCGGCCGACCGCGGGGTTGCCGGTGATCCCGCTGGTCCCGTCGGACCCGCCGCAGATCGTGCCGATCACGAGTTCGGACATGGCCATCGGCACGCGGTGCGCGCGCGCATCGGCTTCGGCGCGGACGCGCTCGACTGCGGCCATACCCGCCGCGATCGCCGGGCCGGTCCCGCCGACCTGCTGGATCACCACCGTCTCGACCGGACGGCCCCGCTCCCTCGCGTTCGCCCCGAGCAGTTCGCGGTTGAAGCTTTCGCAGCCCAGCGACAGCAGCACGACCCCGCCGACATTGGGGTGCGTCGTCAGCGCCTTCATCATCGCCAGCGCATAATCGTTGGGATAGCAGCCCGGAAACCCGATGAGCTGGACGCGCGGATCGTCGATCTTGTCGACGATCCGGCGTGCGACGTGATGCGCGCATTCGACCAGATACACGACCACGATGGCGTCGCGGATGCCCTTGCGGCCATCGGCGCGCAGCCAGCCGGTCATTGTCCAATCGTTCGGGGTCCCGTCGTTCGGGTTCATGGCGTTCCGGGTGATGGCGTTCATGAATGATCTCCTGCCGCGTCACGCAGGTGTGCGGGGATATAGTCGCTCTGCATGTTGTGCATGTGCACCCAGCCGCCCGCCGGCACGTCCGCCGTGGCCGACCCGATCGGCATCCCGTATTTGATGATCTTGTCGCCCATTTTCAAGTACGAGAGCGCGATCTTATGACCGAGATCGACCTTTTCGGTGATGGCCAGTGCGATCCCCTCGACCGCGATCGTCTCGCCGGGGGTCAGGTTGCGGCAGGCGACCGCGACGTTGTCGCTGGGCGACAGGCGGATTGCGGCGGCGGTCATGCTGTGCCCCCCGGCAGCGGCGCATCGGGGCGCAGCAGCCCCTCGCCGCGCAACTCGTCCCAGAACGCGGCCGGGATGGCGGCCTGATACAGGTCGACGGTCTGCGTCACGCGCGCGGCGCTGCCGATGCCCGGAATGACGCTGGCGACGAGCGGATGCGCGAGCACGAATGCGAGCGCTGCGGCAGGCAGGGCGACGCCGTGACGATCGGCAACCGCCTCGATACCGCGTACGCGCGTCAGCACGGGCTCGGGCGCGGGGCCATAGTCGTAATGGATCGTGCCGCCGCGCCGCGTACCGGTCGCGAGGATGCCGCTATTGTACGGGCCGCCGATGACGATCGACGTGCCCGCCGCCGCACAGGCCGGAAACAGCGCATCGAGCGCCGCCTGTTCGAGCAACGTATAGCGCCCTGCGAGCAGGATCGCGTCGAGCCGCGCCTCGGCCATCACGTCGAGACACACCTGGATCTCGTTGACGCCGATGCCGAAGCCCGCGATCGTGCCTTCGTCGCGCAACCGTTCGAGCGCCTTCAATCCGCCGCCGCTGGTCAGCTGCTGCCAATAGCCGTCCGCGGCATCGCCATGCGTGTACCGCCCGATATCGTGGACATAGAGCAGGTCGACCTGCGCGACGCCCATCCGCTGCAGGCTGTGCTCGTGGCTGCGCAGGATGCCGTCGTGCGTATAATCGTAGCGCATGCGGAACGGCATCGGCGAGCGGAAGCCGTTGCGGTCGCGATCGTCGGTGATCGACGCGTCCGGATCCATCAACCGCCCGACCTTGGTCGAAACGATGGTGTCCGGCTGCAACCGCACCGCGTCGCCGACACGGCGTTCGGACAGCCCGCGACCATAATGCGGCGCGGTGTCGACGTAGCACAATCCCGCGGCGAGCGCGACATCGATCGCGGCGCGCGCATCGGCGTCGGCGACCGGCGCGTAGAGATTGCCGAGCGAGGCGGCACCGAAGCCAAGTTCGGGCACCAACAGCGCGGTTCGGCCGATCGGCCGGCGGGGAATATGGGTCAAAGGTCGAGGTCCAGTCGGTAGATTCGGTTGGCGTTGCGGCCCCACAAATCGGCACGCTCGTCGTCGCTGCGATCGGCCAGCAAGGTCTCATAGGCCCCCAGCGTCTCGTCCAGCGTCGCGAACAGGCGGTCGGTGGGGAAATTGGTCGCGACCATCACGCGCCGCGTGCCGAACAGGTCGATCACCTCGGCGACGATGTCGGCAAAGGCGGCGGGGGCAAACGGCGCGTGGATGAACCCGGCGCCCGACAGCTTGATCGACACCTGCGGCATCGCCGCGAGCGCGGTCACCCCGGCGCGCCACTGGTCAAGCCCGTCGCCGGGAATCGGCAGGCCGAGATGATTGACGATGACGGGCACGCTCGGGTGCGCGGCGGCGATCGCGACCAGCCCGGGCAGCTGCGCCGGGAATCCGTGGAAATCGTAGCTGAGCCCGTGATCGGCGAGCAACCCGAAGCCGCGTCGCCATGCCGGATCGATCGTCAGGTCGCGCGGATAGGCTTGCCGCACGGCATCGGGGTGCCAGTTGACGAGATGGCGGATGCCGCGGACGCGGGGCCGCGCGGCCTGCCGCACGAGCAACGCCTCGACGTCGGGATCGTCGAGTTCGACGCGCGCGATGATCGCATCGGGCAGGCCGTGCGCATCGGCGACGTCGTTAAGCCAATCGGTCTCGCGCTCGCCATCGTCGCGGTGTGCGCCGGCGTCGATATGCACCGCGCCGACGAGGTTCCACGCCGCCGCCGCCGCACGGTGGTGCGCAACCGTATAGGTCGCCGCGATCGGCGCGGTCTCCGCGGTCTCGAGCCAGGGATAGCGCAGGCCATCCCTGTCCCAGAGGTGGAGATGCGCATCGACGAACGGCGGCCGGGTCATCTCAGCGCCGCGGCTGCCAGGCGACGAAGTCCTGGCGCTGCTCGCCCAGTTTCTCGATGCCGAGCGTGACGACGTCGCCCGCCTCGAGATACCAGGGCTCTGGCTTCTGGCCCATGCCGACGCCCGGCGGCGTGCCCGTCGTGATGATGTCGCCGGGTTCCAGCGTCATGATTTGCGAGCAATAGGCGACGATCTCGGCGACCGAGAAGATCATTGTCTTCGTGCTGCCGTCCTGCATCCGCTTGCCGTTGACGTCGAGCCACATCGACAGGTTTTGCGGATCGCCCACCTCGTCGGCGGTGACGAGCCACGGACCGACCGGGCCGAAGGTCGGGAAGCCCTTCCCCTTGTCCCAGGTCGCGCCGCGCTCGAGCTGCCAGTGGCGCTCGGACACGTCGTTGACCACGCAATAGCCCGCGACATGCGCCAGCGCGTCGGCGGTTTCGACATAGTCGGCGCGCGTGCCGATGACGATTCCCAGCTCGACTTCCCAGTCGGTCTTCTCGGAATCGCGCGGGATGACGACCGGATCGTTCGCGCCCTGCAGGCAGCTGACCCATTTGTTGAACACGACCGGCTCCGACGGGATCGGCAGGTTCGATTCGGCGGCGTGGTCGGCATAGTTCAGGCCGATCGCGACGAATTTTTGCGTGCCCGACACCGGCACACCGTAGCGCGGCGTCCCCTCGACCAGCGGCAGCGTCGCGGGGTCGATCGCGGCGAGCTTTGCCAGCACGTCCGGCGCCAGCGTCTCGCGGGTAATGTCGGCATGCCCGGTCAGCGCGCGCAGGCCGCCATCGGCATCGATCAGGCCCGGCTGTTCCTGTCCGGGGGCACCATAGCGACAGAGTTTCATAGATTATCCTTTGCAGAAACCAGAACGGAGCGATTGATCTTGGCGATCGTGTTGACGCCGGTGAGCGTCATCGCGACTCGCATTTCCTTTTCGATCAGGTCGAGCAATAGTGCCACGCCCGCCTCGCCCCGCGCGGCCAGCGCATAGAGCCACGCGCGCCCGAGCAGGACGCCGTGCGCGCCCAGCGCGAGCATCCGCACCACGTCGAGACCCGAGCGGACGCCCGAATCCGCCAGCACGGTCAGCCGATCACCAACCGCATCGGCGATCGCGGGCAGCGCGCGCGCGGTCGACAGCACGCCGTCGAGCTGCCGCCCGCCATGATTGGAGACGACGATCCCGTCCGCGCCGACATCGGCGGCGGCGCGCGCATCGTCGGGGTCGAGGATCCCCTTGATGATCAGCGGGCCGTCCCAGGCGGCGCGGATCCAGTCGAGATCGCGCCACTGGATCGACGCATCAAAATTGGCGCCGAGCCAGCCCATGTAATCGTTCATCCCGCTCGCATTGCCGAGCACAGGCTCCAGATTGCCGAGCCGGTGCGGCCGCCCGCGCAGGCCCACATCCCAGGCCCAGCCCGGTCGCCCCATCGCCTGCAACAGCCGGCGCAGCGGCGCGTGCGGCCCCGACATGCCCGAATGCGAATCACGATAGCGCGCGCCCGGCACCGGCATGTCGACCGTGAACACCAACGCCTCCGCCCCCGCCGCCTTGGCGTTCGCGATCAGGTCGCGCATGAAACCGCGGTCGCGCAGGACGTAGAGCTGGAACCACAACGGCCCATCGGTGGCGCGGCGGACCTCGTCGATCCCGCACAACCCGACGGTCGACAGCGTGAACGGCAGGCCGCGCGCATTGGCCGCCCGCGCCGCCTGCGTCTCGCCGCGGCGGCGGTACATGCCGCCGATCCCGATCGGCGCGAGTGCCACCGGCAACGGCATCGCGCGGCCGAACAGCGTGGTCGACAGATCGATCGTCGCCACGTCCTGCAACACCCGCTGGCGCAGCGCGACGTCGCCGAGATCCGCGGTGTTGCGGCGCAAGGTCTGCTCGGCATAGGCGCCGCCGTCCGCATAATCGAACAGGAAGCGCGGCAGCCGCGCCTTGGCGGCGCGCTGAAAATCGAGCGTGGAGGCGATCGTCACCATCGCATCAGGCCATGCACCAGCCGCCGTCGATCACGTGCAACTGCCCGGTGGTATAGGCGCTTTCGTCGGACGCGAGATACAGCGCGAGCGCCGCCACCTCGTCGGCCTTGCCGAGCCGCCCCATCGGCTGCCGCGCGACGAACGCGGCGCGCGCCGCGGCCTCGTCGCCGGTCGCCGCCAGTCGCTCGTCGAGCGACGGCGACTGGACCGTTCCCGGGCAGATCGCGTTGCAACGGATGCCCTTGGCGACATAATCGAGCGCTACCGAGCGCGTGATCCCCGCCACCGCGGCCTTCGACGCGCAATAGGCGTAGCGGTTGCCGACGCCGATAACCGCGCCCGCGACCGACGACATGTTGACGATCGACCCGCCGCCGCGCGCGATCATCGCCGGCAGCAGCGCGGTCAGCATGTGCGTGATCGCATGGACGTTGAGATCGAACGACAGGTCGTAACCCGAGTCCGCGGTCTCGAGCAGCACGCCCGCATCGACATAGCCCGCGCAGTTGAACAGCACGTCGACCCCCCCTGCACTTTCGGCGCCTGCACTTTCGGCAAACGTCCGGATCGCGGCGCGATCGGTCAGGTCGATGACGTACGGCGTGCATCCGGCAAGATCCGCCAGCGCGTCCGCGTTGCGATCGAGCGCGAGTACCTCGGCGCCCTCTGCGGCGAACAGTTCGGCCGCCGCGCGCCCGATCCCCTGGCCGGCGCCGGTCACGATCGCGCGCTTGCCCTTCAATCTATCCACGTCACGTCTTCCTTTTCAGATCGATGCCCGCGCGGCCGCACCGCGGGCGTAAAGCGCAAAGGCGAATACCGCTGCGAAACACGCGGCCGGCACCAGCATCGCGTGCGTGATCCCGGCGCGATCCGACACCCAGCCGATCAGCGCGGTCAGCGCCGCGCCGCCGATGATCGCCATGATGATCAGCGACGACCCCGCCTTGCGCAGCGGCCCGAGACCGTCGACGCCCAGCGCGAAGATCGTCGGGAACTGGATCGACATGAACAGGCTGGTCGCGACCAGCGCGTAGAGCCCGATCGTCCCGCCCACCGTGCCCGCAAACGCAGCCAGCAGCAGCGCGATCGCCGAGAAGATCGCCAGCAGCGCGACCGGCGCGAGCCGCGCCATCAGCGCCGTCCCCACGAAGCGCCCCGCCGCGAACAGCACCAGCGACACGAACAGCGCATCGGCCCCTCCCCGCTCGCCCATGCCCGCATTCGCCTGCGCATAGCGGATCGTATAGCTCCACAGACCGACCTGCGCGCCGACATAGAAGAACTGCGCGACGACCGCGGCGATCAGCTGCGGGCGACGGAACACGTCGGTGAAGCGCCCCGTCGGACCGTCATCGTCCGCGACGCTGCCGCGCGGGAACGGCACCAGCGCCGCGGCGACCGCGAACAGCAGCACGACGCCCGCGATCGCGACATAGGGCATCACCACCGCCTGCACTTCCGCACGGTAGAACGCGTCGCGTGCCGCATCGCTCATCGCGGCCATGCTGCGCTCGTCATGCTCGATTCCCGACAGGATGAAATTGCGCCCGACCAGGATCCCGGTGATCGCGCCGAGCGGATTGGCCGCCTGCGCCCAGTTCAACCGGCGCGTTGCGGTACGCGGATCGCCCAGTTCGGTCATCAGCGGGTTGGCCGAGGTTTCGAGAAACGCGAGGCCACATGCGATCACGAACAGCGCGAGCAGGAACAGCTGGTACATCCCCGCGACCGCGGCGGGATAGAACAACAGCGCGCCGCAGCCGTACAGCGTCAGCCCGGTCACGATCGCGGTCTTGTAACCGTACCGCCGCATCACCGACGACGCGGGAATCGCGACGACGAAATAGCCGAAATAGAAGACCTGCTGGACGAAGCTGGTGCCGAAATCCGACAGTGCGAACGCCTTGCGAAACTGTGCGATCAGGATGTCGTTGAGGTTGTTCGCCATCCCCCACAGGAAAAACAGCGCGACGGTGATCACGAGCGCCGCGACATAGCGCCCGCCGCCCTCGCGATCCGCCTTGCGGGGCGCGCCATCGGTCTGGATCATCGGCGATAAGGCCATCAGCCTGCGCTCCCTGCCATCGCGTCGTCAGGACCTTCCGGCGACGGGGCCGTCGTAGTTGCTACGGCTGACCACGGTGTTCGCCCGTCCGCCATCACCCAATGAGAATATCGACCCGCCATTCCAATCTCCGTTATGAGATTTCTCTCTCGCTAGCGATAGTGCAAACGTCAGGCGCTTCGTTTTTCCGCCGGGACGAGCCTGTCGCGGGACCGGATGCCGCTATTGCTCGTCGAGTGCGAAGATACGCGCCATCGGCGCCCATTTCTCGGTGGCAGCGGCGTGCGGGAGAGGCCGCTGGAAAGCGTCCATCGCGACCTCCCACCGATCGTCGGCCGCACCTTGTTCCGGGGTCAGCGACCGTGGCCAGTCCTCGGCGACCGTCGCAATCATCACCAGACGATCCGCGGCACGCCAGATTTCCATGTCGAGGAATCCCTTGGCACGGATGCCCGCAGTCACCTCCGGCCATACCGCGCCGGGCGCATGCGCGCGCTCATACGCGGCGATCAGATCCGCATCGTCGACAAGGTCGAGGGCAAAGCAGACGCGACGCGCCATCGGTTCTCTCCTGCTGCTCCGCGGGTCGAACGTCATGTCAGCGACCCCGTCTCACGGTTGCATGGATGATATCGCACTATCATCTAATGATCTAGGGACTGATATGCGGTATGACGCATCGAACGCGACCGGCTCGCTCGATATCCGGCTGGAACACGCGAAAGGAACGGCAATGAAGGCTTTGATATGCACCGCGCCGAACGAGGCCCGGATCGAGGATCGGCCGATGCCGCGCCCGGCCGATGGCGAAGTCCTGCTGCGGATGCGACGCGTCGGAATCTGCGGCACCGATTATCATATCTTCGACGGCAGCCAGCCCTTCTTCACCTATCCGCGGCTGATCGGACACGAACTCGCCGGGGAGATCGTCGAAGCGCCGCATGACAGCGGACTGGCGACGGGACAGATCGTCACGGTCAACCCCTACCTCGCCTGCGGGACGTGCGTTGCGTGTCGCCGTGGCCGCCACAATTGCTGTTCGAACATCCGCGTGCTCGGCGTGCATGCCGATGGCGGCATGACCGAGTATCTGGCCGTCCCCGCCGGATCGATCGTCCCAACCGAGGGGCTGACGCTCGATCAGGCGGCAATGGTCGAATTCCTGGCGATCGGTGCGCACGCGGTACGCCGCGCGGCGATCGAGCCGGGGACGCGCGTCCTGGTCACCGGCGCCGGCCCGATCGGCATCGGCTGCGCGCTGTTCGCACGGATTGCGGGTGCAGGCTCGGTCACGCTGCACGATCGCAGCGCACGCCGGCTGGCGACCGCGGCCGAGCGCTTCGGGTTCGAAACCGGGGTGGTCGCTGGTCCGGATGCCATGACGGAACTGGCACAGCGCACCGATGGCGAGATGTTCGACTATGTGTTCGACGCGACCGGCAGCATCCAGGCGATGAACGCGGGCCTGAGCCATGTCGCCCATGCCGGGACCTATGTCCTGGTCGGCCTGTGTCGCGACGACCTCATGTTTTCGGATCCCGAATTTCACAAGCGCGAAACCACATTGCTGGCGAGCCGCAACGCGCTGTCGGTCGATTTCCACCACGTCATCGCCTCGATCCGCAACGGCGCGGTGCCGACCGACCGCTTCCTGACCGATCGCGTCGACCTCGACGATGTGCCCACCGCGATCCCGGCGCTGATCGCACGGCAGGAAGAGGTGCTGAAAGCCATCGTCACGATCTGAGCAGTGGCGCCAGCACACGGCGCCGTGCGCGACGCTGGAACGATGGCTTTCTCCCCTCGACAAACCGGGATATGTTCGGCTCCTACGACATCGATGGAACACCATGCCTAAACAAGACGGCGCGACGGCGCAGCGCAAGGGCACCTATAATGCGCCCGCGCTCGACAAGGCCTTCCTCATCATCGAGCTGCTCGCGGACAATCCGCAAGGGCTGCTGGCAAGCGAGATGGCGAGCGCGCTCGGCCGATCGCTCGGGGAGTTGTTCCGCATCGTCGTGGTGATGGAAGACGCGGGCTATCTTCAGAAATCGTCGGCCACCGATCGCTATACGGTGACGTACAAATTCCTCGACGTCGCCTATCGCGCGACACCCGCGCGCAAGCTCGTCGTCACCGCGCAGCCCGAAATGCAGGTGCTGGCCGCGGCGATCGGCCAATCCTGTCATCTCGTCGTGGTGCAGGCCGGCGAGGGCATGGTGATCGCGCGCGAGGAAAATCCGGGCGTCCGCGGCTTTGCGCTGCGGGTCGGCGCCTCGATCGACCTCGTGCGCAGCTGTTCGGGGCATGTGCTGCTCGCATTTTCGCCCGAGGAAGCGACCGAGCGGATGTTCAGCCGCGCCGCTGCGCTTCGCAAGGAACCGATCGGCCAGTCGGTTCTGGCCGCGCGTCTGCAACAGGTCCGCGACCAGGGGTTCGGCCTGCGCGAAAGCCCGGTCACGCGCGGGGTAACGGACATCAGCTGCCCGATCTTCGGCTTCGACGGCGAACTGCTCGCGGCGCTGACGGTGCCGTTCCTCGAACTGATCGACGGATCGCAGCTCGTCTCGATCGACGATGCCTGCGCCGAACTCCGCCAGACCGCGCAGAGGATATCGACGGCATTGGGCTGGCAGCCCCAACGCGTTGCCGACGCGGTGTGATACCGCAGCTCTGCCTGTGGCATAGAGCTGCGCGCCTGGTCCGCGGCTTATGAACGTTCGGAAGCAGGCTGACGCTGATCGATACCAGATGGGCGGCATCTATTAAGCCGCGCGATTGAAGGCGGCCCCTCCTTCCAGGCTCGATCCAGCCCGAGGGCCCGACAGCGAGATGGGCTGTTGCAGCGTCTCCCGCGGAGCGACTAACAGCACGGACGCGATCTTCGCCGCTGCGTCGCGTGCCGCCACCTTCAGCACGTCGTCGCCGAATTGAGTCACATATTTGAGGCCAAGCACCACCGCCTCGGTTTCCGCAGTGCTCAACATGAGCGGCGGGCGAAACATCCCTTCCCGCAGGACATATCCGACGCCCGTCTCGGCAGAAATCGGGGCACCTTGCGCGGTAAGCTCGGCAAGGTCGCAATCAAGGGTCCGTTCGGCTACCTCTATCTACGGGTAGCGCAGGCGCACATCGGCGACGCGACGCGGCAGGCCGCTCGACCAACTGGGCGCGATTGAAAAGGTCGACAGACGGTCGGTCGCCAATCGCTCGCATGGGACGAAAAGGGTCGCTGGTCGTTCCCGAAGGACAAATTACGGCGGACCGTGTGTGAGGTCCGGCTTCGATGGAGCGATGACATGGGTAGAATGATCGACGGTGCGTGGCACGCGGGCAAGGTGACCGAAGACAGCAAGGGCGGCGCGTTCGAGCGGCAGGACACGGGCTTTCGCGACTGGCTGACCCCGGTGGGCAGCGCCGGCCCAGACGGGGAGCCCGGCCGTCCGGCGACGCCCGGCCGGTATCACCTCTATGTCAGCTACGCCTGCCCCTGGGCGCACCGGACGCTGATCGTGCGCGCGTTGCACGGACTGGACGACGCGATCGGTGTCTCGGTGGTCGATCCTGTCATGCTGGAGAATGGCTGGACCTTCGGCACGAGCCGCGGCGGCAGTGGCGATCCGCTGCACGACGCCGAGTTCCTGTGGCAATTGTACGCCCGCGCCAGACCGGATTATACCGGCAAGGTCACCGTACCCGTCCTGTGGGATCGCGAGACCGACACGATCGTGTCGAACGAATCGGCGGAGATCATCCGGATGCTCGCCGTGTTCGGCGCGTCAGGCCCCGACCTCTATCCCCAGGCGCAGCGCGAGCAGATCGACCGTGTCAACGACCGCGTTTACGACACGGTGAACAACGGTGTGTACAAGGCCGGGTTCGCGACCACGCAGGACGCGTACGAGGCCGCGGTGCACCCGCTGTTCGAATCGCTCGACTGGCTGGAGGAGACGCTGTCGGGCAGCGACTGGCTGGTCGGCGACGCGATGACGGAGGCCGATATCCGCCTCTTCACCACGCTGGTCCGGTTCGATGCGGTCTATCACTTCCATTTCAAGTGCAACGTGCGCCGCATCTCGGACTATCCGGCGCTGGAGGCTTACCTCGAACGGATGCTCGCCGATCCGCGCATCGCGGGGACGGTCCATCTCGATCACATCAAGACGCATTATTTCGCCAGCCACCGTGACCTCAACCCTTGCGGCATCGTCCCCGTCGGCCCTGCCCTCCCCTGGGCTCACCTTACCGCGGGAGGCGATCAGCACCTCACCTGAGCAGCCGCTCCGGCACCGACAAGCCGGTCCGCCTCGGCGACCGGCTTGTCGGTGCGGATGCTCGCGCCAGCGCTGATCGGTGGATCATTCTTCTCGAACGAATTTGCCGTGTCCGTACGCGAGAACCAGCGAAATGCTCGCACCGCCGATCACGTTTCCGGCGGTGCTAACTGCCAGATTGCGGAGACCGGCACCCCACGGAACGGCGGAATTCGGGTCAGCGGCCCAGCCGATCGGCAGCAGGGACATATTGGCGACCGAATGCTCGAAGCCCGCCGCGACGAAGACAGCGACGGGACCGACGATCACGGCGACCTTGCCCGACAGCGTTCTGGCGAACATCGCCATCCACACGGCGAGGCAGACCAGCATGTTCGCCAGGATACCCGACGTCAGCGTCGCGAGCACGGATTTGTCCAGCTTCGACTCCATCGTCGCGGCTGCTGCGTCGCCGATCGTCCCGTCGAGGCCGTCGAGCCCGCCGGCCGCGACGAACAGGCCGGCGACCGCAACGCTACCGACGAGATTGCCGACCCAGACCAGCGACCAGGCCCCTGCCACGCGCGCTGCCGTCACACCGCCGATCGCGGCCGGCAGGACCATCATCGTGTTGCCGGTGAACAATTCGGTGCCGGTGACCATCACCAGGATCAGCCCGACCGAAAACGCCGCGCCAGACAGCAACTGCGTCGGGCCCGAGACCGCGCCGCCACCCGCCTGCACGATCAGATAGGCGATCGCGCCGAATGCGATGAAGCCGCCCGCGGCGATCGAAAGGGCCGCCATGCGGGCCCAGCAATGGTGCGCCTTGGCGGCCAGGGCCTCCGCAGCCTGCTCGGCGATAACGGCACCTGCCGGGTCTTTCGTCGTGTCGGTCATCCGGGCTCTTTCCTCGTGTTAGCGGTCCTTTTCGTCGCCGGGACGTCTGACGGCGATAAGGGCAAACCCATTACGACTGGCGAAAGGTTCCAAAGCTGCGGTAATGCCCAGCCGATGCGGCCATGTGGTGCGGTGGGCGTTTAGGACTGACAGGCAAGACGAATAAGGGGAACGATCATCGGTTGGTGGCGCAGCTATTGCGGACCCGCTCCGGGCGTGGACGACTGGATGTCACGGTGGAATGGCGACCCGGTGCTGCTGCTCGCGCTGGCAGTATCGGCACTGGCCATGACGCAATTGGCGGGTGCGCGGCGCAGTGCAGGGCTTGCCGGTGTCGGGGTGCTGTTCGTCGCGTTCGTGTCGCCGCTCTGTGCGCTGACGACGGCGTTGTTTGCGGCACGCGCGGTGCATCATCTGCTTATCGTGACGGTCGCAGCGCCGTTGCTTGCGGTCGCGCTGCCGCCGCGGCGCGCGATCGGCATGGCCATCACCACCGCCATCGCCCTCCCGCTGTCGACCGCGATCCTGTGGGCGTGGCACGCGCCGGCGCTGTACGATGCGGCGCTCGGCCATGTCGGGATCTACTGGATCATGCAGGCGACGCTGCTGGCGGGCGGGTGGCTGTTCTGGACCGCGGTTCTGCGCGGGCGGCCGGCGGAGGCGACTGCCGGGATCATCGGCGGGGCGGTGCAGATGGGGTTTCTCGGCGCGCTGCTGACCTTTGCGGGCCGGCCGCTCTATGCGTCGCATCTGTCGACCACGGTCGCGTTCGGCATGGGGCCGCTCGCCGACCAGCAGCTGGCGGGGCTCGTGATGTGGGTGCCAGGGATGGCGCCCTATGCCGCCGCCGCATCATGGATCGCGACGCGGCGCTGGCGGGCGATGTCGCTTGACGGCGCGGCGGCATGATCATCACATTGGTCAAGGCGCTGCATATCGCCGCGCTGATCCTGTGGTGCGCGGGGCTGATCGCGCTACCGCTCGTGCTTGCCAAGCATGACGAGGGCGAAGCGCAGGCCGATTATGCGCGGCTGCGACGGATCACGCATTACGGTTATACCCGGATCGTGACGCCCGCCGCGGTGGTCGCGATCGCAGCAGGTACCGCGCTGATCTTCCTGCGCGGCGCGTTCGTGCCGTGGATGTTCGCCAAGCTGGTCGCCGTCGGCCTGCTGGTCGCGCTGCACGCGCTGATCGGGCATACGGTCGTGCAGATGAGCGAGCGCCGCGGCGACTATGTACCGCCATCGGCAGCGCCATTGCTGGCCGCGACGATGGCGATCATGATCGCCGTGCTGCTACTGGTGCTGGGCAAGCCGCAGATGCCGGACCTGACCCCGCGCTGGCTCGACACGCCGCAGCACCATCAATTGCCTTTCGGGGCGACACCGACGTGATATTCGAACACCAGCTTTCCGCCATGCCATCCGGTAAACCCGGTAAAGGCGGCCGCGAACGCCGACAGCAGGATGCCGTAGGGCAGCACCGCCGCCTCATAGCCGCCGAGCCGATAGCCCCAGTTCGCACCGAGCACGGAGAGCAGCATCACCGCGATCACGAAATGCGTCCAGCTCGACGCGCGCGCGCGGATGCCGGGCACCATCAGCAGTTCGACCGTGCCGGCGATCCCGGCGAGCACGCCCAGCAGGAAACCCGCGCCCGAGGCCCACAGCGCCGCGCGCGCCCAGAACAGGTCGCCCGTCCACCAGTAGAACAGGTCCGCGCCGAGCGTACTGGCGGCCAGTGCGACCGGAAAGGCGACGAGCATCGCGTGGATCGGATGCCCGGCAACCGCGATCTTCGATTCCGTCCGGTGGAAGGCCGGATCGTTTTCGATCGGATCGGTCAGCGTCTCGTCGATCGGCGTCGTCGTCGTCGTCGTCTCAGTCATCGTATCGCACTCCCGAAGCGACTCTTGCATATAGGGGGAACGGCGATCCCGACAGCGGGTTGCACCGGGCCCTTGTCGGTGATCGACCCCGCGGGTCCGCACGCCGCCGCCGTCGCGCGGCTCTGGTGGGTGATGCTCGGCGGATCGGCGCTGCTTGCGGCGCTGGTATTCGCGCTGCTGGCGGTGGCGATGCGACGCCGCGGGACGCGCGACGCCGACGCGCCGGACACGCGCGTGTGGATCGTCTGGCTGGGGCTGATCATGCCCTCCACCGTCCTGGCGGTGCTGCTCGGCTATGCGCTGATCCTCGGCGGGCGGATCCTGCCGACGCCCGCGCCCGACAGCGTGACGATCGGCGTCGAGGCGCGGCGCTATGCCTGGGCGTTCCGGCATCCGGGCCTCGGTGGCACACGCACCGTCCTGCACATGCCCGCGGGCCGCCCGGTCGACCTGCGCATCACGTCGACCGATGTGATCCACAGCGTCTGGGTACCGCGACTGGCGGGCAAGATGGACGCCATCCCCGGCCACACCAACACGCTGCGTCTCGTCGCCAGCCGCCCCGGCACCTATCGCGGCGAATGCGCGGAATATTGCGGGCCGGGGCACAAGGATCACGGGTTCACGGTCGTCGTGCACGACGCGCGCGGCTGGGCCGCCTTTACCGGAGCGGCGCGATGAAGGCCCTGAAACTCCACCACGACCTGACCACGATCTGGCGTACCGAGCCGGGCTGGCGCGGGGTGCTGCGCTCGGTCAACCATTCGGACATGGGCAAGCGGTTCATCGTCGGCGCGTTCGCGTTCTTCGCGATCGGCGGCGTACTGGCGATGCTGATCCGCGCGCAACTCGCGACGCCCGACAGCGCGTTTGTCGGGCCCGAGGTCTATAACCAGCTGTTCACGATGCACGGCAGCATCATGATGTTCCTGTTCGCGATCCCGATGTTCGAGGGGCTCGCGCTGTACCTGCTGCCCAAGATGCTGGGCGCGCGCGACATGGCGTACCCGCGGCTCTCGGCGCTCGGCTGGTGGTGTTATCTGTTCGGCGGCAGCATCCTGATCGTCGCGATGCTGGCGGGCGTCGCGCCCGATGCGGGGTGGTTCCTCTATCCGCCGCTGTCGGGCAAGCAATGGACGCCGGGGATCAATTCCGATGTCTGGCTGCTCGGCATCACCTTCGTCGAGATCTCGGCGATGTGCGCGGCGATCGAGATCGCGGTGTCGATCCTGCGGTTGCGTGCGCCCGGCATGCGGCTCGACCGGATGCCGCTGTTCGCCTGGTATCTGCTCGCGACCGCGGCGATGATGCTGTTCGGTTTCCCGCCGCTGATCCTCGGATCGATTCTGCTCGAGATCGAGCGCGCGTTCGGATGGCCCTTCTATACGCCCGCGCTCGGCGGGTCGCCGCTGTTGTGGCAGCACCTGTTCTGGCTGTTCGGCCACCCCGAGGTCTATATCATCTTCCTGCCCGCGGCAGGCGCGGTGTCGACGATCCTGCCGGTGATGGCGCGCACGCGCATCCTTGCCTATGGCGCGCTCGTCGCTGCGGTGATGGCGCTGGCGTTCCTCAGCTTCGGGCTGTGGGTGCACCACATGTTCACGACGGGCATCCCGCACATGGCGCTTGGGTTCTTTTCCGCTGCCTCCACACTGGTCGCCATCCCGACTGCGGTACAGGTGTTCGCGTGGATCGGTACCCTGTGGTCGGGACGCCCGCGGATGAAGCTGCCGATGCTGTATCTGATCGGTTTCTTCATCGTGTTCGTGCTCGGCGGTCTCACCGGCGTCATGCTCGCTGTGGTCCCGTTCGACCAGCAGGCGCACGACACTGCGTTCGTCACCGCGCATCTCCATTACGTGCTGGTCGGCGGATTCGTGTTCCCGATGCTGGCCGCGGCCTATTACTGGCTGCCGCATTTCACCGGGCGCGAGCGCGTGATGCAGCTGGGCGAGACCGCGTTCTGGCTGATCTTCATCGGCTTCAACATGACCTTCTTCCTGATGCACCTGACCGGGCTGCTCGGGATGCCGCGCCGGATCGACACCTATTCCGGCGCGATGGGCTGGACCTGGCTCAACCTGCTGTCGTCGGTCGGCAGCTTCGTGATGGCGTTCGGCTTCGCGCTGTTCACGATCGACGTCGGGCTGCAGATCTGGCTGGGGCGCCGCCACCGGCGCAATCCGTGGCAGGCCGGTACGCTGGAATGGGCGATGCCGATCCCGGCGCCCGCCTATAACTTCGCGAGCCTGCCGCAGGTGGCGGGGCGCGATCCGCTGCACGACCAGCCCGACCTCGGCGTGGCGCTGGCGCGCGGCGAGGGGTGGCTCGGCGCGGCGCGGCATGGCTGGCGCGAGACGATGGCGGTCGACATGGTCACCGGCGAGCCCGATCATATCGTGATCCTGCCGGGCAACAGCTGGCTGCCGATCGCCACCGCGGGCGTGCTGGCGGGCTTCTTCCTCACGATGCTCGCGGGGCTGTACTGGATCGCGCCGCTGTTCCTCGTCGGCGTCGGCGTGTTGGGCTGGCGCTGGGCGTGGACCAACGGGACGCGCGTAGACCACGGGGCGTTGCCCGCCGGGCCGGGCGTGGCCCTGCCGCTGTCGACCGAAGCGCCGGGGACGACCGGCTGGTGGGGCAGCGTGTTCGCGCTCGCCGCCAGCGCGACGCTCTTTGCCTCGCTGCTGTTCGGCTATTCGTTTCTGTGGACCGTCGCGCCCGACTGGCCGCCGCCGCAACTGATCGCGCGCACCGTGCTGGAACCGGCGCTCGCGCTGCTCGGGGCGGTGCTCGCCTTCGCCGCGGTGCGCCGCGCGGGTCCTGACGGACGCACAGCGCTCGCGGTCGCAGCGGGGGGGCAGATCGCACTCGTCGTAGCGCTCGTCCTCCTCGTCGTGCTGCGGCTGCCCTCGCCCGCCAGCCATGCCTATGCCGCGACCGGCGCGGTGGTGGCGTCCTATGCGATCTTCCACGCCGCGCTCGCCGCAACGATGCTCGGCTTTGCGCGCGCGCGCATTGGCAGCGGCCATATCGGCGGCGCGCGGCTCGGCGAATTGCGCATCATGCGGTTGTGGAGCGACCATGCGGCCGGCGCGGGCGTCGTCGCCACGCTGGTGCTCGCCTTGCCTGGGTGGGTCGCATGGTCGCCCTGGTCCGGATGAGCGCGGGACTGATCGTCTGGGCAGTCGCGTTCTGCCTGCTCTATGCGCTTCACGGTCTGGGCTGCGCGCGCGGCTGGGCGACGATCGGGCTGGGCGCGACAAGTGCGCATCAGGCGGCGCTGATCGCCGCGTGGCTGCTGTGCATCGGAACAGGGATCGGCGTCGCGCTGTGGCGATGGCCGGCGCGGAGCGGGACGCTGGTCGAGCGGACCGGCTGGCGCCTCGCACTGGTCGGCGTGGCCGCGACGGCGATAACCGGCCTGCCGATCGTCACGTTGCCCGCATGTCTCTAGATGTCAGCGGCGGCAGCCGAGCGACGGCACCAGACGTGCGACCCCGCCCCTCGCCAGCTGCAGGTCGCCCCTGAGCCAGTGCGCACTCGCATATGACCATCGAGCCCTCATATGGTGAGCATGGGCGGTCGCGTTAAACGGATAGCTGGGCTCGCGGAGGCTGCCGCGAGAGCCGAAACAGAGCCCAAAGACGAGGGCTGCGCATTATGTGGGCGGCTGCTCGGGCAACGCGTGGAGCGACATCACGTCGTTCCCAAGAGCGAGGGCGGCACGCAGACCGTGCCGGTTCATCCAATCTGCCACCGTACCATCCACGCCTTTGTGGCCAACCGCGATCTGGCATCGTCCTATGCCACGATGGATCGCTTGCGCGAACGCGACGACATACGGCAATATCTCCGATGGATCGCTGGCAAGCCCCCGGATTTCCGCGCACCTACCCGGCGACGTAACGCGTAACGGCGCCGCCGAAGCTGAAGGCGATGTTCGATGAGGACGCGGCCGGCGTGTGGCGGTGAAACCCGTATTCCCGGGTCAGCGATCGACCGCGAGTTGCCGCTCGCGCGACCCTATGGCAGTGTCGCTGCTGCGTGCGACCTGTCCCGACAGGCGTCTGGCACAGGAGGATTTGGATGAGCGTCATGCGTTGGTCGTGGATTCCGCTGGCGATCGCCGGATCGGTTGTTGCCGGGGCGCAAGGGATCAGGCCGCCGGTTCAATCATCACCACCACCGGTAATCCAGACGCACGACCATGCCGGGCCAAACAGCGCAGCGCCGGGCGCGCCGCAATCCACCATGACGATCTGGCGCGCGGGAGCGGCGACGTGCGGTGGGCAACCGGTCGTCGTGACACAGGCGCCGAACCCGTTACCGGCGCTGGGGTGGAGCGGGGTGACGGAGGCGCCGTTGCGCGCCATGTTCCGTATCGATGCGACCGGCCGGCCGCTGGCCATCGAGCGCGAGCAGCGGCGCTTCGGTCAAGCCACGGCTGACCTGCTGCCCGCACTGGCGGCCGCGCGCTTTGCGGCGGGTGCGGCGCGGACCGACTGCTCGATCACCTTCACGCCCGATCAATTACCGCTCGATCAGGTGCCGGCGGACATTGCGATGGCTTACACCGTGTTCCCGACCGGGGCCCGCGCTCCGGAGGCGCTGTGGCGGCGCATCCGTCCCGCCGACACGACGTGCTTCGACCCGACACCGGCACTGCTCAACCGCGCTTTTCCCGATTTCACGGCGATCGCAGGACAGCCAGGCCGACCGCTGTGGACCATGATAGGCTACGACATCGACGCCGACGGCAAGCCGGTGCGCGTCCGTACGCTGAATGGTTCGCGATCGGCTGCACTGGATGCCGCCTCGCGCCGTGCGGTGGAACAGTCCCGGTTCGTGAAGGGCGCGCGGCGAGGCTGCGTCTACCCCTATTGGAAAATCGCCGACCCAATGCCTGCGCCCGAGTCACCGGCCCGCGAGACCATGCCGGCGCAACCCGAGGCGTGCAACGCGCTCGGCGAGTGGACGCGCGCGCCGCGGCTCACCTACCCGAACGACTATCGCCGTCGCGGGATCGAGGGCTGGGCAATCGTCTCCTACGACGTCGCGCCGTGGGGCGCGCTCGGGAACGTGAAGGTGCTTATGGCCGAGCCGACGAGCGATTTCGGCGACGCCGCCAGGAGCATGTTTACAGGGCTCAGCCGCAAGCCGTCCGAAACCGGTGCAAGCGGGTGCATGGAGCGGGTGCGGTACGTCATGGGTGCGCCAGGCACGTCTCCGCCAGCCGACGAGGGACCGTTGCCGCTATACTAGCGGACGCCGGCTGGTTCGAATGATGGGACGAAAGCGGGCGCGGGTTGGGGCACGCATCGGCCTTCCTACCAGAGGAGATGCTCGGTGATCACGCCCGCTCTGACAGGAAAACCCAGGGCCGCTCCCACGCACAGGATGGCTCCATACACCGCGATGGCGCGCGTTCGACTGCGACGATCCGTTTTCTAGCTCAATCCCGCCCCCTTATCTTTCGTTTCCAACAAGGTTGACCGATCATACCCAGCACAACATCCGGACGAAACCGCCCGGCAAGGCGCATTAAGCGCGGGTAGCACGCGTCGTTTTCGCGAAGTCAAGGGTTTCAAGCGTGGCGATCGCGCGAACACTGATCAGGGGAACATGATATGAAACGATGGACGTGGATCCTCCATCGCATCGTCCGGCAAATCTGGTTCCGCGCAGGCGTCATCAGCCTGCTCAGCGTGGCGCTGGCGATCCTCGCCGGCATCGTCACGCCGTACCTCCCCTACACGTTCGACGTGGATATCGGCCAGCGCTCGGTCGGCACCATTCTCCAGATCATGGCATCGAGCATGCTGGCGGTGACGACGTTTTCGTTGACGGCGATGGTCAGCGCCTATTCGTCCGCGACGCAGCTCGCCACACCACGCGCGACGCAGTTGATGGTCAGCGATCCGACGTCGCAGAACGCCTTGTCGACGTTCCTCGGCGCGTTCGTCTTCTCGATGGTCGGCATCGTCGGGCTGAACACGAGTGCCTATGGCCATGACGGCCGCATCATCCTGTTCGCCGCCACCGTCGGCATCATCATGCTGGTGGTCGGCACGCTGTTGCGCTGGATCGGCCATATCACCGCGTTCGGGCGCATGGCCGACGTGATCGATCGCGTCGAGGAGGCCGCGACGCGTGCGATGACGGACTTCGCGGCCGCGCCGCATTTGGGCGGACGTGCAGCGATCGTCGTACCGCCACAGGCCGTGGCGGTCGCGGGGTCGCAGACCGGTTATGTCACGCACATCGACGTCGCGGCGCTGCGGGTCATCGCGGAGCGGGACGGACTCCGCATTCACGTCGGCGTCCTTCCCGGGACGATGGTGCACCCCAAGCGTGATCTCGTTCAGGTCGAGGGCGCGCTCGACGACACGACACGCGCGGCGCTGATCAAGAGCTTCACCATCGAACGGCACCGCAGCTTCGACCAGGATCCGCGCCTCGGCCTGATCGCGCTGTCCGAGATCGCCAGTCGCGCGCTGGCGCCCGCGACCAATGATCCCGGGACCGGGATCGAGGTGCTGAACGCGCTTTTGAGGGTGTTCCTGTCGCTCGGCTCGCAACAGACGAACGCAGGCGACGACGACAACGAGCAGCACGGGGTGTACCTTGGCCGACCCTCGATCGACGATATGCTGACCGACGCCTTCGGACCCGTGCTTCGCGAAGGCGGCAAGGAGGTCGAGGTGTCCCTTCGGCTCACCAACACACTGGCGGCGATGCACGCGAACCTGCCTGGGATGCGCAGGCCGATCGAAGGCTGGGCTGCACGCCACGCGCAGCGTGTGGGTGAGACGATGGAGGACCCCGCCGACCTCGCCGTATTCGAACAGGCCTACAGGCAGCTATGGCCTGCGCTCGCCTGATTCAGGCGCAGGTGGGACCGTATCCGCCGACCATCGCAGGCGCAGGGGACCGCCCGCACCGCCGGGAGCCGCGCTGCCCCCTCGCCCGGTGATACCCTGTGCGATTGCCGTGCGCTGCCGCAGCGTTCCGCCCAGCACGTCGAGCGTCCGACTTAGTCGGGCCGAGACCCAGGCTGCGTCGCCAAGCGCCTGATCGTCGATGACGCCCGACCGGATCGCCACGTCCGGCAAGGCGACCTCGTTCGGCGGCCCGAGAATGACATCCCAGTCGGCAACCGCCGCGCCCGCGCGACGTTCCAGGTCGCGATAGCCGGCGATCCCAAGACCAATGAGCGGCGCGGCCGTTACGCGGATCGTTCGGCCCGCCGAATCCAGCTGCACCGATGAGACGGGAACACCTGCGATCAGCGCAACGTCCGCGATCGCACGATCACGCTCGCGCGCCGCGCGCAGCGTATCGCCGTTGCCCGCCCGCGCGATCTGTGCTGCCTCGACCGCGCCGGTCTCGGGCGAGATGCGGACCTGGTCGACATGGACATCGACCGGCCGCGACAATCGCTGGCGAAGGTCCGCCGCGAGCTTGCGATCCGCCCCCGGTTCGATCCGCGGCGTCAGCATGACCGCGCGAACGCGGACCGGGTTCGCGCCATGGTCGATCTCGACCTGGCTCAGTCGCGCGCCGGGTGGAAAATCCTCGCCCAGCGCATCGCGCACCTGCCGCTGGGCGACCGCCTCGAACGCGATCCGACGCAGCCCCGCGCCGAGCGGGATCGACAGCACCCCGATCGCGACCGCGAACAGCACGAGCTGCCAGCCGGTGTGGTGCGGCGACAGATGGCTGCCGAACCCGTAACAGCGCGCGACGAGCGCCGCGGTCAGCGCGATGGTGATGGCATTGGTAAGGAACAGCAGCAACGCGCCCGAGAACACCACCCAGTTCCACGTCGCGATTCCGAACCCGACTACTACCAGCGGTGGCATCAGCGCGATGGCGATCGCCACGCCGACCACCGTACCCCCACGCCCCCGGATCAGCGCGTAGCCGCCCGCGATCGCCGACAGCAACGCGACGAGCAGGTCGAACAGCGTCGGCTGCGTCCTCCCGGCGATCTCGCTCGTGATCGTCTGGACCGGGGAGAGCAGGATCAGCACGACCGACAGCGCCACCGCGATGACCGCCCCCAGAATCAAAGCGGTCGCCGCACGGCGTATCTCGTGGAAGTCGAGCGTCGCGATGCCGAAGCCCAGGCCGATGATCGGCATCATCAACGGTGACAGCAGCATAGCGCCGATCAGCACCGCGACCGAGGGCATCAGCAGGCCGAGCAACGAGATCGCGGCCGAAATGACGATCAGGAAGGCGTAGCGCCCCGACCATCCCGCTTCCTCGGCAATCTGTCGCAGGACGCCGTCATGGTCGACGCCTTGCATGGCCTTGGCCATCCACGCCCGGGGAAGCGTCACGAATTGTGCAGGGTTCAGGTGGATCGGGTCGTCTCCGTCATGGCGAAGGTCTTCGATAGACCATGGTACAGCTTCTCGCGGCATACCCACTGGCTGGCCGCATCGGCGATGAACGCGGTCGCAAACATCGGCAGCATCAGGCCGCGGCTCGCGGTCGTCTCCGACAGGATGATCACCGCGGTGAGCGGCGCGCGGACGACCCCTGCGAAATAGGCGACCATGCCCAGGATCACGATCGCGCTAGCCGGCTCGCCGGGGAAGACCTCGCGCAGCAGATTGCCGACGCCCGCGCCGACGGCGAGCGACGGCGCGAAGATCCCGCCCGGCAGGCCCGCGATCGCGGTCGCGGCGGTGGCGACCAGCTTGGCCGGCCCGAACCAGAGCGGCGCATCGACGCCGACGATCATCGCGCGCGCCGGGGCATAGCCGGTGCCCCAGGTCAGCCCGGTCACGACGCCGAGCACCGCGACGACGCCCCCGCAGATCCCCGCGAACGCGACAGGATGCGCGCGCGTCCATTCCGTCACACGGTTGCGGCTGACCGCCATCGCCAGCAGAATGCGCGAGAACAGCCCACCGGTCATGCCACCCGCGATGCCGGCGACCGGCGCGACGATCAGCGCGGACAGCAGCGGCATATGCGCCCCGATCGCGCCGAAATAGATATAGTCGCCCTGCACCGACTGCGCGACCATCCCTGCGATCACGATCGCCGCGAGGACGAGCAGCGTCACCCTCTGCTCATAGGCGGACGCGAGCTCCTCAATCGCGAACAGCAGCCCGGCAAGCGGCGTATTGAACGCCGCCGCGACGCCCGCCGCACCGCCAGCGATAAGGACGCCGCCCCGCAACGGCACGCGGACAAGACGGTGCGTGAACCCCATGACGGCCGCTGCCAGCTGGACCGTCGGGCCTTCCCGCCCGACCGATGCGCCACCAAGCACCGCGCCGATCGTCAGCACCGCCTTGGCCGCGACCGTCCGGATCGAAATCAGCGTGCCCGTGGCGTCGTTCGGACTGGCCTGCGCCGCGATCACCTGGGGAATTCCGGATCCGCGCGCGAATGGCGTATAGCGACGCGTCAGCCAGACCAGCCCCATGAACGTCAGCGGCGTCGTGACCAGCGGCATCCAGTGCCAGGTCCTTGCAAAGTCGCTGAAAACCTCGCCCGCCCAATCGGCCGCCTCGGCAAACAGCGTCGCGACGATCCCGATCAGGATCGCCCCCGCAAGGATCGCACCCCGCGTCCGAAACTGCGTCGATCGCGGCCCGCGCGCACGTAGCAGCGCCCTGTACCGCGACGGCGTCCAGCGTTTGGAGGGTAACACACGATTAAAAAGGCCGGCCATCGCGCTCTTTTAGGTCGCAGAGCCAGTTAGGCCACCCCCGGCAACACCCGCGTTCGGCGCTCAGCCTCATAACCAGACATGCGCCCGCCCTGCCCTGCCCCCAACTTTGGCCAATCATTCAGCTGGTCAGGTACCGCATTCAAGACGCTCATCGGCTGCCGGGGAGGCCTTCATTGAGGAGAAAGCAGGCCTTACTTCTCCAAAGCGGACACAAGATCCGTGAGAGCCTCTACGTTCGCTCTTTGATGCGAAAGCACCCCCGCAGTAATGTCCTCCGTATTTCCATCCGGCATGACAAGCTGAGCCTTCACGCCGCCGTTACTGAAGAGATCGACCTGTCGCAGAGCCTCGTCGCGCTGGTCATTCGCCCATTTGATCAAGTCATCTCGTGTTTTCATCGCCTGTAGCCCCCCTCCGTCGTCGGCAGCGTAGCACGGCATCGGATCATGCCTCCAGTGTCGCTTGTGGGCAAAACTGCTTGGCGGCGCGAAACTCTGAAGAAACCCAAACGGTCATGCGCGCGCCCTTCCCCGCTTCCCGGCTTCAGACACGTCCGACCTACCCCGGGTTCCGGCGCGTTACCGCGTCAGCTTTGGACCTCCATCCGGTCTGGCATCGAGATCCCAGACACGCGGAGCGGCGTCTTTGCCGTGCCCCTTTACGGAATGTCGCTCAAGGCGGCGCATTCGCTCCGTTCAGCACTCCGTTGATGCGTACAAGGACGCTTACCGGATAGCGTGCGCCATGCCTTTCCCCAAAACCACGATTCGTCACCTCAGCTATTTCGTCGCGCTGGCCGAAGCCGGCAACTTCACGCGGGCGGCCGAGCGGATGGGGGTGTCCCAGCCGTCGCTCTCGCAACAGATCCGTGCGCTGGAAACCATCATCGGCGCCGCGTTGTTCGAGCGCGGCGGCCCCGCGATCCTTACCCCGCTGGGACGCGATCTGCTCGACCGGGCACGGCGCATCCTGCTCGACGTTGCCGATCTCGAGGATTTCCGGGCGACATCGGCCGATCCCTTGATCGGCACGATCCGGCTCGGCGTCTCGCCGACGCTCGGCGCCTATCTCTTGCCGGCATTGGTCGCACGATTGCACCGCGAGCACCCGACGCTGCGCGTCCATGTCCGCGAAGGCCTGCCGACCGCGCTCGCGTCCGGACTTGGCACCGGCGTCCATGATCTGATCCTAGCACAATTGCCCGTGTCCGGCGGCGCGTTTCACAGCGAGCGGCTGTTTCGCGAACCGCTATATGTCGCGATGGCATCCGACCACCCGTTGAAAGCCAAGGCGATCATCGCGCCCTCCGACCTGCGCGGCACCAATCTGCTGACGCTGCTGCCCGAATATCGGCTCGCCGAGCAGGTGGCGGCGATCGCGGTCGATGTCGGGGCGAACGTGCTGCGCGACTATGAGGGGACCAGCCTCGACGCGATCCGACAGATGGCGGGCATGGGCATGGGGTTGGCGCTCCTGCCCGAACTCTATGTTCGGCAGGAAATCCGTGAGGGTGACGACGTGGTGGTCCGCAAGATCAAGGGCAGCCGCTATCACCGCGACATCGGCCTGCTGTGGCGCCAGGGCGCCGGTCGCGCGCCCGCCTATGGCGTGATCGCAGACTTGCTACGCGCGGTTTCCGCATAGGATATTCCTATGGAAATCATAAGTCTTACAGCGTTGCTCCAATGTTTTGATTGGGGAATACTCGCCTCGCATCAGACGCGAGGAACACATGGCAGGCGCACATATCGGATGGCGTTCAGCAGCTGGATGGCTGACCGAAATCGTCGGACCCGACATGCCCTATGTCCGTCTCGCGATGGTGTACGGCGTGGCGATCAGCCTGTTGTCGCTCGCCACCCCCATCTCGGTGCAGCTGCTGATCAACAGCGTCGCCAACACCGCGATGCCCGCGCCGCTCTGGACACTGGCTGGCCTCTTGCTCGGGCTGTTGCTGATCGTGGCGGGGCTCAGCGCGATGCGGTTCTGGATGATGGCACTGTTCGAACGCCGGCTGTTCGCGCGCATCGTCGCCGAGATCACCGTCCGCGCGGTGCATGCGCAGAACCCGTTCTTCGCCGACCAGAATCGCGGCGACCTGTTCAATCGCTATTTCGACCTCGTCGTCGTCCAGAAGGCCGTGCCGAGCCTGGTCATCGGCGCGTTCACGATCATCCTGCAATCCGCGGTGGGGCTGATCGTCACCAGCTTCTACCATCCCTTCTTCCTCGCGTTCAACGCGATCCTGCTGCTCGTCATCCTCGCGATCTGGCTGATCTGGTCGCGCGGCTCGATCCGCTCGGCGGTCGCGCTGAGCCATGCCAAGCACGAGGCCGCGCGCTGGCTGGAAAGCGTCGGCGCGTCGAACGGCTTCTACAAATCGAGCCGCCATTTCGATTTCGCGATGGACCGGTCGGAAGCCGTCACCGCCACTTATGTCGAGCGCCACCAGCGCTATTTCCGTTACAGCTTCACGCAGACCGTCGCCTTCCTGCTGCTCTATGCCTTTGCCAGCGCGGCGCTGCTCGCACTCGGTGGCAACCTAATCCTCAGCGGTGAACTGTCGATCGGACAGCTGGTCGCGGCCGAGCTGATCCTCAGCGGCGTCTTCTACGGCGTGTCGCAGCTCGGCTGGTATCTCGATACGCTCTACGATCTGGTGGCGAGCGCGGAGGAATTGTCGCTGCTCTACGCGATCCCGCAGGAGAGCGCGGTCGCCGCCGCGGGACAGTCGCCCGGCGACGGCGCGGTGCGGCTCGACCGCGTCGTGACCGAGGGTGCGCGCTTCGATTTCGAGCTCGCCGCGGGCGAACAGCTCGTCACGCGCGCGGACGACGGGGCCGAGCGGCTGCTGGCGATGGTGCTCAAGCGCCATGTCGTGCCCGAGCGCGGGCTGGTCCTGGTCGGCGGCGCGGACATGGCGACGTTCGACATGTATCTGCTGCGATCCGAGGTGATGGTGCTCGACCGGCCGAGCATCGTCGAGGTCACGATCCGCGAATATCTGACGCTCGCCGCCGCCGCATCGACCTCCACGGTGATGCTCGACGCGCTCGAGACGGTCGGCCTGCGCGACCGCGTCGTCGGCTTGCCGCACGGCCTCGACACGCCGCTGGCGGCCTCGGGCTATCCGCTGTCGATTGGCGAGGTGATGGCGCTGAAGCTCGCCAATGCGCTGCTGGTGCGCCCGCACGTGCTGATGTTGTCGCAGCTCTACGATCTGATCCCGACCAGCCGCCTCGCCGAGGTGCTGCGCCAGCTCAAGGCGGCGGGTACGACGGTCCTGCTGTGCACGGGTCGCCCCGAGGATATCGTGCTCGACGGCTGGTTCCATCTCGAACCCGATCGGCAACGCCGCTTCGACAGTTGCGCGGCGCTGGTCGCCGCGACTCAGCAGGGAGCCGGCCATGCCGTATAAGCCCGATCGCCTCGCGCATTTCCGGACACTCGCCGCGATGCGGGCACCACGGGTGGCATCGGCGGTGGCGTGGATGCTCGTGCTGGGCATCGCGATCGCCGCGGCGATCATGGCGCTGGTCCCCTGGGTGCAGACCGCCAACGGCACGGGGCAAGTGGTCGCGCTCGATCCCGGCGACCGCCAGCAGCAGGTCACCGCGCTGGTGCCGGGCAGGGTCGAGCGCTGGTACGTCCAGGACGGCCAGCACGTCGCGCGCGGCGATCCGATCGCACGCGTCGTCGATCTCGACCCCGACCTGCTCTCACGTCTGGGAGCCGAGCGCGCGCAAGTGCAGGCGGAGATCGCCGCGATCCAGCAGAGTCGCGCGGTCGCGGGAATCGACGTCGCGCGCACCGGGCAGTTGCTCGCCGAAGGGCTCGCCGCCCGCCGCGATTACGAGCAGACGCAGATCAAGGTCGCCGACGCCGGCGCCAAGCTCGCCGAGGCGCGCGCGAAACTCAACCGGATCGACATCCAGCTCAACCGCCAGTCGGCGCAGCTGGTGCGCGCGCCGCGCGACGGCCGCGTCCAGCAACTGAATGCGGCGAGCGGCAGCGCGCTGGTGTCGCCCGGCACGGTGCTCGCGGTGATCGCGCCCGAGCGCGTCGAGCGCGCGGTCGAGCTCTACGTCGATGGCCGCGACATGCCGCTGATCCGCCCCGGTCGCCCGGTGCGGCTCGAGTTCGAGGGCTGGCCGGCGATCCAGTTCAGCGGCTGGCCGTCGGTCGCGCAAGGCATGTTCAACGCGCGCGTTCGCATGATCGATCCCAATGCCGCCCCCGACGGCACGTTCCGCATCCTGGTCGAACCGCGGCCGGGCAAGCCGGGCTGGCCGACCGCCACCTTCGTCCGCCCGGGCGGCAAGGTGCGCGGCTGGGTGCAGGGCGAAACCGTCCTCGTCGGCTACGAACTGTGGCGCCAGCTTAACGACTTCCCGCTCGAATTCGGCCAGCGCGGCGCGGCATCGGCCAAGGCGCAGCCCAAGCCGCCCGCCAAGCCCAGCGCGGACGAAACTGGCAAGGACGGGGACGCCAAGAAATGACGCGGGTCCCCCCTCTTCTCGGCGTCGCTTTCCTGCTCGTCCTGCTGGCACCCGCCGCCGCGTCCGCGCAAAGCACGCCACTGACGCTCGACGAGGTGCTGCGTTCGTCCGCGCGGTCCGCGCCACAGATCGTCGAGGCGCTCGCCAAGGTGCGGCAGGCGGATGGCCGCGCGCTGTCCGCTGAGGGGGCGTTCGACACCGTGTTCGACGTCGACTCAAAGTCCCGCGTCGCGGGCTATTACGACGGCACCGTGGTCGAGGGGCGCGCGACGCGCCCGCTCACCGGCAATGGCGGCTATGTCTATGGCGGCTACCGTGCGTCGCGCGGGACGTTCCCGGTCTATGAGGACCAGGCCTATACCAACAAGCTGGGCGAGGCGAAGGTCGGCGCGCTGTTCGCGCTGCTGCGCGACCGGGTGATCGACGAGCGCCGCACGCGGCGGGCGATCGCCGGCACCGAGATCGACGTCGCGCGGTTCGAGGCGGAGATGGTCGCAATCGGTGTGCAGCGCCGCGCGGTCGACGCCTATCAGGCCTGGGTCGCGGCGGGCCTGCGCCTGCGCGCCTATCGCGACCTGCTGCAACTCGCGGAGCGGCGCCGCAGCGCGATCGGCCGGCTGGTGACGCTCGGTGCACGACCCGAGATCCTGCTCGTCGAGAACGACCAGAATCTCGTCCGGCGTCGCGCGCTGGCGGTGCGTGCAGAACAGGATGTCGCCGGTGCCGCCAATGCACTATCGCTTTACTTGCGCGACGAGGCGGGTGCGCCCGTGACGGTGTCGGACGATCGCATGCCCGCGGATGCCGGCGCGCTCGCCGCTTTATCCGTCGTAGCGACCCGCGCGGGGCCGGTCGAGCGTCCCGACTATCGCGCGGTGCTCGCGCGGATCGACCAGGCGACGTCGCGGCTGGCTCTGGCGGAAAACGACCTGTCGCCGCGGCTCGACCTGCGCGGCGAGGTCGGCAAGGATGTCGGGCCGGTCGGTCTGGGTGGCCCGAACCGGACGCCGCTCGAGGCGGCGATCGGGTTCAAGTTCAGCGTGCCGTTGCAGAACCGCGCCGCCAAGGGCCGCGTCGCCGAGGCGCGCGCCGAGATCGACGCGCTCGGCCAGCGCAGCCGCTTCCTGCGCGACCAGATCAGCGTCGAGGTCCAGGGCATCGTCATCGCAGTCGGCGCAGCCGAACGGCTCGCCGCCATTGCCGACGAAGAGCGTCAACTCGCCGACCGTCTCGCGGCCGCCGAGCGCCGGCGCTTCGAACTCGGATCGGCCGATTTCTTCCTGGTCAATCAACGCGAGGAAACCGCCACCGACGCACGCGTCCGCCTCGTCGACGCGCAGGCGCGGATCGCGTCGGCGCGTGCCGAACTGGCCGCCGCTACCGCAGATCGGGACGCCTTGCGACTTGTCCGCTGACCGCAATTGCACCGACTAGGAAACGTCGCGCTGGCATTGGCGCTGACGCTCCCTGGTCCCCATATGCCGCATGTAAGGAGAGGCATATGGCCGGCGGTTGGACGCGCGATGGCGCGGTTCAGGATCAGATCGATGATTCCGTTGCAGACGCAGTGCTGGCCGCCCGGGCAAGCATGCCAAGCGGAACAAGTGAACCCTTCTGTGCAATCTGCGGCGATGAAATCCCCGAAGGTCGGCGCGAGGCGGTGCCTGGCGTGCGGACGTGCGTCACGTGCCAGAGCGGCCGCGACCGCCCACTGGGCGCGGCATTCAATCGACGCGGCAGCAAGGACAGCCAGCTGCGGTGATCACCGCCGCATGGGTGCGGAGGTCGGCTGACCAGACCCACACCTGGACAATCCCACGTTGATTGCCGCCTTCCAGCTTCAGCCATTTGCCGAGGGTGAGCGCCTCACCGATGTGAGGCGACCATGATCGTTGCGATGGCGTGATACTGCTGAACGGCCAGCGCACGATCCGCTACGGTGTGACCTGGACAATGGTCGAACACAGGGATCGCCAGCGGCCGGACGCGCAAAGACGCCATTTGAATGTCACGGCTGCAGCCGGTGTCGTAGCGACAGGGCTTGTTGCTGGATGACGTGGATCGCCGTCCCGGCGTTCAGCGGCCCCTTGCATCCCGCCTACACGGGCTTGCCGGCAGATCCGGCTACATCGACCAACCAGATGTCCGTCCGCTTCGGCGCGCACCCGGTGATCTCGTCGGAGGGTCCGCAGTCCAGGCACGTGGTTCTCTGGGGTGGCCCATATCCCGGGCACTTCGCTTGTCTGGAAGTGAGCGGAAGCGGCCGTTCGATGCGATCAGCTCCGGAACGTCTGGAATTGGTGGATGGCGGACGAGCGTGTTTGCGGCTGGATCATAGTCAAACCTGCCGCTAAATCTAACCGATGGACTTTTCCGGCCTCATCGTGCTTCCGCTCGCTGCGCTAATCACTGCCTGCTGGATCGTTGGCGCGGCAGTCCTGTCAAAGAATGGTCCAGGCTTTCGAGCACCATTTCTCCTATCCTACGGCTTTGGCGTGATCTTCATGGAGCCATGGAAGATCGCGGCATGGCAAGAACTCGGTATGTTCGCGATTATGCTGGTAATGCTCGCGCTTTGGGTTGCGGCCGGATGCGTCGTTGGCGGCATTCCTGCTGCGCTGATCGTCGCACTCGCGACGAAGTTGCGGCAACGCTTCGGGCATTAAGGAACGGCAGCTTACTGATGCACGCATACCGGCATGTTACGTCCGACTTTGGGCGGAAGCGGAATGACCGAGATTGGTGGGAAGCGGACGTTCGTTAGAACAGGCCTGACTGTCCGGTCGCAAGCTTCTCCACGGCGTTTCCGACCACGATGAACACACCGATCCCGGCTCCGCACCACGCCGCCAACCGCTTGTTTCGCCTGTAAACCAGCACCAGCAGCAGCGGCACACCAAACAGGACAACGATGGCCACGGCCAAGTCAGCCAGCGAAATTGGCATCCATTTTCCCTTCGTAGCTAACCCTGCCAACTCGAGCGAATGTCTGCAATTGGGCGAAAGCGAAAGGGCGGCTTTGGAAAGGAATGCGGGCGGGCGTCTTTCAAAGCGGCACCCCGGGAAAACTGCGATCGAATGCGCCCGCAAACAACATCTGCCCTTCGTGCGTGCGGATACCCGGGCTACTTGCCGTTCGCTGGCTGACGCAGTGTCCGTGAATTTCGCATCAGAAATGGCGCCGAGATGCGGGCCTACCAGTTTACGCCCGCTCTACCCGACGCTGCCAGTTCTGGCGTTCAGTACACGAGGGCGTATGCCAATAAGAAGCCCCAGTATCCATAATGTTAGGGCTCCTTGAACGTGATCAGACCGGGCGGCGAACAGCCGTCTCGCAAACCAGCCTGCACTTCATCCCGAGCGGCCTTCCGTCGACCGTTCCGATAATGCCTCACACGACTGCGACGTCGGCGCTCGAGTGTGCGCATCATTAATCAAGATCAGCCTGCTTTACATCGACAACACACCTGATAGCTTGTCCCCGACGGGGGATCATCAATGCTCGAACTTACCAATGTCACGCATGTGTATGCCAATGGCACGCGAGCGCTCGACGATGTGACGCTTAGCGTGCCCAACGGGATGTTCGGGCTGCTCGGGCCCAACGGCGCGGGCAAGTCGACGCTGATGCGGACGATCGCCACGTTGCAGACGCCGACCGCCGGCACGATCCGGTTCGGGACGATCGACGTGATCGCCAATCCCGAGGCTTTGCGCGAAACGCTAGGTTACCTGCCGCAGGATTTCGGCGTGTACCCGCGGGTATCCGCCTATGACATGCTCGATCACATGGCTGTGCTGAAAGGCATCGCCTCGGCTCGCGAGCGCAAGGAAACGGTCGAGACGCTGCTCAACCAGACCAACCTCTGGAGCGTCCGCAAGAAGGCGATCGCGGGGTTTTCGGGCGGCATGCGGCAACGCTTCGGTATCGCGCAGGCGCTGATCGGCAACCCCGCGCTGATCATCGTCGACGAACCGACCGCAGGCCTTGACCCCGAGGAGCGCAACCGTTTCCTCAATTTGCTGGCCGAGATCGGCGAGAACGTCGTCGTGATCCTGTCGACGCATATCGTCGAGGACGTCGCCGACCTGTGCCCGCGCATGGCTGTCCTGGCGGCGGGACGGATCCAGCTCGAGGGCGCGCCCCTCGACCTGATCGAACGCACCCGCGGCAACGTGTGGGCAAAGACGATCGGACGCGACGAACTCGACCAAAGCCGCCTGCGGTACGAGGTGATCTCGACGCGGCTGTTTGCCGGTCGGACGATCATCCACATCCTGTCCCCCGAGGATCCGGGCGACGGCTTCACCGCCGCGCGGGGCGGTTTGGAAGACGTGTATTTCTCGACCCTCGCGCGGTCGCGGCGCGTACCGGCGGCAGACACTCCCTCCTCCGCCATCGCGGCCTGAGCGCCATGTTCGGCCAGATCGCCCGCTTCGAGCTTCGCTATCAACTGCGCAACCCGGTCTTCTGGACCGTCGCGATCCTGTTTTTCCTGCTGACCTTCGGCTCGATGACGATCGACCAGATCAAGATCGGCAGCGGCGCCAACATCCACAAGAATGCGCCGATGGCGGTGGCGCAGGTCCATCAGATCATGTCGATCTTCTTCATGTTCGTGACCACCGCGTTCGTCGCGAACGTGATCGTTCGCGACGACGAGAGCGGGTTCGGACCGATGGTGCGATCGACCCGCGTCGCCAAGTTCGACTATCTGATGGCGCGCTTCCTTGGCGCATTCGCCGCGGCGGCGCTGGCGTTCGCCGCGATCCCGCTGGCAATCTGGCTTGGCTCGCTGATGCCGTGGGTCGATCAGGAGACGCTAGGACCGAACCGGCTGCACGACTTCGCCTATGCGTATTTCCTGCTGGCACTGCCCAACGTCTTCCTGACCGCGGCGATCTTCTTCGCGGTGGCGACGATGACGCGGTCGATGATGTATTCCTATCTCGGCGTCGTCGTGTTCCTGATGCTGTATCTGGCGCTGAACTCGATCCTGCGCTTCAAGCCGGAATGGCGTGCGACGGGAAGCTATTTCGAGCTCTTCGGCATCGGCGCGCTCAGCACCACGACGCGCTATTGGACCGCGAGCGAGGCCAATAACGGGCTGCCTGCCTTTGCCGGGGTGCTGCTGTGGAACCGCGTGATCACGATCGGCGTCGGGCTGGTGGCGATGGCCATCGCCTATGCACGCTTCTCGTTTGCCGAACGCGGCGTGTCCAAGCGCAGACTGCGCAAGCAGCAGCGCGCGACGACGAAGCTTGCCGCGACCCCACCGCTCACGGTCGATCGCTTGCCCGCTGCCAGACCGTCCGAAGCGAACTGGACGCGGATGTCCGCGCGGTGCCGGTTCGAGATGGCGTTGGTGTTCCGCAGCCCGGCGTTCGTCGTGTTGATGCTGATCGGGTTGTTCAACACGCTGGGGGGGATGCTGTTCGCCAACGAGATGTTCGGTGCGCCGATCCGCCAGCTGACGTTCGCCGTGATCGCCACGCTGGAGGGGACGTTCAGCATCATCCCGCTGATCATCGCGATCTATTATTCGGGCGAACTGGTGTGGCGCGACCGCGAACGCGGGATGCACGAGATCGTTGATGCAACCTCGCTGCCCAACTGGGCCTATCTGGTGCCGAAGGTGCTCGCGATCACCGGCGTCCTGTTCGCGACCGCGGTGATGGCGGCGCTGACCGCGTGCGTCGTCCAGCTCGCACGCGGGCAGACCGACCTCGCGCTTGGTCAGTATCTCGCCTGGTGGGTGCTGCCGATGACAGCGGACGCGGTTATCCTCGCGATCCTGGCGGTCGTGGTACAGGCGCTCAGCCCCAACAAATATGTCGGATGGGCGATCATGGTCGTCTATCTCGTCGGCACGATCACGCTGACCAACATGGGATTCGAACACCCGCTCTATCAATATGGCAGCACCGGCACGGTGCAGCTGTCGGACATGAACGGGGCGCAAATCGGCGGACCGCGCGCATGGTGGCTCCGGCTGTATTGGGGCTCGGTCGCGCTGGCATTGTGCGTTGTCGCGCACCTGCTCTGGCGGCGCGGCACGGAGACCCGGCTCCGCGTGCGTCTCGCCCAGCTACCCCGGCGGTTGCTCGGAACGCCCGGTGTCGTGCTGGCCGGAGCGCTGTTCGCGACGGCGGCGAGCGGTGCGTATCTGTATCACGACATGAACGTCATCAACCGCTATCGTACCACACAGGATGGCGAGGCCCGACTGGCTCAATACGAGAAGAAATATCTCCGATACGCCACGCTGAAGCAGCCCTCGGTCACCGACATGCGCCTCAACGTCGCGCTCTATCCCGATCAGCGTCGGATGGAGTCGAGCGGCACCTATGCCTTCGTCAACGATACCGGCGCCCCCCTGTCCGACCTGCACGTCCGGCTGATGGACGACCAGACGCAGCTGGGCAAAATCGTCATTCCCGGCGCGCGACTGGTGATGGACGACCGCGATCTTCACTACCGCATCTACCGGTTCGCGACGCCGCTCGCGCCCGGCGCACGCGGCACCATGGCGTTCCAGGCGACGCGGTGGCAGCGTGGGCTGGTCGCCAACAACGACGACACGCGCGTCGTCGGCAACGGGACGTTCCTGCAGAACGACGAATTCGCGCCACAGATCGGCATGCGGCAGAACGGCCTGCTGCAGGACCGCGCGAAGCGGCGCAAATACGGCCTGACGCCGGTGCTGCGCCCTGCGAAGCTAGAGGATCGTTCGGCGCAGGCGCGCAATCTGATCAACAATGCGCCGTGGGTCCGCTCCGACATCACCGTCTCGACGATCGCCGGCCAGGTCCCGGTGGCGCCGGGCCGCAAGGTTGCCGACACGACCGCGGGAGGGCGCAGAACCGCGAGGTTCGTATCGACCGCGCCGATCCTCGCCTTCTTCTCCGTCCAGTCCGCCGCCTATGCCGAACGCTCGCGGACCGTCGACGGCACGCATCTGACGGTGTTCTACGACCCGCACCATGCGTTCAACGTCGACCGCATGCTCAACGCGATGCAGCGCTCGCTCGCCTATTACCGCGCGAATTTTGGACCTTATCAATTCGACTATGCGCGCATTCTCGAATTCCCTGGCTATGCGAGCTACGCGCAGGCGTTCGCGGGCACGATCCCCTATTCGGAGCGCATCGGCTTCGTCGCCGACACGCGCGATCCCCACAAGATCGACTATGTCAGCTACGTCACCGCGCACGAACTGGGGCATCAATATTGGGGCCATCAACTGGTCAGCGCCGACATGCAGGGCGGGTCGATGCTGGTCGAGACCATGGCGCAATATTCCGCGCTGATGGTGATGAAGCACCAATATGGCGAGGACAAGATCCGTCGTTTTCTGAAATACGAACTCGACAGCTACCTGCGGTCGCGCGGCGGCGACGTGGTAGAGGAAGTGCCGCTCGATCGGGTCGAGAACCAGGGCTATATCCATTACCGCAAGGGTTCGCTGGTCATGTACCTGTTGCAGGACCGTCTCGGAGAAGCGCGCGTTAACGCCATGCTGCGCGGTCTGCTCGCCCGCTATCGTTTCAAGGGAAAGCCCTATCCACGTTCGCTCGATCTGGTAGCGGGCTTCCTGTCGCTGGCCCGCACGCCCGGCGAACGTCAACTCGTGCTCGACCTGCTGGATCGCATCACGGTGTACGACCTGAAAACCACCAGTGCGGTCACGCATAAGCTGCCCGACGGTCATTTCGAAACCGTGCTGACGATCGACGCCGCCAAATTCTACGCGAACGGAACCGGCGTCGAAAAGGCATCGCCGCTTGCCGATACGATCGACGTCGGCGTCTTCGACCAGCGCCCCGGCTTCGGGAGCTTCGCAGCGACGGACGTGATCGCGAAGGTCCGTCGACCGATCGTCTCGGGCGTACAGACCATCCGTATCGTGACACGGAAGAAGCCGGCCTTTGCCGGGATCGATTCGTACAACATGTATGTGGACCGGAATGGCGACGACAATGTCGTCGCCGTTACCTCCTGACGCGGCCTGCTCGTTGTCGTCCCAACCTGCCCCCGGGCGTTGCTCGAAGAGCAACCTGCGCGACGCAGCGGCTCGCTCTCCTGACAGGCTGACAGTAGCGCCCCGCTACCGCCCGCAGATGCTGAATGCGCCGACGACAGCACCGCTGCGCGAGACGCCGATTGCTATAGAAGACATAGCGCGGCACCGCCTTTTCCGAACACGATCGAATTCCCAGGATCCACACGGCTACCCGAAACCCGTTTCGCATCGAGAAATAAGATATTCCGCGCTAGACCCGACCGGTCCGTAAAGCTCCGGAACAGTCGGTACGAGCATTCGCCTCGGCGTCACGGGCAGCCTGTTCCCAGTCATAATCGACGGATAGAAGCTCTGCCATCCAGCCAGCACCCTCGTTGGACAAGACGGCGTAGCGTGCGTGCGGCGATCCGCTTTCTGCGCGGTGAGCGTGGGGTCGATCATCGGCATATGCCGGAAGACCGACGCTTCCTGGGTTCATGATCATGCGCCCGTCGTCGAGCGTCATCACTCGTTGGATATGCGTATGGCCGCAGAGGATCACAGCCACATCTGTAGGTCCCGCACGGTGTTGGACTTCCTCGCGCGTGGCCTCACGAAGCCCCTCCTCTGTCACCGTCTCGAGAAAGTAGGTCAGGTCGCTGTCCGGCGTGCCATGAACCAGCAGCACATCCCTGGACAGGCGCATGGTCGTGGGCAACGCTGCTAGCCACGCAAGCTGTTCAGCGCCCAGCTGGTCGAAGGCGTGGCGATCGGACAATCCCATCCGCTCAGGAGGCTGTTCCATAAGCTGACGTTCGTGATTCCCGCGTATCGTCGGCAATCGCAGAGGCATCAGTCGGTCGGCCGTTTCACGCGGGAATAGGCCCCCCGAGCAGATGTCCCCGAGGTTCACGATCTGGCCGACTCGCCGAGAGGTGATATCGGCGAGAACTGCATCAAGCGCCGCGACATTCCCGTGGATGTCCGAAATCACAGCAATTTTCATTACGGACCTATAACGATCTCGTCATTCGATCGTAACCCCCGCGGTCCGGCATCTTCAGACCTCAGCCCGGCTTCCCGCTCAGGCAATTGTCTAACGGCCATTTCCCTGGGGTCCCTTATCCCCGTCGATCACTCGTGCGTCGGAATGCGAGCGATCACCTTGATTTCGAAATCGAACCCCGCAAGCCAATTGACCCCGAGAGCCGTCCAGGCCGGATAAGGTTTGCGTTCGAAGAACTCACGCTTGACGGCCATGATCGTGTCGAACTGCCGCTCGGGATCGGTGTGGAACGTCGTGACGTCCACAATGTCGTCAAACCCGCATCCCGCGGCCAGCAGGGTGGCTTCCAGATTGGCAAACGCAAGGCGAACCTGCGCCTCGAAGTCGGGTTCGGGCGAACCATCCTCGCAGCTGCCGACCTGCCCCGAGACGAACAGAAGAGTGTCCGACCGTATCGCGGCCGAATAGCCGTGGGCGTCGTAGAGCGCGTGCCGGTTGGCAGGAAACACTGCTTCGCGCTGGACCATGCTATCATTCCTTCGGGTATTGGGGGCAACAAAAGCAGCCTCTGGCCGCTCGACCTTTAGACATAGCTGGATAATCCGGATACGCCGCGTATATGAAAACATCAATCAGACGCTGCGTCAATTGATATACGCAGCGTATGTGAAAGGGTATTCAATTGGCAGCGAAACGCCGCGTTGAAACGATGGAAGAAAACCGCGCCAAGCTCATCGGTGCGGCACGCAGGGCGTTTGCCGCTTCGGGTTTCGCAGGCGCGTCGATGGACGATCTGACTGCAGAGGTCGGACTGACCCGGGGTGCGCTCTATCACGGCTTTGGCGACAAGAAGGGTCTGCTGGCTGCCGTCGTTGCGCAAGTCGACGGCGAGATGGCGGCACGCGCGCAACGCGCGGGGTCCGATGCGGCGACCGGTTGGGAGCGCCTGATCGCCGAAGGCGAGGCCTATATCGAAATGGCGCTCGATCCGGAGGTCCGACGGATTGTGCTGCTGGACGGCCCGGCCTTCCTGGGCGACCCCGCGACATGGCCGAGCCAGAATGCGTGCCTTGCCGTCACCGAGCAGGCGGTCGCCAAACTGATCGCCGAGGGGGTCATGCAGACGGTCAATGTCGAAGCCGCGTCACGCCTCCTGAGCGGTGCGGCGTTCAATGCCGCGCTTTGGGTTTCCTCCAGCGAGACGCCGCAAACTGCCCTACCGCAGGCGATCGCCGCGTTCCGGCTGATGGCGGAGGGCTTGCTGGCAAAGCGGGGCTAGCGTGACGATGATCCGGCGCTGTGCATCTCTTCCAGGAACTCCCCGATTAGGAACCTTGGCGGGTAAGTCGGCAGGGCGATCACGCCGATAGCCCCCTAACCAAGATCTCGACCCGTTTCTGCGCGTCGAGATCATGGCTCTGCGTCTACGACCTATTCTTCAGGTCCGCTCCGCGACGTGTCGAGGTCGATATCCTCCCCCGGATTGCCACCACCCGCGCCCGCTCCACTGCCGTGGACTTCACCGGTCTTGTTGTCGATATATGCGCGCTTGCCAGCCTCGGGCGGAATGTCCCTGCCGTCAGCCGTATCGGCTGGGTCAGCACCAGGCGCACGGTCCCTGTTCTGCAGATGCCGCTCGGCGGCGTGGTTCACGCTATCGTACTCGTCGCCCGAATACCCGTCCCCTTTGCCGAAACCGTCCTCGACAGGGTTTGCATCCCTGGATTTTACCCGGACATTTTCGTTAGGCTTCGGCGTGCTGTCGTCAGTCATGGCAACCTCTCAGTGCTGTCGGTGACCAACGCACAAGCGACATAAAGCTCCACGACTGTGGTGAAGGCTTTTTCAGTTGCGGTCCGAGCACGCCAGCGCCTTCGCGGTCGAACCACAGGTCGATGCCACCGAGCAGCTGCCGTGCCTCGGCAAAAAATAGCGTGATTGCGGAAGGATCCGAACGTCGACCGGCGATCACCCGCTGCTTCCCGGCGAGCGTATGATCAGTGCTCAGTAGCCCCTGCCCGAGGCGCTGGCCTCTAGATCTGGCGGGCGAAGACGCGGTCGCGCTGGAGGGGCTGTCCCGTCATTTTGCATCTCACGACCTCATCAAACTTCGACTGGCTGTGGAATGCTACCGTAGCCCATCCGGCATATATCTCACGATGCGCCCCGCTCGGCAGCGGGCACGACCGCGTTCTCCACGATGCTATGCAGCGCATCGATATGGCCTGTGTCTCGCGCGCCATTCGGGTCCGACGTCATGACGACCGTCAGTCTCAGATCGGGGATGACATAGACCATCTGGCCCCCATAGCCCCAGGCGAACCGCACGGGATGCCCCCGCATCTCGGTGAGGAACCAGCCATAGCCATATTCCTTCCCGCTCCACGGTGAGACGGCGCGCGGTGTCCAGCTTTGCTCGATCCATTGAGCGGGGAGGATGCGCCGACCATCGGCAATCCCACCTAGCCGATAGAGCTCGCCGAACCGGGCAAGCGCGCGCGGTGAGAGTTTCATTTCGTTGCCACCAAAGTAGATGCCCTGCGGGTCACCCGGCCAGGCCGGGATCGCGATCCCAAGCGGCTCACCAAGCCATTCGCGCGCGTTGGCAAGCGTGCTCTTCCCGGTCGCCCGCGTCAGCATCGCCGAGAGCAGATGGGTAGATCCGGTGGAGTAGAGCATCGCCGTACCCGGATCGGCGACGAACGGACGGGCGAGCGCGAAGCGTACCCAATTGGGGCTGGATACCCAGCGGCCGTAATTCTCGCCCGAAGTTCGCTCGAGCCCGGCTTGCATCGACAGGAGGTTGCCGATGGTCACCCTGGCCAGTCGTGGGTCGGGGTCCGCCGGCGCGTCACGCTTGAGTAACGGCAGCACCGGCTGGTCGACGCCGTCGAAGACACCGCGTTGCACGGCGATGCCGACCAGTGCGGACATCACAGACTTCGACGCTGACTTTATGTTGACCGGCCGGTCGAGCGGAGGACCGTCGTTGAATACACGCGCCGTCAGCGTCTGTCCGTCGCGAAGGACAAGGAGCGAACGAAGTCGCGGGAGCGCGGATGCCCTGACCTGCATGTCGCGCATCAACGCGGCATCGAGCCCTTCCGTGCGCGAACTCACATCTGGGTTCGGGGTAGTTGAACCCGCCGACGATGCTGGTCCGTCGCAGGCGGCAAGGACGATGAGCAGAGGAAGAATGAGGCGCATCGGCATCATGTTGCACGTCAGGCTGACCTTACAACCCCCAGGCTCCTCTGGTCTCACGCTGCCGCGATTAACGATGCATAGCGCTGGTGAACTTGAACGATCGATTGGGATGCAACGCGTTGCGCGAACGCAACGTTCGTTGTGACTGACTCACAGGGGTCAAACTTCCGGCCTGTGATCGACTTAGATGATGGCTCTCTCCCGAATAATCGATTGGACAAATCTACGGTGGATCCGGCATCTTGCCAGCACGATGGTAAAACTCATTGAGAGAGGACGCCAAGATGGCCGATTACGAACAGCCTAAGGCAAGCGGTTGCCCGATGGGCCCCCAGGGTGGCGGCGAGGTTAAGGCCCGCTCGCTGCTGGGTCGCACGAACAAGGATTGGTGGCCCGATGCGCTGCCGATCGACATGCTGCATCAGCACGGCGTCTCTCCCGACCCGATGGGCGAGGAGTTCGACTATGCCGAGTCGTTCAAGCAGCTCGACTATGCCGCGCTCAAGGCGGACCTGACGGCGCTGATGACCGACAGCAAGGCCTGGTGGCCTGCCGACTATGGCCATTATGGGCCGTTCATGATTCGCATGGCATGGCACGCCGCTGGTACCTACCGGGTGACCGACGGCCGCGGCGGGTCGTCGTCGGGCCAGCAGCGGTTCGAGCCGCTCAACTCATGGCCAGACAACGGCAACCTCGATAAGGCGCGTCGCCTGTTGTGGCCGCTCAAGCAGAAATACGGCAAGAACATCAGCTGGGCCGACCTCTTCATCCTAGCCGGCAACGTCGCGATCGAGAGCATGGGTGGCCCGGTGTTCGGCTTCGCCGGCGGCCGCAAGGACGTCTTTGCGTCCGAGGGCGATACCTTCTGGGGCGCAGAGGAACTCTGGGTCAACGAGGGTGCGCAGACGCGCATCAGCGAGGACATGCCCGAGCTCGAAGGGCCGCTGGCCGCAATCCAGATGGGCCTCATCTACGTCAACCCCGAGGGCCCGGGCGGTGAGCCCGACGCGCTCAAGTCCGCGCGCGACATGAAGGCGACGTTCCAGCGGATGGCGATGAACTCCGAGGAAACCGTTGCGCTGACCGCGGGCGGCCACGCCTTTGGCAAGGCGCACGGTGCCAAGCCCGCGCCGCATTTCAAGAGCCCGTCCTCGGAGTCGGTTCATATGCAGGGCCTCGGCTGGCTGACCGACAGCGAGGAGATCGGCCAGGGCCATATCACGACCTCGGGGATCGAGGGCGCATGGTCGAACAACCCGACCAAGTGGACCGGCGACTATCTGCGTCTGCTGTTCAAGTACGAGTATGAGCTGACCGAGAGCCCGGCCGGTGCGAAGCAGTGGCAGCCGGTCAACCCCGAGCCGGAGGACATGGCACCCGACGCACGCGACCCCAACAAGCGCGTGCCGACGATGATGACCACGGCCGACATGGCGCTGAAGGTCGACCCCGAGTTCCGCGAGATCGCGCTCCGGTTCCGCGACGACCAGTCCGCGCTTGACGATGCGTTCGCGCGCGCCTGGTTCAAGCTGACGCACCGCGACATGGGGCCCAGGGTCCGCTATCTCGGACCCGAGGTTCCCGAAGAGACGTTGATCTGGCAGGATCCCGTTCCCGAGGGCACCGCCCCGTCGGACGCCGACGTCGCGGCGTTCAAGGATGCCGTGCTGGCGAGCGGGCTGACGATCGGCCAGCTGGTCAAGACGGCCTGGGCGTCGGCATCGAGCTATCGCCGGTCGGACCATCGCGGTGGTGCAAACGGCGCACGGATCGCGCTCGCGCCGCAGAAGGACTGGCCGGTCAACGAGCCCGAGCAGCTCAGCCAGGTATTGGCCAAGCTGAACGCGTTGCGGGGCAGCATGTCGCTCGCCGACGCCATCGTGCTGGCGGGTTCGGCAGCGGTCGAGAAGGCAGCGCGCGATGCAGGTCACGACGTGACGGTCCCGTTCCTCGGCGGCCGCGGCGACGCGACGCAGGACTGGACCGATGTCGAGAGCTTCGTGTGGATGGAGCCGCAGGCCGACGGGTTCCGCAACTACCTGAAGACGCGTCACCCGGTGAAGACCGAGGAGCTGCTGCTCGACAAGGCCTCGCTGCTCGGCTTGTCCGCCCCGGAGATGACGGTACTGGTCGGTGGCCTGCGCGTGCTCGGCGCCAACTTCGGTGATGCGCCCGATGGCGTACTGACCAACCGTCCGGGGCAGCTGACGAACGACTTCTTCGTCAACCTGCTCGACAACGACACGTTCTGGGATCTGGTCGATACGTCGAGCGACGAAAAGTTCATCGGCTATGATCGTGGCGGTCGCGAGAAGAAGTGGCAGGCGACGCGCACCGACCTGATCTTCGGCTCGAACTCGCAATTGCGCGCGACGGCCGAGGTCTATGCCGAGAACGGTCACGAGAAGAAGTTCGTGCGCGACTTCATCCGTGCCTGGGTCAAGGTCATGAACGCCGACCGCTTTGACGTCACGGCCAAGCCTGTGTCGTCGAACCAAGCGACGTAAGCTACGTTGGTGGGCAGATAGGCCGTGATGGATCTGGACAAGTTTCCAGCGTCGCGCGGCTTATCTGCCACTGACCCTGGCTATGAGACAGACCCTGATCCGTCCATTATCCGTAGCCCGTAAGCCCTGCATCATGAAGGCAGAACGGGTTACTTTGCAGCGACAAGCCTTTATCGCGCTCGCGCGCGACTTCGTCGCCAGGCGGCTCGCACAGCCTTTATCCTGCTCGTGCCCGACAGCGCAGCGCGCCGCGGGCTCGTCGCCAGGCATTCCGACGCCGCGACAATCGCGGGCACCAGCGACTTCACCCATCGGCGGTCAATCTGCGCGTTCGAGCAGGCTCGATGGCCCTTATGAACGACCGGCTCTGGTCGATACCCGCCTTACCGCGCACCTCAGCGGCCTGACCCAGACACGGACATTCGCGCGCTATTGGTGAAGGCGCAGCTACAAGCTGTGGAAAGCCTACTTGACGTAAAGCGTACTTTCCATGACAAGCTTCCTTCACAACGAATCGAAGGGGCTTCACCATGACTACCAACGGCGCAACCGTCCGCTACCGAGACCCCGCGACCAGGCGCTATAACCGGCGGATGATCGTCGCGATGCTCAGCTACATCGTCTTGCTGATCGGCGTGCAGCGCGGCTTCCCCCTCGATGCGATGGACGGCCCTGCCCGCTGGGTGCTGGCGGCACTGCCCGGCCTGCCGATCGCGGCCGTCTTCTGGCTGATCGGCGCCATGATCCTCGACATGCACGACGAATATCTACGGCTTCTCGAGGTGCGCAAGGCGATGATCGCGACCGGCGTGACCATGACCGTCGTATCCATTCTGGGGTTCCTCGAGATGCTGGGTGGCGCGCCCCATCTGCCGCTCTTCTACGTGCCTGTGCTGTGGTTCGGATCACTGGGTGTCGGACAGTGCGCCAACATGCTGATCGAGCGTCAGCGGTCGTGATCAATCACCTGCGTGCGCTACGTGCGGCTCGCGGATGGTCGCAACAACATCTCGCCGATCTGCTGGAAGTGAGCCGGCAGAGTGTCAATGCGATCGAGACCGGCCGCTATGACCCATCGCTTCCGCTCGCTTTCAAGCTCGCCGAACTGTTCGACCTCGCCATCGAAGACGTCTTCGTCAGCCCTACAAAGGAGCAATAACATGATCCGACACCTCGGTTTGCGCATCGCTGCATCCGCCATGGCTCTCGGCAGCGCGTTCCTTCCCGTTGCAACCCAGGCCGCTGCATCCACCCCGATCATGCAGATGCCCCACATTTCCGTGGTTTCCATCGGCAAGGGCACGCCCGTCATCCTGATCCCCGGCCTGTCGAGCCCCCGAACCATTTGGGACGGCGTGGTACCCGGTCTTGCCAGGAACCACCGCGTCTACCTGGTGCAGGTCAACGGTTTTGCCGGCGATGCCCCGGGTGCGAACCTGTCGCCTGGCATACTCGACGGCATCGTCGAGGACCTCCATACGCTGATCGCGCGCGAGACGATCACCGGCACCGCGATCGTCGGGCATTCGATGGGCGGGCTCGTCGCGCTCAAGTTGGCGGAAAAGCATCGGGCCGATCCCGGCCGGATCATGATCGTCGACGCACTGCCTTTCATCGGCACGCTCTTTTCGCCCGCCGCGACGGTCGCCATGGTCGAGCCGCAGGCCAGGGCGATGCGCGACGTGCAAGTGGCCAGCTATGGCAAACCTGTCAGCGACGCGGCCGCGCAGGCGATTGCGGATCGGCTGGCCTTAAAGCCGGTCGCGCGTGCGCTGGTGTCGAGCTGGGCCAAGGCCGCCGATCCGCGCGTGTCCGGCGCTGCGATGTACGAGGACATGACCAGCGACCTGCGCCCGGTAATGAAGACGATCGCGACGCCGATCACGCTGGTCTATCCCTGGTCTGTCGGCGGACCCACCAAGCCGCAGGCGGATGCCCTGTATCGCGGAGCGTACAAGGACACGCCGCATGTCACCTTCGTCGATATCGGCGAGGCCGGGCATTTCGTGATGCTCGATCAACCGGTAGCGTTCGAGGAGGCGGTCGGTGCGTTCCTGTTGCATTGAGATATCGCGAAACGCACGTAACGAAAATGGCGCGTGATTGAGCAGGTCGCGAACGGCTGCGGCGGAGCGGGTTTCCGCGACAGCCATGGACAGGAATGGCCGGAATTGATGGTGAGGCGACCGGCAGCTTTCAAGCGCAAACCTCGATTAGCTGCCGTTGAAAGGCTCCTCTAGCTCTTTAATCCAACCGCGTTCCGACAGGTCAGGTTGGAGACTCGCGAGCGCTTCGTTGAAGCCACGTTCCCACGGGAACCGTCCAGCGCCATCGGCCCACACGAGTTGAACCGTCGGGAACTCGGTCCCTCGGTAAAACCATTCACTCGACCGTAGATATTTGACCCCGGCGTCTCGCTTCACCGGAAGGAGGTATACCGCCTTGTTAGACAAAACGCCCTTGATCGGCTGGCCAACACTAAACCGATGGCCCGCCCGCAATTTCTCGATCATTTGCGCAAACACATCGTGGGCTAGCTGTGGCGGGAAGTCGAACACGACTACTTCCGGCTGTTCGACGGCGAGCCAAAACCCGGTCGTATAGCTGAAAGCAGGATCGCCATTATCGTCGGACCCGACAGAGGTCGTCTGCCAGCCATGTTCCTGAACCCGACCAATCAGCTCCACTTCGTAAGCCTTAGGGTTCGAGGGCGGATCGCTGATGACGGTCGTGGACGGCGGCATAGCTGATGTATGTAGCCCAAGCCTAACGTCCGCAATTGGGAAAGGCAACTTGGCTGGCGAACGACCGACTTGGGGCGATAGCGGGCGTTCGCACAGGCACTGTGACGGATGTCCGGTGATGGTGATGGGGTGGACGCCCCCCGACTGCATCGATGTGCGATAGTGGAGGTGTTGAACACCACTGAGGGAGGCGTCC